>JAFQCG010000011.1 GCA_017416535.1 Bacilli bacterium | reverse complement strand
CATCTCTTGAGGAAGAATCAGTCTAATTTCATCAATGACTAAAACCGAACCATAAACAAGTTTTTTCTTTTGAAACAAGTGGTCTGCTGTTAGTCTATTTGCAGGAACGCCATCAACAAATGCTGGCACGCTTGACCAAAGGCATGGCACGGTTCCTGATGTTTGGTAATATTCAAATGCTTCAATAATTTCTTCAGCGTCTTCTTTTAACTGTTCTGGCCAGAATGGAATTTCATCAAGATATGGCTCAAGAAGTTTATATTCTAAAATTATCTTAAGCCACATTTTATCTGCCATGACCTTTCCATCATAGAATACTGAAGATGTTTTCCCTGAACCTGGTGGACCTGAACGATTGCGAATTGAAGTGTCAATTGATATTTTTTCATCATGGATTTCAACCCTGATTTTATATGTTATATCCATAATAAAAAGAATTGTATTGATGACAACAATTGGTGCTAATAATGCGAGTTCGAGATACCACCAGAAGTTCAGTTCAAAATCTAAAACCAGACGCACTGTTAAAATGATTGAGAAAATGAAGCAGAAGAATCTGAAGTAATAACCAATGGTTCTTGCCCAGGAACTTTTGAAGTTTCCATATAATGGTTTTTTATGATACTCAAGGAGTGGTGTTTGTCTTAAATACCTTAAATTGAATGCTAATTCATCTGCTAATGTTTTTCTAAACCCATTTTCCATTTTCCCCTCTCTGATATGGTTTTATTATTGTTGTTTGTTTTTCTTTTTGAACTTCGGCATTCCTGAAGAGTCGATTCTTGTTTTTCCCATAAATAAATTGAATATTCCAATAAGTGAGAAAAGTAAGCAGCAACCCACAAAAACAGCGCCAAAAGAATTTTCAACAAGTGGTGTTAATACCCAAGAATAAGCCTTGCCAACCCATGGATATAAAATGAAACTTGCAACAATAATTACAAATAAAATCATTCTCATAAATAACACTCTCCTTTAATACATTGAATAAATTAACGGATAAAGATTAAATTCTTGACTGTCAGGATACATCATTTTTAATTGTTCTATTGTTTCAATCTTTATATAATCTGACGAGTTATCACCCATTCCAATTACTTCAGTTTGTTCAACAGTCCAAAAACAAAAACTCGTACCAGAATTATCTAAACCAACATCTGATGGCATTACCGAGTAATTTAAATCATTTTCGCCCTCTTCATAAAAAATTACTTTTATTACTTCAGTTCCCTCTTGATTGTAATAATTAACTTTAAATCTGGTTATGTCATACAACGCATAGAATGTTATATCATCAGTAACAGTTATATTTGTCATATCTAAAACATTTTCATTATCAGTTGACCAACCAAGAAATCTTCTAGTATCAGGACTTTCAATCTCTGGAAGTTCAAATGTGTAACCATTCAAAACTTCAACTTCTTGAGTGATTCCATCATCTATATAAAGTGTAATTGTGTTATATTCAGCTTGTGGAATATAAACATTACTTGATGCTTCAATTTTTAAAACAAAATCATTTTTATTAAAATAATCATTCCAACAATCAACAGCCTTTGAACCACCTTGCGATGATACTACTAAATATGTGTATTTTTCATAAAACGCGATTTTAAATTGAATTGTATCAGGCTCTTCTAAAATTGAGTTAAAATTTTCATCATAGAAATTATATTTATATTCGCAGACAACATAATCGTTTGAATGAATCAAATATTTACAAGGCAAATTATTTACAGTGATTTTATATCTTTCTTCGGCTGAAAGTTTAACAACTGAGTCTGTTTCAAATCTAGCCTCATATAAATCACCATCTGATTGAGTTAGCATTATATTTTTAAATTCAAAAGTTGTTTTATTTTGGAACACCTGATTGGGTGATTCAATTTCTTCTATACTTCCAAATACACCACCACCCACTGTGTGATAGTTATAAATGTTTATCCCTGAATAAATTGCCGTTCCAAGCAAACATACACCGAGTATTGTATAAATAAATATTTTTCCGTTTGGAAATTTTATTATAAAAAACACAACAGCTATAATAGCCAATGCAATTAAAATTGGTGTTGTGTATGAACCAAACAACCATTCTAACATAAACCACCTCCAGTTATTCTATAGATTGAAAAGCCTTTCAGTGATGAATCTTCAATACCATAGAAATTTCCAAGCTGTGAAACTCTTTCATCTATCTTAATGTAAAGTTTAATATCGTTTCTGTTTTCATAGTGATAGTTTCTAAATTCTTCTTTTAAAACAAGCTTAAAACCATTATCGATTAAAACTTGTTCAAAATCAGCTTCTGTAAGTTCAACAATCGTTCTTCCGATAAAATACATTGACTCGCCAATAGTTCCAGAAGTATCATAGTTTGCTGAACCCTTAACTCTTTTGAATAATGATTGCGACGCTTTCTTAATTTCACCCTCATGCTTTGTTACATGAATTGTGTAGTAACTCTTTGTGTGGTTTTTAACTTTTGCTGTATCTTCTTCTGAACATAAAGAATGTTTTTCTGTTTCTGGATTGTATTTATAATAATTAAATAAATCATCAAATGTGAAAAGAATATCTTGAGAAGTTCCGTTTGGAAGATTTTTAATTGCATCATATAAAATCTCTGCAAAATAATAAATATCACATTCTCTGTAGTTATTATCTACACCAGTAAAATATCTTGTTCCTAAACTGAATACTCCGAATTTTTCAGTTCTTAAATCATATTGACTTGATTGATACATATAATATCTATCATCAATTTCCGTTCTAACAACCTGCTTTAATGGGTCACCAGTTAATGCTGAAAAAATATCAGCTTCAGTTTTATAAAATACAGAATCGTATTTTAAATACATACCATAAAGCTCATCACCAATTTGAACACCAAACATTGTATTTTTCGAAATTGGTGCATTTAAATTATTTTCAAGTGTGGTTTCGTAATCATCTCCAGATGCATATTGATAATCGTCTAAAAAATAATAATATGGATTTTTATTTAAAACATTACACTCAACATTGTAATACTCTTTAACACTTGCAAATGTTTCACTTGTAAGCACAGGAGTTCCCTCATGTTTTTCTTTATGTTGATAAAATTTTTCTTTAAATCCTAAATCTAAACCACTACTCGCATAAAGTTGAATACCTTTTGAATAGAATGCATTTTGGTTTTCATCTCGAACATAATTGAATTTAAGTTCAAAACAGTCATCATAGAGATTTAGTTCCATGAAGTCTTTTGTTTCTGTCGTGCCATCAGCTTTAACTATTGTCTGCGCACCAACATTATATGTTTTTGCAACCAATACATCTGGCTCAACTTTTAAAATAAAAAACCACCACGCATCAATCGCAAGACATAAAATCACCATCAAGCTCACAAAAAAAGTGAGCATTGATGATTTTTTTTGAGTTATAATTGTTGTTGTTTTTGCCATTTT
>JAFQCG010000035.1 GCA_017416535.1 Bacilli bacterium | reverse complement strand
ATACATACCTGCTTGACTAAATCCCTCATTTACAAAGTAAAACATTGTTATAAATACAAAGATACTTACTGTTAATGATATTACTGTTGTACGATATTTTTTCTTACTTCTTTTTAAATTTTTATAAGCAAGAACACCACCAGTTTTAAATAATAAACTAATAATCTTAGGTGTCTTTAATTTTTTTGCACTAATTTTAATATCTTTTGTATTTCTTAAATTATCAATTGGACTTACACGACTAGCTCTTTTTGCTGAAGAAATACTTGAAAAATATATTGTTACAAATCCTAATAATACTGATACTACAACTGGTATTATAGATATTTTGAATACTAGACCATCAATATTATTAAATAATGTATCTCCTAATAATGCGTTTACCACTTGTATTAAAATAAATACAGCAATAAAACCACATAATATTCCTAAAGGTATTCCTATTAAACCTAATATTATTCCTTCTAATATTACACTTTTTTTAATTTGTTTTCTTGATGCTCCAACACTTGCTAACATTCCATACATTTTCATTTTTTCTGTTGTTGATATTGCAAATGAATTTCTAATACAAAATACACTTACAAAAATTATAATAGCAATAACTACACTTACTATTCCACTAAACATACTAATTGTAGAGTCTGAAAATGCAAATACTTGCCATCTTAATAATTCATTATTAATTGTATATTGAAACTTTAAATTTGGTATTCTATTCCACTCTATATCATCATAACTATTTGCCCCTAATAATTCTACAAAAGATTGTTTATAATCATGAGGATGCTTTAATGATATATAAGCATGAATATTATCAGTTGTTTCTCCTGTTGTTATTCCATATACTGCACGATTATTTCTTTCTCTATATGATATTCCTACAACTTTATATTTTTTATAAACAGGATTATCAATATATTCGTTATCTTCACCTTGATATGGATTATACTCGCCTAATTCATATCCATCATTTGTCTTTCTCTCTCCAACATTTAATTCTATATAATCCCCAACTTTTAATCCAGATTGTAAAGCCATTCTTTTACTTAGTACAATCTCATTTGAATTTTTAGGAAAATTACCTTCCACCAATGTATAAGATAATTTATCAAAGTCTTCTCTGTTTGTTGAATAAACTGTAATATAAGGTTCATCTTTATCAGCATTTACATAAGTTGATTCTCCCAATTCATATACAGCATTAATATCTTCAACATCATTATTAAGTTCATACTTTTTAAATTCATCTTTTGTTATTGTTTCAAAAGCTATATGAAAGTATCCTCTTTCATTTATTGCATTTTGTATTAATGTTTCTCTAAAACTTGTAAACATACCACTAACAGCACAAATTAAAGCAACTGAAAGCATAATACCTATAACAGTACCTACTGCTCGTTTCTTATTAAGTTTAAGATTTCTTTTTGTTAATTTAGTTAGTATCTCCATAACTATCCCTCCTTAACAATTTTTCCATCTTCTATTTGAATTATCCTATCAGCACATTTTGCTATTTCCATATTGTGAGTAATCATTATTATTGTTTGTTTATATTCTTTGTTTGATTTCCTTAATAGTTCTACGATCTCATCACTTGATTTAGAATCCAAGTTTCCTGTTGGTTCATCTGCAAGTATTATTGTTGGATTTGTTACTAATGCTCTACCAATAGAAGTTCTTTGTTGTTGTCCTCCTGATAGTTCATTAGGTAAATGATTTTTTCTACTTTCTAGTCCTAATAGTTTAATTAATGAATTAAGATACTCTTTATTTGGCTTTCTGTTATCCAAATCTAAAGGTAATGTAATATTTTCTTCTACATTTAATATAGGAATTAAATTATAGAATTGATATACTAACCCTACCTGTCTTCTTCTAAAAATTGCAAGTTTATCATCATCAAGTTCATAAATATCTTTTCCATCAATAAATACTTTTCCTGATGTTGGACGATCCACTCCACCGATTAAATGTAATAATGTAGATTTACCTGAACCTGATGCACCAACTATTGCAACAAATTCCCCTTTTTCAACAGAAAAAGACACATTATCAAGAGCAACTACCTTAGTTGTTCCTTTGCCATAAATCTTTGTAAGATTTTCAACTTTTAATATTTCCATAAATATTCTCCTTCCGTTCTTACAAATAAATTATATTACTCTAAAGTTACAACTAAGTTACAAAATGAAAAAAAGTAGAAATTTTTCTACTTTCTACTTATTAGCGTGTTATTACTTCTTCCTACTATATAATCAATAGATACATTATAATATTGCGCTATTGATAATAGTTTCATAGTGGTTGGTCTTCTTTTACCTATTTCATAATATGAATATGTTGTCTGCGCAAAACCTATTTTGCTGCTTAATTCTCTTTCAGTTAAATTCTTTAAATGTCTTAATTCTGATAATCTTTCAGATACAAGTTTCCAGTCTATATTTAAAGGTGTATCTATATATTCTCGTGTATTTGACAAACCTAATACATAATCTAATGTCGTTTTATAGTAATTAGCAAGTTCATTACATTTTTCTAACGGCATATCATTAATAAGATTTTCCCATTTAGAATAAGTATTTCTTTTAACTGATAAGATCTCTGCTATTTCTCCTTGCTTCTTTTCTGAATCCAACCTTAACTCTTCATACCTTAAAGTCATTGTATCACCCTATATATAATTTTAAAGGAAATACAGTTTATTCTTGACTTTTGGGACGCTATGCGTTAAACTTTTTATATAGTGAGAAATATTAGCAGTACAAAAAAGAGCTCATGCTCTTGTCTTGTGCTGCCTTTTTTTGCTATAGTTTATGTAGTGAGGTGAGGAGGTGAAGATTCGTTAAACTAAAAAGGTATAAAAAAATACTTCTATTTTGAAGCATCTTTTGTTATTACTATTTTTATGTTATGAGTTTTTGCTATTTGTAATAAAGTGTCTACAGTACAATGTCTGTCGCCAGATTCTAACGATTGAATACTACGTTCAGACCTGCTAATTGTTTTACCGAAATCTTTTTGAGTTAGTCCAGTCCACTCTCTCAAAATTTTGATGATTTCTTCTGTTGTATAATCAGTAGCATGT
>JAFQCG010000034.1 GCA_017416535.1 Bacilli bacterium | reverse complement strand
TTTCCATTACTTCCAGACCATCCTAAGAAGGTGTATCCTGTTCTTGTTGGTGTTGGTAATGTTATTGTATTAGATTCTACATTATAAGTTTTAATTAATGATGAAGTTGAACCACCACCTAAATCATAAGAAATATTATAAGTAATAATTTCCCAGTTTGCTGTATATGATTTATCTCCTATACTACCTTTAACTATGCTTACACTTGTTGATGGTGTGCTTCCATTACTACCAGTCCATCCTAAGAATTTATACCCCTTTTTAGTAGGTATAGGTAAAGTAAATGTTTCTGTTTCAATATTATAAATATTTACTAAAGAAGATGCTGAACCACCATTCAACTCATAACTAATACCATAATTTATAACTTTCCATTTAGCAACTAACTCATGATCAAATTCTTTGTTTTGTAAACTATCTTCAGTTATCAATGTGTCATTATAATACCAACCTTCAAAAGTATAACCAACTCTTGATGGAGATGGTATAGTACCATATAAACTATTATAAGAAATCATAATATAATCTTCTTCTACAACTCCACCATTCGCATTTAAACTTACTTTATAAGGATTAGATGTCCAGTTTGCTTTGTAAGTTTTATTACCAACCGAACCTTTACGAATGACTACTTCTAATTGTGGTTTTAGTCCATTACTTCCAGTCCATCCTAAGAAGGTGTATCCTGTTCTTGATGGTGTTGGTAATGTTATTGCATCAGATTCTACATTATATTTAATTTCTTTTGCATCATCACTTTTACCAGTATTAAGATTATACTTAATCGTATATTCATTAGTAGTATATTGTGCTTTATATATGGTATCTTCTTTAATTACATCAATTGATGGATTCCATCCTGTGAATGTATAACCATCAATAAACGGATCTTCAGGTGCTATTGATTTATTTCCATAATCAACAGTTTCACTTTTTAATAAAGCACCAAATAAATCATAATATTTTACATCTAACTTTATAATTTCCCATATAGCATATAAAGTTATAACTTCATCATCTTTTGAAGTTATATTATATATTTCTGCTTCATCTTTATATATTACATCACCATTAATTGATGTTGACCAACCCTCAAAAGTATATCCTTCTTTTGTAAATTGATTCTTAATTAATTTAGATGATTGATTATATATAAATTCTTGCTTTTTCATTTCTCCTTGACCTTCTGAAGAATTATAAGAAATATAATAAGATATAGGTTCAAAATTAGCAGTTAATTCTTTATTACCAACAGAACCTTTAGATATTATATAATCTGTTATTGGTTCACTATTATCTGATGTTGTCCATCCAATAAAGTTATAACCTTGCTTTGTTGGTGAAGGTATTATTATATCTTCACTTTCAGTTGTATAACTAGGAGGAGCTTCGTCCAGCGTTCCTCCATTAAGATTATAATTAATATCATAAGTAATTAAATTCCATTCAGCATATAAATTAATATCTTCAGGAACATTATATAAAGTATCACTAAGCACAAATTCATTATTAGAATTTTTCCAACCATTAAAAGTATATCCATCTTTTTCAACTTCTGGTAATTCGCCATATTCAGAATCAAATTTAACTTCTCTTTTTATTAAAGAATCGTTATTATCTTTTGAATTGAATATTAAGTTATATGAATTAGCATCATAATTAGCTTCTAATT
>JAFQCG010000033.1 GCA_017416535.1 Bacilli bacterium | reverse complement strand
TGTTAAATGAAATTATCTATAATATGATGAAGAAGAGTTTATAGAGATATTATGGTAAGTAGTAAGGCTGATGGGAGAAAAAATCCGATTGGCCTTTTTGTATTGTTTTTAGCCTATGGATGGAGTAAAATAGAATGTGAAGTTAGAATTTGTGGAGGTAAGTAATGCAATTACGTGAAAAGATAAAAAAAGAACTGATAAGCTTATGTACAGGGGAACTTGCTGCAGTGATATCGTTTTGGTTTTGCTTTTTTATGTTTAAGAAGTGGTTAGTGGACCCCAAAATGATGCTTCAAATTATGTATCTATTGATGGTTCTTAGTTTTATTCTTATTCAAGGTTCTATTTACTGGTTTGTTTTATTTAAAAGAATGTCCAATCCTAAGTTCCTTTCAACAAATGTAGTAATTATATACAGAATATTTAAAATAATAGATGTAATTTTGTTATGCATAGGGATTTTAGTAATCGTGTTGAATTACAGTAATATTGCAGTGACAATACTTTCTGTTTTTATTTTGCTATTTTCTATTATTGAGTGGATAAATTATTATATAGTAAGGCTATCTTATAGTTATAATCCAAATGTTTTGATTGGGCATTTAAAGAATAAGACATTGAAAAAAAGTAGAATTGCAAGAGAAATCGATAAACGATAAATTCCAATTTCGAATAGTTTACAACTTAAGAGTTGATAAAAATCATTACAATACATATTTTGCAGACTTAGCAACACAGGCTGCTATTAATGCAAAATAAGCATTGCAAGTGTAGATTGCTAGACAAATTATAAATAAAGACAAACCCCTTGTATTTAATGTTGATACAAGGGGTTCTTTTTTAAATAAAAGAATTTGGATATTTGTGTTTATATGTAGATACTGATATAATTAGATAAATTTGAAGTTTATGGAGAGAATGAAAATGAGTGAAAGACCAGATTTGAATAAGGAATTAGATGGAAAAACTTTTCGAAGTTTTTATTATTTGAAGGAAGAATTAGTTGGTTTTTGTAGGGAAAACAATCTGCCTGTTTCGGGTGGAAAGATTGAGCTTACAGATAGAATTGCCTGTTTTCTTGATACGGGAAAGGTATTAGAAACTTCTGCAAAAAGAAAAGCAACAATAGATGTTGGATTAATTACAGAGAATACACTAATTGAATCCAATATAGTATGTTCCGAAAAGCATAGAGCCTTTTTTAAAGAAAAAATAGGTAAAAGTTTTTCTTTTAATGTTTTGTTCCAGAAGTGGTTAAAGAGCAATGCTGGAAAGACTTATGGTGATGCAATTAATGCATATTATCAGATTTTAGAAGAAAAGAAAAAGGGTAAAACAACGATTGGTAAGCAATTTGAGTATAATACATACATCCGAGATTTCTTCGAAGATAATCAGGGAAGAAGTTTGGATGAAGCTATTACATGTTGGAAATATAAAAAGAGTTTGCAAGGACACAATCGTTATGAAAAGTCTGACCTTGTTGCGTTAGACTGATAAATTTCAG
>JAFQCG010000032.1 GCA_017416535.1 Bacilli bacterium | reverse complement strand
TTAATTCTGATGATTTAGAAGAATATAAAAAGTTTGCTCCTCTTGATAAACCGATAAAAGAGTATGGTGCTAGTGGAGCAAAAGAGATTGAAGCAGAAAGCAATAGCAATAATATAATTAGTGTTAAATTAAATAATGATAGTGATTTTGGTACATTTAAGAACACATATAAAGGAAAAGATTTTGTTGCTATTCATAATGCGGATGGCTCAATAAATGCTTATGTAAGAGAAAAGGATACCAAGGAAATGGCTGATGAAGTTAAAAAAAAGTCTTCAACAGCAGATTTGTTAAGAGAGGCTAATGAATTTGCTGAAGAAAAAGAACAATCTCTGGATATTGATCCTATGATAGAAATAGAAGAGGAACAATTAATTGATCGTTAAAAGAGAACATAAAACAAACTATGTTCTTATTTTTTTGATAGTTTTAATCGCCTCTTATTTTACTTTACGAGTATGTACTTTAGTAGAACAAAATGGTGGAGATTTTAAAATAGATTATTTGAATGAGGCGTTAAATACAATCTATAAATTTAATACACCATTAATAATAAATTCTCAAACAGTTGGTATATCTATCTTTGTCGGTTTTATGACTTTTGTGATTATTTTTAATTATCAATTATCTATAAAAAAGAACATTCAAGAAAATACTTATGGTTCTTCTGATTGGGAAACTCCTGATACTATAAAAAAGTTTAGAGATCCAGTTTTTGAAAATAATCAAATATTTACATCGACAGAATTATTTTCTAAAAATATGAGAATATCCAAAAGAAACAGAAATGTAACCCTAATTGGAAGACCAGGGACAGGGAAAAGTAGAAGTTATTTTAAACCTAATATATTAAGTGCAAACGGAGAATCACTTATTGTTACAGATCCAAAAGGAGAATTATTAAGGGATTGTGGAATGTCCTTAGTAAACAATGGTTATGATATAAAAGTTTTAAATTTAGTTGATAAAAGTCAATCTGATAATTTCAATCCATTAATGTATATTAGAAGAATACCAAAAGAATATAAAGAAATTGATATGAATAATGGTCTTTCTATATCTGAAGAAATTCAAAAAGAAAGAATACAAGAAGATGATGTTATGACACTTATAAATGTATTGATGCAAAACACTAAATCCGATACCATTGAAAGCAATACAGGTGATCCATTTTGGGAAAAAGCAGAGATGGTCTTTCTACAAGCTATTATGTATTATGTTATTTTTAATTATGAAGACAAGGATAAGAATTTTAAAACTATTCTTGAACTTATTAGACTTGCAGAACCTGATAAGGAAGGTAATTCGCAACTTGGAAGATTATTTGATGCTTGGGAAAGAAAAGATCCAGATAATGTTGGTATAAAACAATGGAATCACTTTAAAGTGTCTGCATCGTCTCCAAAAATGATGTCAACAATTATAATGACTGCTTCAGCTAGACTTGCACCTTTTAATATAGCAGAACTTGAAAATATGACTACTACTGATACATTAGAATTGAGTAGAATTGGGGAAGCAGGTGATAAAGGAAAAATTGCTTGTTTTATAATAACAAGTCCAAATAATTCTACTTTTAACTTTCTTGCAAATATCTTATATTCTCAAATATTTACAATAATAGATTATAATGCAAGTCAGCATAATGGTTCTTTACCATCAGGTTGTCAAATTTATATGGATGAATGGAGTCAGCTAGGAACGATC
>JAFQCG010000031.1 GCA_017416535.1 Bacilli bacterium | reverse complement strand
CAATGTAATTGTTGGAAAAACTAGATTAAAAAAATATAAATCCAGTTCTGAAGAAAAAGAGCTGGATTTATTATTATTTGATAATAAAGAGTTTGAAGTAAAAGAAAAATTATTTGGATTTAAGAAAGGATACGTTTTTGTAGGTGATAATAATTATATTACATTGAAAAGGCGTATTCCTTTTCTTTTAATATTTTTTGTTATCTTAACTGCTTCTGTTGTATTTGCATGTACTCATCCTCCTAAACAGGAAGAAGAGAAACCTATTGAACCACCAGTTCAAAATGAAGTGATTATTCCTGAAGAAAAAGAAGAGGAAAAAGAAGTTGTTAATGAAGAAGTTAAAGTTGTAAAACCTAACAAAGTAAAACCTTCTCCCAAACCAGAAACACAAAAAGAATATAGTATTATTTTTGATGCTAATGGTGGATATGGTAAAATGGAATCTATTATATGTAAAATAGATAATATTTGTACCTTAAACGAAAATAAGTTTACAAAAGAAGGATATACATTTGTAGGTTGGTCGCAAGAAAAAGAAGGTATAGCAGATTTTCAAGATAAAGAAGAATTGGAAAATTTGTCTTCTAAAAGTGGTGATATTATAACTCTATATGCTATATGGGAAGTTAATTCATATCAAATAACATTTTTAGATTATGATGAATCTATAATTCAACAAAGCGAATTAGATTATGATAGTGAAATAGTTATACCTGAAGATCCAACTAGAAAAGGTTATACATTCACAGGATGGGATAAAGAATTATCCACAGTAAAAGAGGAATTAGTTATTACTGCTTTATATGATATTAATAGTTATGATATATCTTATCTATTAAATGGAGGAACGCTGAACGAAGCACCTCCTAATTATAATGTAGAAAGCGAAGATATAATAATTCCTTCTCCAGAAAAAATAGGTTATTCATTTATTGGATGGACAACATCAGATAATAAAGAACCTATAATAGATTATAAAATATCCACAGGTTCAGTTGATAATATAGAATTAGAAGCTAATTATGATGCTAATTCATATAACTTAATATTCAATTCAAAAGATAATAATGATTCTTTAATAAAAAGAGAAGTTAAATTTGATTCTGAATATGGTGAATTACCAGAAGTTGAAAAAGATGGTTATACATTTAATGGTTGGAAAAATTCTAATGATGAATTTGTGTCTGGTGATACTTTATATAATGTTCCTGAAGACATTAATTTATATGCTGAATGGAATTTAATTACTTATGATATTAACTATAACCTTAATGGAGGAACGCTGGACGAAGCACCTCCTAGTTATAATGTAGAAAGTGAAGATATAATAATACCTTCACCAACAAAACAAGGTTATAATTTTATTGGATGGACAACACCAGATAATAAAGAACCTATAATAGATTATAAAATATCCACAGGTTCTGTTGGTAATAAAGAAATGACTGCTAATTATGAACCTATATCTTATTATATTTCTTATAATTCTTCTGAAGGTCAAGGAAAAATGCAAAAACAAGAATTTATATATAATCAAACATCTAAATTAATTAAGAATCAATTTACAAAAGAAGGATACATCTTCTTAGGATGGACTACTTCAATTAATGGTGATGTGATATATAAAGATGAAGCAGAAATATATAATTTATCTTCTATTGATAATGAAGAAATAACATTATATGCTAAATGGGAAATTATAAAGTTAGAAGTAAAATATTATGATTTGTTTGGTGCTTTATTAAAGAGTGAAACTGTTGATTATGGAAATAAATCAGTAGCACCTGAAGATCCTTTTATTGATGGTTATACTTTCACAGGATGGAATCCATCTATTGGTGTAATAAAAGAGGATACTATATATAAAGCACAATATACTACTAATGAATATACAATTAAGTATAATCTTAATACTGGTAGAAATGATGATGCTAAAGAAATTAAATATAATGTAGAATCTGATGCAATAACATTACCAACACCAACAAGGACAGGATACACCTTCTTAGGTTGGTCTGGAAGCAATGGTTTAAAACCACAATTAGAAGTAGTCATTCGTAAAGGTTCTGTTGGTAATAAAACTTACAAAGCAAATTGGACATCTAATCCTTATAAAGTAAGTTTAAATGCGAATGGTGGAGTTGTAGAAGAAGACTATATCATGATTTCTTATAATAGTTTATATGGTACTATACCATCTCCATCAAGAGTTGGATATACTTTTGAGGGATGGTATTATAACGACACATTGATAACTGAAGATAGTTTGCAAAACAAAGAACATGATCATGAGTTAGTTGCTAAGTGGAAGGTTATTAATTATGATATTAGTTATGAGTTGAATGGTGGTTCAGCATCTTCTTTAGTAAATATTTATAATATTGAAACAGAAACATTTACTTTACCTATACCAACTAAAAAGGGTTATAAATTTTTAGGATGGACTGGAAGTAATGGAAGTACACCATCAACAAATGTAAGTATAGTTAAAGGTAGTATAGGAGAAAAATCATATACTGCAAATTGGGAAATTATTACTTATAATATCTCTTATGATTTAGGTGGTGGTTCTACCTCATCATTAACTAAAACTTATAATGTAGCATCTAATACAATAACATTACCGACACCATCAAGAACAGGATACACCTTCTTAGGATGGACTGGAAGTAATGGAAACACACCATCAACAAGTGTAAGTATAGCAAAAGGTAGTACAGGCGATAAGTCATATACTGCAAATTGGAAAGTAATACAATACGATATAACTTATAACTTAGCTGGAGGTTCAGCATCACCATTACAAACAAGTTATAATGTTGAAAGTAATACATTTACTTTACCAACACCATCAAGAACAGGATATACCTTTACAGGATGGTCTGGTACTGGATTAAATTCAACATCAAAAAATGTGACTGTAAGTAAAGGTTCAACAGGAAATAGAAGTTATACAGCAAATTGGACAGTTAATTATTATACAGTTAATTATTATGTTCAAGGTTCATTATGGGCTACACGTTCAGTTGCATATAATACAACACCTGAAAATCTAAATGCTCAAAGTGCTTTAGATATTTATCATAAATTTAATTCTTGGGATGGTTGGGTTGATAAGATGCCAACTAATACAGTTAATTTATATGCTAATATTACAGAGTCTTATTGTATGTTGATGACAGGACACGGACCTTATGGAAACGCTGAGGGATTGTTAAATGTATTTAAATCTGCTGGATGGACTGGAAGGATAGAAGAAGCTCCATCTGCACCAGGACAATATTGGGTAGTCACAGATTATACATTAACAAGAGCACAAGCTGATATTCAAAAGGACTATATAGCAAACCATACTAATTATACAAATTACAACTTCCCATACTTATACTGGGTTGCTGTATCATGTACTAATGGTATTGGTGATACTTGGACAAGAGGAGTGGGAACTAAGAAGTTTACTAGTCAATATTAAGGATGGTGTAAGATGAGAAGAACAGGGAATTTACAAAATACTATATATAAAACAAAATATAGAGAATTATATAAATTAATATTTACTGCTGATATTGATACAATATCTGATTATTCTAATTGGTTGCATAGTGTTCAAAAAGGTTATGTTGAAATGAATAGACCATTATGGATAGTTATGGAAGTCAGTAAAATTAATAAGCGAATGTGGATATGTCATGAGTGGGGTAAATTAACAATAACTACTGCTCAATTAGATTTAGATGTAGATAGTAAAGAGTATCATGATAGTCATCAACGATACTCTTTTTCTAATCAAAGGGATTTATGTAGTAAATTAAAAGAAATATTAGAACCTTGTTTGGCAATAGAGAAGGAGGAGGAACTAGAATATGATAGGTAAAATATTAATTGTTTTATTAGTTATATTTCTTTTGTTCCTCTTATTATTTTTATATTCTTGTTGTGTCATTTCTAGTAGATGCTCAAGAGAGGAGGAAAAGCGTAGTGAACTTTATAAATGAATGGATAGAAGAAAAAATATTAAAAAAACCGACTAATAAAAACTACGAAGATTATCCAAATCAAATGAAAAAAGAATTAGAAATACAGGCAAAGAAATTTGATTTTGAAATTTTTTCATATACTAAGGATCATTATTTAATGGCAGCAGTATTAAAAGATAAAAATGAAGACAGATTCATATCTGTAATGACTAGGGAACTATCTTGTTTCAAAGATCGTATGTATAGAGGTGTAGAACTTCGTTATATGAAAAATGCTAAAATGGCAAGTAGAACAGTAGTCACAAGTGTTTCTTGGAATGAAATATGTATAACTGCTAGAAGAATACTTGAATGTAGAAAAAATTTAGAAAAACGTAATGAAGAAGATAAAAAGCAACAAGAATTAGAAGAGGAATTAGAAAGGTAATATTTTTTTTAAATTATTGTTTACTAGTGTAAACAAAAGAAAGGAGCAATATGAAGAATCATATTGAAATAATAAAGAAAGATAAGAAAATAAAAATATACGGTAATCAAGTTACTATTGATAGAGCTATTTCATTTATTGAAAATCTAGATTTAACAGGAATAGAAGAAAAAGATAGATTAATAATTCAAAGATGTATAGATGATAACAAAATAGGTGCAACAATTTTATATGATGGTAATACGGTTTATTCTTTCAACAAAATTGTGGATAAATATAGAAAACTCCAAAAGAGTGAAGATTTTATGCACTTGTCTGATGACTTATATAAGTTTTTTACTAACGCTTGTGGTGATATAGCACATTACGATATAGTCGGATATGCTCATTACTACGATAATAGTTTTAGAAAATTTGAAGAGGACTTT
>JAFQCG010000030.1 GCA_017416535.1 Bacilli bacterium | reverse complement strand
TTTACTAGTGCTAAAGAGTATTTTTATATACCAAAAAGTGAATGTTTAAAATCAGATAATGGTGATACTATTTTTACAAAATTAAAATACGGACAATCTTATCCAATTTATAATTTAGAAGGTGAATACGTAAATACTAAAAGTTTTGATGAATTAAAAGAAAATTGGGAAGATAAAACAAAAAAAAACGTAAAAGCAATAGAAACTAACGAAGAAATAACATCTATACCAAAAGAAGATGATATTTTATATGATAATAGTTATATCTCAAAATATAAAGAACCTATCTGTAAGATTTATCATTCTAAAATTTATTTAGAAACAGAAAAAGGTTTTTATATTAAAACCGAAGATCCAAATGTATTATTATTTGCGATTAAGAAAATATGTAATTGGACAGATAACAAAAGTTATTTAATAATAGCACCACGTAAAGGGTTATTTAATAGTGGATTTTCAAAATATAGATTAACAGGATTTAAGAAAGACTATGAAGGAAGGTTATCTTTTTCTGAAATCAGTAAATATGTTAAGGTGTTTACACCTAGTAATTTAAAGAATAAGGAAGTATTAGTTTTAGAAGTACCAAAAACAAAATGTAGTTTTAAATCAAATTATATAAAAATACCATTAGTCATAGATAATATAGAAGGATATATTGAAGTTAATTTGGTAAAGAGTAAAGTAAATAAAGAAAAAGTAGTATTAGAATTTTTAAAGGATGAACAAATTGGATTTCATAATATTAATGATGAATACATTAATCATTATACTAGTTCTAAGGTTATAGATAGTTATAATGAAATGTTAAATAATAATATAATCCAATTTCCTAGTTCTAAAGAGGTAGTTTATGATGTACCAGAGAAGGAGGTTGCATAAATGGATGGTAATGCAAAACATGATTTAGAGCATACTGCTGAAAAGTCTGTATCAATGTCTGCGAAGATTAGTAAAATTTCTACCATAATATTTGGTAGATTTTTAGTTAGAGCTAATCGTTATTATCAAAAACACTTTTCATCATCAATGAAAGCATTAAGGAAAGATGGACCGACAAAGGAATTATGTGTTTCTCCACCTTTAACAAGAGCAGAAGTAAAACAAATAATAACAGCTTGTCGTGAAAATAATGTTTTAATGGGAATTAAGAAGATGCACCCAGACGGTGAACTTAGTAGCAATAAATCTTTACATCAGCAAGAGAAAATTGCACGTAATGAAATTAAATATAAAAAATGGGATGATAGACGTAAGGCAACTTCAAAAATTAAAATATTAAATAAGTTTTGTAAACATCAAGCAGATAAATATAAAAACATTTCAGCGTATAATATGAAATTATCTAATAAGTGGTTATCCAGACAAGAAAAAACAAGTAAGATAAAACCGTTAAATGCGTATTGTAAAAAGAAGGCAGAAAATTACAAAAAAATTGCTATTCAAGAAAAGACAAGAGATGAAGAAGAACAATATGTTATTATCTTTAATAAGAGCAAATTATCATTCTTTAATGAGCAATTAGAAAAGATACCACCTAATAGATTAAAACAAAATACAAAAAATGAGATACCAGATTTGAACAAAGATGGTGTAATTGATGAAAGGGATATAGAACCAATGGTATCAAGAGGTATGAATCTTAAAATAGATGACCTTAGTAAAATTGGAGAAGATTTTGGTTCATGTCCTGTTAGAGATTATCAAAAAAATTATTGCGTTCAAAAAATCACTAAAGAAGAATATTGTGAAATAAGAGAGCAATTATTTGAATTAACAAGTCATGGAGCTTGTGTATTAAATGAAAGAGAAATGATAATTGCTATCCGTTCTGAAGATTTGGATGAATATAGAGAATATGCTCCAGAGCGTCCAATAAAAGAATATGGTGCGTCTGGTGGTAGAGCAATAGAAAGTGAATCTAATCTACATGATATTATGGAAATAGAAATAAATGATATTAAGAGATATAAAGAGTTTAAAGAAACTTATTCATCTAAAGATTATGTTGCTTCAATATCACCCAATGGAACAACTACTATATTATTAAAAGAAACGGATACGAAACAATTAGCAGAAGCTAGTAAAAAAAAATCCAAAACGGAGGATTTGGTAAAAGAGGCAAATGAATTAGCAGAGAAAAACAAGAATGATAAAGTTATAGAAAATGTTGTTTTAGAACAGGAAGAAGAACGAGAATTTGATCGTTAAACGCAATAAAAAGAGTAGTATTGTAATTATCTTGTTAATAATGTTAATCGCCTCTTATTATACTCTTAGAGTTTGTAGTTTGTCAGAAGTAGCAGGAAAGTTTGAATTTTCTCATTTAACTGAATCATTAGATAAACTTCATATTATTACAACTCCTGTAATATTAAATATGAAGACTATTACTACTTCATTATTTGTAGGTGTTTTTGCTTGGTTAATTGTTCAGACAATTATGAATCAAAATAAAAAGAATTTACAAGAAAATACCTATGGTAGTGCAGAGTGGGAAGATTCAAAGGCAATAAAACCTTATTGTGAAAAAGAATTAGAAAAAAATCAAATATTTACAGCAACAGAAATGTTTGCTAAAAATATGAGAATATCTAAAAGGAATAGACACCTAATTTTGATTGGTCGTCCTGGAAGTGGAAAATCACGCTATTATTTTAAAGTTAATTTATTAAATGCAAATGGAGAAACATTTGTTGTCACAGATCCTAAAGGTGAGCTCGTTAGAGATTGTGGAATGTCTTTAGTTAATTTGGGCTATGATATTCGTGTTTTAAATTTAGTTGATAAGTCAAAGTCTGACCATTTCAATCCACTTATGTATATAAAGAAAATTAATAAAACAATTGATAATAGTAAAGAAACTCAAGAATGGATTGCTGAAGATGACGTAATGACATTAATTAATACTATTATGTTAAACACAAAATCAGAAACTATTGAATCTAATACAGGTGATCCATTTTGGGAAAAAGCAGAGATGGTTTTCTTACAGGCAATAATTTATTATATAATTTTTAATTATGATGATAAAGAAAAGAACTTTAAAACTGTATTAAAGTTAATTAGATTAGCAGAACCTGATAAGGAAGGTAATTCAACATTAAGTAGGATGTTTGATGCGTGGGCAGAAAAAGATCCAGAAAATATAGGAGTTAAACAATGGAAACATTTTAAAGTGTCTGCATCCTCTCCTAAAATGATGAGTACAATTATCATGACTGCATCTGCACGTTTAGCACCTTTCAATATTTCTGAAATAGAATCTATGACTGTTGATGATACTATGGAATTAAATAGAATAGGTGGAAAAGGTGATGAAGGGAAAATAGCATA
>JAFQCG010000010.1 GCA_017416535.1 Bacilli bacterium | reverse complement strand
TATTATTTTACTTACTCAAGAACGTTCTATTACTTTATCTGCTAGTGGAAGATACACAATGGATATTGGAACAAGTTCAATAGGTAATATGACTAGACTTGATAATTTCTTTAAAGAGTTTCCTTTAAGAGAAGATAGAGTAGAAAGAAAACTAGAACAATTAAAGAAAGATTTAGAAGATGCTAAAGTACAAGTTGATATGCCTTTTGAACATAAAGAAAAACTAGAAGAATTACAGATTGAGTTAAATGAGATTAATGCTGAACTTGATTTAAATAAAAGTGATGATGTAGTGATAAGTGAAGATGAAAATAACAACTATAGAGGAGTTATTATAGAAGATATAAAGGAGAGTGAAATTATTGAACCATTCGATAAAGTCGCAAGTTTAAGAGTTAATATTCTTCCATCATATGAAGTGAGTCAAGATGAGATGAATAAGTATGGTTATAGTTGGAATGGAATGCTACCTATTAAAGTAAATAGTGTAGATGTGATGAGAAAGTTAGGACTTGATGTTTATAAATTATATCCTAATGATACAGAAAGTAAGCTAGAGGATGATAGTGATATAGAAAATCATGATGGACTGTTTGGAATAGAAAAACCAGAGTGGATTGAGTTTTTAAAAAGTAATGAAGCTAAAGATTACTTTAATACAAGACTTGACTTTATTACTACATCAGGTGAAGTTGTAAATGAAATGCTTGATTATATGGAAGAAGATCATACAAAGTTTTTAGATGTTAACTCAAATGAAAAAGAATATATCAAACGTTTTGTTTTACCACTTGGAGAGTCTAGTAGTGATGATAAAAAAAGATTTGGTAAAGTACTAGCTGATGAATTTAGTAAAAGAATTGAAGATAGTTTTGGAAAAGGAGTAATCTTACAATTTGGATTTTCTAATGAAGAAATTAGAAATGAGTTAATTAGTAATTTAGATAATGAAGAACTAAAAGCATACTTAAGCAAGAATAATTTCTATAAAGAAATGGTTTCACACAAAGTAATAAATGAGTATGAAGAGTTTAGACGAGAAGTTTTATCAAAAGGAAATGATGAAGCATTTAAAGAAAGTTATAAGATACATTTCTTTACTGAACTTAAAGACTTTCTTACAAGTGAAGAAAATAATTTAGATGATAAAGAATATGAAATGTTATTTAGAGAAAATATACCAATTCTATCTAGTTTATTTGATTACTATTTAAAAGAAGAATATTCAAGCATAGAAAACTATTCTGAAATTAATAATCTAGTTGTTAGATATAATGAAAAATATAATAAAAATTTAGTGAAGGAGGAAGAAAACATTATGAAAGAAAATCATGAAGTGGAAAGTGAAAAGAAGAACTGGCTTAAAATAAACGTTCCAACTTCTGCTTTAATTAGAAAGTATGATAATCATTCATTTTTAAGAATGCCTACATCTCATGAAGAGTATGGTGGTTATACTTACAATATGTTTAATTCTAGGATTAAACAAGGAAGAATGATTACAGATTTACAAAGTGATTCAAGAGAACTTTGTTTAGAGTTAATTGTGGAAGAAAATGAACAAATCATTTTAAGAAATGGTGATAAAGAAAAGATTGTTACTGGGTTAGAGTTTGAAAAGTTAGTAAGAGGAACAATGGATAAAGATTATGAGGCACATAAATCTTATAATGAAATGGTTACCTTATCTGTTCCAGTTGAGTCAAGAATTGGGAAGTATGAATCATCATCTTTATTTGTTTTACCTAATTATTCAAAGTATAAAGGTCAAGACTTTTATATTCCAAATAGGTTTGTGGAAGATGACAAGTTAAAAGATGGAAGACTAAAAATCTCTTTACCAGACAATTTTAGTATTAGTGTTAAAAATAGAGAAACAAATGAAATAACTAAAATTACACCATTTGATTTAATTGAAGAAATGGATTCATCTAATATTGATGATTATAGAAAATCAAATACTAACTGGAATGTTGTATCAGTTAATAAAGAGGCAAGACTTGGTGTTTATGAAGAGTCTAGTTTATTTAAAATGCCAAATGGTTCATATCAAGGTTTTTGTTATTATTTACCTAATAAATTAATTAAAGATTCAAGTGATACTCATTTAAGAATTAATCTTCAAGATGATATGGAAATAACACTTAAAAATAAGTCTAATGAACAAATCATTTTAAAGGTTGATGAGTTTATTAGTGAAGTTGGTGGAAAAGATTTAAAAGATTATGAGTCAGGTCTTGTTAGACCTAGTAGTGTTACAAATAATTTATTTCTTGAAAGAGAAAAAGTATTAAGAGCAAATGTTCCTGAAGAAATGAAAAAAATGCCTAACTGGGTAGTAGTTAGGACAAGAGAAAATGAAACTAAAGGACGCCTTGATAAATTCTTAATTGATGTTCATACAGGCAAGTTTGCAAGAAGTGATGATCCAACTACTTGGACAACTTTTGATGAAGCATGTAAATATGCAAGGGAAAATAACTGTGAAACATTAGCTTATGCTTTAGATGGAAAGAATGGAATTTGTTGTATTGATTTAGATAAGTGTATTACAAAAGATGGATCTTACTCACCACTTACAAAAGAGGTTTTATTTGCAAGTGATAATACCTATGCAGAAACTTCAATTAGTGGAAATGGAGTACATTTATTTGGAAAAACTGATGGAATGGATTTAAGAACATTTTCAAGAAATGGTGATTTAGAGTTTTATCAAAAGTCTCACTTTATTGCTATGACTGGTGATTTAATAAATGAAGAGTCTAAAAGTTTAAGAAACTTTGATACTTTACCAATAAAGAAAATACTAGAAGCAACTTGTGATAAAAGAACACCATTTATGGGATGCGGACAAGGTGTAGAAGGATTATCTTTAATGAGTGATAGAGATGTTGTAGAAAAAGCAATTAATTCTAAACATGGAGAAACTTTTAAAGCATTATATGAAGGACAAGACTTACAAAATAATCATAGTAATTCTGATATGAGTTTAATGAATAGGCTTGCTTTTTGGTGTAATGGTGATAAAGAACAAATGATTAGAATATTTGCAACAAGTGGATTATTTAGACCGGGAAAATCTCCAGACTATTATGAGTCAACTGCAATTAAAGCTATAAGAGATACAACTGAAAGATTTCGTCCCACCAAAACTGAAGCACCAAAAGTAGTTAAACCAAGTGGTAGTTTCTTTGGAAAGGGAAGTTAAATGAATAAAGAAATTATACAAAAAGAAATTATAATTCCAAAAGGTATAAGTCTAGATGAACTTGATAGCTTTCTTGATACTGATGACTTTTTAATCCAAGATGAAGAACCAATTATGGTTGAGGAGGTGAAGATAAGTTTTGAGTAACGAAAAAACAATGTATGATAAACTAACTCCTCAACGTCAAAAGATTATTGATGAGGTATTAAAGAATTTAAGTGAAGGAACTGGACTTTGGAAACCGGGATGGAAAAGTGAAGTTCCAGAATCATTTAGTACTAAAAAACCATATCGTGGTGTTAATAACTTTTATCTAACTTTAGTTAGTATGGCTAATGGTTATCAAGATAATAGGTGGTTAACTTATCACCAAATAGAATCAAATGGTTATAGCTTTAAAAAAGATGAAGAAGGTAATTCTTTAGGGAAAGGAAAAGGTGTGACTG
>JAFQCG010000029.1 GCA_017416535.1 Bacilli bacterium | reverse complement strand
GGTTAGTGTAAAATTTTAGTTTGCAGATTTATGTTCTTTTAGGCATAAAAAGAAAACATAAATAAATCCGAAAATGTTGATTGCGAATTAACATTTTTTGAAAGGAGTTATTTATGTTTGAGACTATTGTAACAAATAATGAAATAAATTTCAATGAGTTAGAGAAAAAAATATATAAATTTGTTTGTTTGTTGGGCTGTAATTTAATAAAGGAGTTCATAGAAAAATATGATGAAAAGCTACAAGATGAACGAGATAAGAATGCATTTAGGCATAGAGGTCTAAAAAATGATTCAATTAAAACTGTTATGGGTGTAGTTGAATTTAAAAAGGCAATTTACGAATATAAAGAAAATGATAAAACGAAATATAAATTTCTTTTAGATGAAAATTTAAAATTATCAGAGTTTGGTAAAATATCAGAGAATCTAGTTGAAAGAATATTAAATATAGCAGTAGAAACAAATTCATATAGAGACGCTTCAGAACAAATAATGCAAATGTTAAATATCAGTATAAGCCACGAGACTGTAAGAGATATTGTAATAAAAGCAGGCATAAAAATTACAGAAAAAGAAAATGAAGAAATAAAATTAAACCAGAAAGAAAAATTAGTTGCTGGAACAAAAGAAATACCAGTATTGTTTGAAGAGGCAGATGGTTTATGGATAAATTTGCAGGGTAAGGACAGAAAAGAACAAATTGAAAAGTATAAAATAAGTTGTAAAAAAACAGGAAAAGAATATAAAGAGCCAACAAGTGTAAAATCAGAATTAAAATTACACGTATCATACGAGGGATGGAAAAAAGATGACAAGAGAAATTCTTTGGTAAATAAAATGTATATTGCAGGTTTTATGAGTTCTAGTGAATTAAAGAAAAGAAGAGATGCTAAAATATATCAAAAATATGATGTAAGTAAAATAAAATTAAGAGTACTTAATGGCGATGGAGCGTCTTGGATAAGTCAACTAGCTACCAAAGAAACAATACAACAACGAGATAATTTCCATATACATCAAGAAATAATGAGAGATATACAAGAAGATGAATATAGAAGACAACTTGAAAGACTAATAGCAGAAAAACGATATGACGAAGTGCCAGTATATCTTGAATATTTAAGATATGAATTACGGAGGTGAAGTATCGGCAATAGAAAAGATTAATCGCCTAGAGAGTTATTTATCTGATGGACTTCCAAGATACCAAGATGTTTTAGAACAACAGAATAGAAAAATGCCAGAAGCACCAAAAGGAATTGAATATAGAAATCCGGGTGTGATGGAAAGTCAGATTTTCACAGTGCTAACAAAAAGATTTAAAAGTCGGTAGATTAAGTTTTTCAAAATTCGGTGCAAGTTGTTTAGCTAAAATCTGTGCAATAAAAGTACAAGATGGAGCTATAGAAACAAATATAATAGAAGAAGAAACAAAAATAGACTATAGTGTTGAAGAATATATGAATGAAATTAAACAATCATTAAAAGAACCAAGAAAGGCTTTAATAAAACTTAATAATTGTGAAAGTAATGAGTATTATAGGAATGTGCATATAGACTCTCAAAGCCCTATATATCAAGCTATAAGGCAAATGCCAATTAGCGAATTGGAATATATAATTTGATAAAAAAATATTTTAAAAAAAAAGTAGAAAAATATCTATAAAAACATTGACAAAAGACAACAAAAACTTATATAATATCAGTAGATTTTTATAGATACGAAGGAGGAAAAAAATGAACAAAAAATCAATATTTAAGGATGGTGCAAACAAAAACTTGACACATCC
>JAFQCG010000028.1 GCA_017416535.1 Bacilli bacterium | reverse complement strand
CGAAGAACATTTCCTTGATGTATTATACCATGTTATAAATACAATAAATACAGACTTTTGGACAGTTAGAAAAAAGAATACCATAATTGAATATATGTTGACACATCCCAAATCTTCAAAATTATTATTATCAAAAAAATATATTGGTAATAATGATTTCATTCCTTATTATCAATATAACATTAAAAAGATTTGTATTTATGGGTTCTGTGATGTATTAAAATTTGTTTATAAAACTGAAACGATTTTAAAATTCTTTAATGATAATGATGTTGATATTTGTAATATTAATTTAACTAGAAAAAAGGATGTTGAAAACATATATAATATCTTAATATTAATTTGTATGTGCAATTACTCTTCTTATGGATTATATTATATTTTTAACTTTAATCCACATCCCAAAACAAGAGATATGTGTACAGTACAATTAGAAATGTTAATTGAAAAGACTGAAAAAATTAAAGATAAAGCTAGAGAATTCTTAAAAATTTTACACTAGCAGGAAGGATATTTATGAATACTGAAAATGATAAAATTGATTGCTTCGCAAGAATCAACGAATCCATTTGTAATGCTTTAAACACAAAAGAGTGCAAAAATTGTCGCTTTTACAAACACAAAAAAGACGTTCCTAATTATTCAATATATTTAAAAAAAGGAAAAAAAGAATTATTAGAAGACAACCTATCTAATAATTCTAAATAATAATATACAAATTAATCAATCGCTAGTTCAGGATTAAATAGATTAATTATTTAATCCTTTTATTTAATTGTAAATTTACACATTAATAACTTTTCTTTATCCTTATTTATTAATTTTCAATTTTATTACCTTTAACCACCTATTAATAATCCATTCTAAATGATACTATTGTATACCATTTGTTATTATATTCATAAACACTAGCTGCCATCGCAACAGTATGATCTCTAAGCATTGTTGCATTATGAGATGGACTGTTCTTCCATGCTGCTATAAAATCTACGCCTATTGAACCATTACCAATTATTTCTCCAAATCCATATCCTACTCCATCATGAGAATAATAAGTAGATAATTCTTTTGCCCTTCTATCTGCTTCAGTTTGTGCTTCTGCTGTGACTGGTAATTCATTTAATCCATTTGCTTTTCTGTAAGCATTTATTTGTGTTATATATGTATCAGATATGTCTTTCCTATATCTAGGAGAAGGAGTTTCAGGTTGTGGTGATGCTGTATTATCAGATGTATTATTATTAGTTGATGGTTTTGTTTCTTCTTCTTTTGAAGGATTATTGGAATTTGATTCTTGTTTGATAACAGGTGTTTCCTTAATAACTTCCTTTTTATAAACAGTTATTATGGATTTCTTTTCTGACTTATTTCCACTTAAATCAGTAGCAATTACATTAATTTCATAATTGCCTTCTTTGTTTAAATCATATTCACCTTCTATTGTTATTTTTACTTCACTTAAATCTGTTGCTTTAAAATTATTAATTAAATCTACTTCTTCTGAAGTTTGTTCTATTTTAATATTTTCCTCAAAAGTGGTAAACTCTGGAGAAGTAGTATCTACAATTTTTATAATTACTTTTTTAGATAATTTTTTATACACAATATTAATGTTATAATTGCCGACTTTTTCTACATCTTTGTTAATAACTAACGTTTTATCAACAATATCAAAATCATCCGTCACAATTTTATACTCATTTATATTCTTAGTAGAATCAGCATCTTTTAAATAATAAAATACATCAGCACTAATATCTTCTCCTAATTCATAAGTAAATACATCATTTTTCAAAATAATTGTATTAGATTCTTTGTGTATTATAAATAATAATCCTACTAAGAATACAACTATTAAACTTATAATTATTAAAACTACTCTTTTCTTCATTTTACTCCTCCAACTTCTTATGTCTTTAATGTGGACGAATCCACATTAATAAATACTTCTATTTAATCAAATTGAAAATGATATGTTTTCTCGTATATGAACTCAACTTGATTTGAATAAACTGCTAGATAGAAATAAGCTCTTGCTTTATATCTTCTAATAGTTCTTTCATCTTTCTGGATTTTTTCTGATATTTCTCTATCACTCAATCCATAAAAACATTTCCACTTTAAAAACTCAGCTATCGTTTTATCCTTCTTTTGAAGTTTCAATACATTACGAATATAATTTCCTGTTTGATCATCAATCCAGGATATACGATCTATTAATTTAACTTCTGAAGAATTGCCACCTTTCTGATTCCCTGAAAACATAACAAAACTGGCTGAATTGAATTGGGTGTTCTTTGCTTGTTTTAATCTTTTTTCTACTAATGGTTGATACAAATCACAAATATTTTTTCCATTTTGTGATGTTTTATCTAAATCTATTTTTGATATTATTATATCATCAAATAGTTTCATTATTCACTTTCTGTTTCTTCAGTTTGTTCAGATACAGAGATTTTGTGGACATTTACTGCTTTATTCATTTCTTCATCATAATCAAATTCTACTACATCATTTTCTTCTAATGTTTTAAATCCCTTCATTTGAAGATCTGAAAAGTGAACATAAATATCCTTTTCTATTTCGTTTGATGAAATGAATCCATATCCTTTTTCACTACTAAACCATTTTACTTTTCCTTGCATATTTTCTTTCCTCCCTTGTCCTTTGTTTCATTACTGCCTACTGCTATATCATACAATTTATCAATTCTATTTGTTAATTGATTAATTATAATCACTACTACACTAAATACTACTAATAAATAAAAACTACTCATTAAACTTCCTAATACTACGAAGTTATAAACTAACAATGCACTAACAGGTAGAAATAACAAACTATTCACTATGACATAAATAAATTTATTAAATGAATATTTTTGCTTTCTACTAAAATATAGAACTACAAATGAAGTTATAATAAAAGTTGCTATATATACATCCAAAACAAAATCTTTAAAATCTATAAAACTTAATAATGATATTTCATTATTACAACATACATATCTATCAAATAAACAATAAATACTATTTGTTGCTAACACTACAAAATAAAATACTAAACCTACTATTAAAATATATTTTAAAATATTTAATATTTTAGATGCCTTATGATAATTTCTCATTCTTTTATTATTTCCTTCGTCACGCCAATACTTCTCAGAACTTCCACTACACAAATCTACATAAATTTGTTTTAATGTTTTAATACTATTTCCTCCTTCTCTAATTCCAACGATATGGATAAAGCTCTGTCTATTAGTTTCATAGTTTTCTCATCTAAAGTTTTAATATAAGAAATTATTTGCTCCTTTGAAATAGTTAAAATACATTCGCATAATGCCATCTGATTTTTAGATATGACAACGTGCACAGGTAAATGTGTTTTCTTAATTTTAGTTGTTAATGGTACTACTATTAATGTAGGAGAAAAAGTATTTCCTAAATTATTTTGAACAACTAAACAAGGTCGTCTTCCTGACTGTACATGTGATGATGTATTTGGTAAATCTACATCATACACT
>JAFQCG010000027.1 GCA_017416535.1 Bacilli bacterium | reverse complement strand
TGTTATAAATACAAAGATACTTACTGTTAATGATATTACTGTTGTACGATATTTTTTCTTACTTCTTTTTAAATTTTTATAAGCAAGAACACCACCTGTTTTAAATAATAAATTAATAATTTTAGGTGTTTTTAATTTTTTTGAAGTTATTTTAATATCTTTTGTATTTCTTAAATTTTCTATTGGACTAACATGACTAGCTCTTTTTGCTGAAGAAATACTTGAAAAATATATTGTTACAAATCCTAATACAATTGATATTAATATTGGTATTAAAGATATTTTAAATACTATACCATCAATACTATTAAATAGAGTATCTCCTAAAATTGCATTTACTAAATTTACTAAGATAAATACAGCAATAATACCACATAATATTCCTAAAGGTATTCCTATTAACCCTAATATTATTCCTTCTAATATTACACTCTTTTTAATTTGTTTTCTTGTTGCTCCAACACTTGCTAACATTCCATACATTTTCATTTTTTCTGTTGTTGATATCGCAAATGAATTTCTAATACAAAATACACTTACAAAAATTATAATAGCAATAACTACACTTACTATTCCACTAAACATACTAATTGTAGAGTCTGAAAATGCAAATACTTGCCATCTTAATAATTCATGATTTACCGTATATTCAAAACCAATATTAAGTTTTCTATTAAATTCAATATCATCATAACTATTTGCACCTAACAATTCCACAAAAGATTCTTTATAATCTCTTGGATGTTTTAACGATATATAAGCATGAATATTATCATTTGTTTCACCTGTTGTAATTCCATATACTGCACGATTATTTCTTTCTCTATATGATATTCCTACTACTTTATATTTTTTATAAACAGGATTATCAATATATTCGTTATCTCCACCTTGATATGGATTATACTCTCCTAATTCATATCCATCATTTGTCTTTCTCTCTCCAACTTTTAATTCTATATAATCTCCAACTTTTAATCCAGATTGTAAAGCCATTCTTTTACTTAGTACAATCTCATTTGAATTTTTAGGGAAATTACCTTCTACCAATGTATAAGATAATTTATCAAAGTCTTCTCTGTTTGTTGAATAAACTGTAATATAAGGTTCATCCTTATCAGCATTTACATAAGTTGATTCTCCCAATTCATATACTGCATTAATATCTTCTACATCTTTGTTAAGTTCATACTTTTTAAATTGATCTTTAGTTATTGTTTCAAATGCTATGTGAAAATAACCTCTTTCATTTATTGCATTTTGTATTAAAGTTTCTCTAAAACTCGTAAACATTCCACTAACAGCACAAATTAAAGCAACTGATAACATTATACCTATAACAGTTCCTACTGCTCGTTTTTTGTTTAGTTTAAGATTTCTTTTTGTTAATTTAGTTAGTATCTCCATAACTATCCCTCCTTAACAATTTTTCCATCTTCTATTTGAATTATCCTATCAGCACATTTTGCTATTTCCATATTGTGAGTAATCATTATAATCGTTTGCTTATATTCTTTATTAGATTTTCTTAATAATTCTACAATCTCATCACTTGATTTAGAATCCAAGTTTCCTGTTGGTTCATCAGCAAGAATAATTGTTGGATTAGTTACTAATGCTCTACCAATAGAAGTTCTTTGTTGTTGACCTCCAGATAGTTCATTAGGTAAATGATTTTTTCTGCTTTCTAGTCCTAATAACTTAATTAAAGAATTAAGATATTCCTTATTTGGTTTTCTATTATCTAAATCTAATGGTAATGTAATATTTTCTTCTACATTTAATATAGGAATTAAATTATAGAATTGATATACTAAACCTACCTGTCTTCTTCTAAAAATTGCAAGTTTATCATCATCAAGTTCATAAATGTCCTTTCCATCAATAAATACTTTTCCTGATGTTGGGCGATCTACTCCACCGATTAAATGTAATAAAGTAGATTTGCCTGAACCTGATGCTCCAACTATTGCAACAAATTCCCCTTTTTCAACAGAAAAAGACACATTATCAAGAGCAACTACCTTTGTTGTTCCTTTGCCATAAATCTTTGTAAGATTTTCAACTTTTAATATTTCCATAAACATTCTCCTTCCGTTCTTACAAATAAATTATATTACCCCAAAGTTACAACTAAGTTACAAAATGAAAAAAAGTAGAAATTTTTCTACTATTCTTCAATTGAATTAAATAATTCGCCTGAAATATTAATTATTTCTAATATGGGAATTTTTGTTTTGTCATTCAACATTACATATTGTTCTACCATATCTATTTTTTTTACAATACCTGTTTTCTCTACATATTTACCTCCTGTTTTTTTATTATCATAAACAAAATATGTAAATTCAATTTCAGGATTTATTTTTATATTATCCAATATATACTGTAATTTATTATTTAAAACGCTTTTTAACCCATCGTCTATATCAATTCTCTTATCAGTAAGTCTTGCTGTTTCTTTTATTGCTTCATCGTATCCTGTTAAAGCCGAGAAAGGTGCAAACTGTGCAGAACGAGCCTCAATACTCATTTGAGGATGTTTTTTAGATACATAGTGAGGAAGATTTATTATATCATCATAATTCTTATCCATTATCCTTTATGTCCTCCTATTTGTCCGTTTCTATCAATTGTAGTTCCACCATCTTCTAAATTCATACCTTTTAATATAGCATTTTTTCCATACTTACTTTTTATAGATAGTAAAACATTTTGAAGTTTATTTTCTTCTTGTTCTTCCTTCTTTTGCATTTTATTCTTTTCGTCTAATTCCTGATAATTTGTAAACAAATCAAATTGTTGATATTGAGGTTTATCCTTAACTTTATTCTTATCAATGACATTATTTGCAACAATATTAATTCTTCTAATTAATAAATCTTTATTAACTATTCTCTCATATAATTCTACCATCTTCTCAATAATAACTTTTGATGATGAAGTATGATGGTCTATATTAATTGTTCCATGAGAATGTTTAGGAATATCTCTTCCATAGTGATCAGTTGTTATCTCACCATTATATTTACTTCTAATAGATGGATTTATCAAATTCTCAATATCATATCCTACTGTCATAACTAATTGATCTGTTACTAATTTTTTTGATACCAAATCTAATGATAATAAATCAGCCATTTCTTTAACTATTAATTTTGCTTTTTTATAATTATATGGACAATGTAATACCTGTCCAGAACCCAAACTCTTCCTATCTGGTTTATATGTCTTTATATCTTTTATAGTACATGGTTCCCATCCCCAAGCGTGATCTATCAATAATTCTGCATTAATCCCAAATAATTTATATAATAAATCTTCATTTTCGATTGAACATCTTGCAATATCTCCCATTGTATATAATCCATTGGATTCTAATTTTTTTGCATATCCGTTTCCAACTCTCCAAAAAGATGTTAAAGGTTTGTGATTCCATAATGTTTTTCTATAACTTAATTCATCCAGTTCTGCCATTCTTACACCAAATTTATCTGGATCAGTATGCTTAGCAACAATATCCATCGCCACTTTTGCTAAATACATATTTGTTCCTATTCCCCCAGTAGCAGTAATTCCTGTTGTTTCATAGACATCATGAATCATTTTAGTTACTAATTCTCTTGGTGTCATATTATTGTAATTAAGATAGTTTGTAATATCACAAAATACTTCATCTATTGAATATACATATATATCTTCTGGTGCTATATATTTTAAATAAACATTATAAATTTTAGTGCTATAATCCATATAATACGCCATTCTTGGTGGAGCTATAATATAATCTAATTCTAAACTTTTATCTTTTTTTAATTCTAAATCATTTACAGATTTATTTGTAAAAGGTTTATAGTAATTTGCTTTTTTTCTTTGATAATTAACTTCCTTAACCTTTTGTACAACTTCATATAATCTTGCTCTTCCCCCTAAACCATATTGCTTCATTGTTGGAGTAATTGCTAAACAAACTGTTTTTTCTGTTCTACTTTCATCCGCAACGACCAAATTTGTAGTTAAAGGATCTAAACCTCTTTCTTTACATTCAACAGAGGCATAAAAACTTTTTAAATCAATACAAGCATATATTCTATTCATTTTATACCTCCCACATTTTATATTATACCACGAAAAAAGCAAATCATTTTATCGATCTGCTAAAGTAAATATTTTTATATAAACATATTTTGCATAAGTCCTTTTTTTAATTGTTTTAGCTTATGCAATAGTTTATCTTCTAACATTATTTTTGTTTCTATATGTGATAACAAGCAATCTATCTTCTTTTGTTCTTCTAATGGATGAACTTTGACTTTTACTCTTTCAAATGTTTCCTTGTTTACAATTGCTGTTGCTGAAGTTCCAGCTATTGCTTGTAAATATGGAGAAATGTATTCCATCAAGTAATATATATAATTTGAATTATAATTTTCATTTGGAATTATAGCATTAATTTGTTGATTACAAGAACCATTAACTTTTATAACTGCATTTTTTCCTATGCTTGCTATACAAGTTACTAAGATAGAATTTTTCGGAATAAATCTTCCTTTTTCTAATCCTTCCCTTGTTAAGGTAGATATAGAACTAAAAATATCCCTTTCATAATTTATATCTGTTGGCGTAATCCAAGTAACATTACCATTTTCCCAATATTTTTTATTTTCTTTTGACGGAGTTGTTCCAGTAACAATCTTTCCTATATCTCTTATATTAATTTCCTTTAATAATTCTGAAGAAAAAATATCTTTAATTAGTCCTTTTTTAAATAACTTAAGGTCATTAATTTTCTTAGTCTGAAGTTCTATTTTTTTATCTAATAATTGTAGTATGCTGGATATTTTATTTTGCTCTGCTAAACTAGGAATATTAATGGATACTTTTTTTAAATCCTCTTGTCCTATATTATAATGCTGAGCTCCTGCTCCTCTAAAAACAATATCTTTTCTAACAGTTTGACTTCTTAATAGATAATTAATAAAGCATGGATTATTATTATTATCTTTATTTTTTTTTCCTCTTATAACAAATCCACCAAATGTTGATAATTTATTATCTAAATAAACATTTGACATTCCAATTTCTTTTTTTGTTTCAGAGCTTCTTTGAAAAAGAATATCACCAAATTCAACAGAATTTTCATGTAATGTTTTATCATCTATATCAATTAACCCCTTTATTTTATCATAAGTTATATAATTGTTATTTAGTATATCTCCAACACTAATATACTTAATTCCTTTACCAAATTGAGTTTTATCACCATTGATACCATTTTTAAATGTATATAATTCGTTTAGTGTTCTTAAACACCATTCATCATTAAATTCTTTAAATCTTAATTTAGGAACATTCATTTTCTCACCACAATTCTAGTCCTTAAGTTTAATAAAAAGATACTAAACATACTAACATTATTATAGCACATTTT
>JAFQCG010000026.1 GCA_017416535.1 Bacilli bacterium | reverse complement strand
TTGTCTTCAATCGCTGTCGCAGTTGAAAAAAGTATACAAAGATAATTGGGAAACGGCATTAGATTGTTCGGACTATGTGCTATTTTTGGGCTCACGAAGTAAGGAAACTTTAGAATATATGAGTTCAATGCTAGGAAAGAAAAGTTGGTATAAAAAATCATCAGGTCGTACTTATTCAAGGCAAGGTTCATCATCCTATAACTGGGATATAGTTGGACGTGAGTTAGCATTTGTAGATGAACTTGCAAGAATGGAAAGTGGATATGGAATATTATTAGTTGCAGGTATGCGACCATTTTATTCTAAGTTATATGATTTAACAAAGCATCCAAGATATAATGAGTTATTTGAAAGTTGGAATGAAAAAGAAACTATCAAAAATAGGTATGACCATTCAATGGAAAGGGGTGTAAGTAAAGAAACAAGAAAGAAGCAACAGATGTTTAGAGAATTAGGATTAGGATTTGTCAAAGTTAAACCAGAATTTAAGGCAAGAGATTTAACTAAATATGAAGAACGAAAATTTAATGATGATGCAATTTTGCTTTCTTCTAAAAGTTTAACAGATGAATTATTGAATAATTTATAATTATATTTTTTTATGTTGTTTAAGTTGTTAAATTTTTTTTATATTAAGTGTTTACTAGTGTAAACAAAATAAGAAAGAAAAGGAGAAATAATATGAAGAAAAAGAATTTGGCAGTTAGTATTAAGCAGTTATGTAAAAAAGTAGTTAGTTTATTTAATGTAGTTTTTTGTGGATTTATTTTAAGCATGAATAGTGTTTATGCACAAGGTAGCAATACAAGTAGTATAGATGGCTTTATCACGTTTGTTTGTGATTGGCTATTAAAGATTGGTGGAGTTGTTGCATTAATTGGTGCTGTTATGTTTGCTTTAGGATGGCAACGTGATGATGCTGAAGGTAAAAGTAGAGGTTTAATGACTATGATGGCAGGTTTCATGGTTATAGCTATTAGTCAGTCAAAAGGTTTATTTGGATTATAAGAGGAGGACTAATAGATGGCAGGATTAATTGAAAAGATTTTTCAAATATCCTTTAAAATATTAGGTTTTAAAATTGACATTAGTGATTTTGTTGGAACAATTCGTAATTTATGTAATTGGAATTCAGTCACAAAAACCACTATATGGTCATTAGCATCTAATATCCATTCAATTATTGTACCAATAGGATTAAGTTTATTAACATTATTCTTTTTATTAGATGTGACTAAAAAAGTTATGGATTATGAAAGGTTTAGTTGGGAACGGATGGTATTTACTTTCATCCGTTTTCTCATCTTTAAAATGTTAATAGAAAATTCATTTGAATTGCTTTCATCTATAATGAGCATCTCAAATAACATTCTTACTCAAGTCACAGGTTCATTAGCATCTTCATCATCTATACCAGATCTTGCTGTTCAAATGGGAGATTTAGTTAGAAATGCAGGTAATATTGTTGAAAGAGGATTTATGGGAATTATTATATTAATTCTTTATATACCATTTATGGGTACTTTAATTGGAGTATTAGTTCAAGTTTTCTTGCGTATAGGAAAATTAATTTTAAGTTTTGCATTTTCTCCTATACCTATTGCAATAGGTACTTGGGAAGATGGACAAAGTGTTTGCAAAAGATTCATAATGTCTACTATTGCTCTTGGAATTGAAGCGTCAATGATAGTAGTAGCAACAGCAATATATTCACTTGCATTATCTACATTAACTGATGCAGGTTCAATTAGTTCTATGGTAGCGATAATGTTTTTAAATGGATTTTTAATGGCAATGATTTCTATGACTAGTACAATGGCAGAAAGGTGGGTAGGTGCATAATGGATAGGATAGAACCTAGAATACATGATGAAATAAAGGATTATAAAGAAAAATTTTATAACTTCACTTTAAGACAATGGTTATTTGGAATTCTTATTATTATAACTACTGTACCATTATATTTATTTTTAACACCAAAAATAGGTAGTGATCTTAC
>JAFQCG010000025.1 GCA_017416535.1 Bacilli bacterium | reverse complement strand
AGCAAATTGGAAAGTTATTGATTACACAATTACTTATGATTTAGCTGGTGGAAGCGTTTCGTCTTTAGTACAAAAGTATAATGTTGAAACATCTACCTTTACATTACCAACACCAACTAAAACAGGATATACTTTTACAGGATGGACTGGAACTGATGTAAGTTCTGCATCTAAAAATGTATCTGTTAATAAAGGTTCAATCGGAAATAGAAGCTATAAAGCGAATTGGGATGTAAACTATTACACAGTTAATTATTATGTTGAAGGATCATTATGGGCTACTAGACAAGTTGCTTATAATACAACACCAGAAAACTTAGATGCTCAAAGTGCTTTAGATATTTATCATAAATTTAATTCTTGGGATGGATGGGTTGATAAAATGCCTACAAACACAGTTAATTTATATGCTAATATTACTGAATCTTATTGTATGTTGATGACTGGGCATGGTCCTTATGGAAATGCAGAAGGATTATTAAATGTATTCAAATCAGCAGGATGGACTGGAAGAATAGAGGAAGCACCATCAGCCCCTGGATTTTATTGGGTAGTAACTGATTATACATTAACTAGAGCTCAAGCGGATATTCAAAGAGAATATATCGCAAATCACACAAATTATACAAATTATAACTTCCCATATTTGTATTGGGTATCAGTATCTTGTACAAACGGAATTGGAGATACTTGGACTAGATCCTTAGGAACTAAAAAATTTACAAGTCAATATTAGAGGAACATTTTGTTCCTCTTTTATTGCTTATTAAAGGAGAGTGATTATTTGGCTAGCATAAATGGATTAACAATAAAGAATCCTACCACTTGGTTAGGTCGTGAAGGGTATGCGACACAAGGTGATTTATATTTAGGTGATGAAAAAATAGGCTTTTGGTCGCAAGATGGAAACGGTGGCGAAGACAGATACGAATTAGAAGAAAAATATTCAGATATAAAACTTTTTAAAGTAGTAAAACAATTATATAAAGATAAAGTTTTAACATCTAATCACATAAGTATTAATTACGATATAGATCTTCTGATGAGTGATTTGTTAGAATTGCAAGAAATAGAAAAGGAATATAGAAAAAGTTTCTTTTATAATGATAATACTATGGCTGTTATTTTAAATCCTTATTTTAGAAAAACATTAAAATTACCACCAACTAATCGTAATGTTGATGATGATCTTATAAAATTATCTATAAAAAAAGAAATTGATGAATTCAGAGAAGAACATGGTTCGGATGATATTGAAGTAAAAATATTTCGTAATTATAAAGATTTTGATATAGGTATTCCTATAAAAAAAGAGGATTTGTATAATTTTCAAAAATTAAAAGATGTTTTTAAATGGGATACATTAATTTTAAAAGATAGAACAATAAAAAAAGAAAATTTTTCTGATTTAGATTTAGCATCGAAAGATAAACTTTCAAATATCGAAGTTATATGTAGTAATAAATCAGGTTGTTATTATGAAAAAGATTATTTCTTACAATTTAATAGAGAAGACAAGAGTAATGATGAAATTGAACTTGGAGACAGATAAGTATGAGAAGAACAGAATATCTATTAAATCCTATTTATCATAAGAAATATAGAGAAATATACAAATTATTATTTAATGCTGATTTAGATCGTATTAATGACCGTTCTAATTGGATGAGAACTAATTTGGACTATGTAGAAAAAAATAAACCATTATGGATAATTGTTGAAAGTAAGATACTTAATAAAAGAATGTGGATAACCGAATCGTTTAAGGATTTAGAAATAGCGACAGCTCAATTGGATTTAGATTGTAAAAGCAATGAATATAGCAAAAGTTATGAGCGTTTTAGGTTTAAAAATCAATCTGAACTTTGTAAAAAATTAGAAGAAATCTTAAAACCTTGTTTAGAAAAAGAACAAGATTTAGATTTAGAATTGGATAGATTATAAATTGAAAAAGATTGAAATATATAATTATGATACAAACGATACTTTTGCTGTTATAGAAACAAATAAAAAAAAATATCTTCAAAAAGAAGTAATTAATTATTTAAAAAGTAATAATTTTAATTTAATTGTGCAAGGAAGGGCTGTTCCTTTTGTTGAATTAGATGTTTATTGGTTAGCATATAACAAAGATACTGGTGAAAAGATGAAACTATGGTATAGAGAAGCAGAAAAAGAAAAAACAAACAATATAGTTGAAAAAGATATAACAGATGATAGGTTTTGATATTGATTGAAAGGAAGAAATAAATGATAAGATTAAAAGAATTAAAAGAAAAGAAATATAATCCTAAATATGAAGAGTTGTATAAATTTATATATAGTATTAGTATTAATCAAATTTTTGATAATTCAAAATATGAACTTGAACCTGATGGACTAGATATTAGAATTCGTGATGATATGAAAGAAGAAATAAGAATACAAAAAGTTTTTAAATACTTT
>JAFQCG010000024.1 GCA_017416535.1 Bacilli bacterium | reverse complement strand
TTGTACATAAACAATCATATCTGCTAATGGTCTTTCTTCATAAATAAATTGAATATTACCATTTTCATCTTCTTCAACACCAACTAATACTTCACCATATTTTTCAACTTTGATTTGACCTTTTACTGCTTGGTCTTCCATCACCACTGTTAATAACGGATCTCCATCAGAATCAGTTTCAATGATATTTGTATTAGTCACCTTGAAAATTACGCCTTCTTTGTTGATTAAGTAATTATCTGGACTTTCAATTTCTTCTAGTATCCAATTTCCAGCTTTTACTTCTAGTGGTAATTGAATCATACCTTTGTCAGATGTCTTCCAAGTATCATGAGTAATATCAGCAACTTTTTGAGTTAAATATTCTCCAGTATCAGCATTTTTAATTTTAAATGATGTATTAGATGCTGTGATTAACTTTCCTGTTTCTGAATCTACTTTTTGAATTTTAACATAAGATGTAAATAAACGATTGTTTATAATATATTTAATTGTATCTTGATTTTCTTTTGATACAGTAAAAGTAAATGTGTTTTCCACTAATTCTGTATCCATTTTACCTTTTACTTGTTTTCCAATATAACTTCCGTAAGCCAATTGTTTTGACTTAACATAACCATTTTTATTTGTCACTAATTTATCATACTCTTTATCAGTAAATTCTTCTCTGTGTTCCCAAGCAGTTTCAATATCGCCGTATTTATCAACATACTTTTTAGCAACTACAATGAATTCTGCTCCTTCTTCTTTTTGTACGATTTCTGATTCATCACCAGAAGTAATAATTTTTTCAATTTCAAAATCTGCTGTAATAACTTCTTCTTTTGATACTGATTTAGAAGTCACTACTTTTACATTTTGTGATGAATAACTTAACTCAAAAAATTCTTTATTTTTATTAAGTTTGTATCCGTCCGAACTAGTCAATTCAAGCCAGAAATATTTTCCTAAATATAAATTATCTACTTGTGCTTGTCCGTTTTCAATACGCACTCTAGTTATTTCATCACCTGCATTATATATAATAGAACCATCTGCTGGATCTAATATATTTTCATTAGCATACAACCCATACAATGCACCATCAATTTGTGCTTCATTTTGAGCATAACCTACATCAGCATCTTCCTTAATTAAGATAGCAGTTCCTTTTACTCTTTCATTAGATAAAGATAAACTAATACTACCACTACCAGTTGCTGAATCGCTATCAGTAGTATTGTCTGGATTTAACCAATATTTTGTTTTTGTATTTACTTCTACAACGCTATACTTATGAGTTTGTGATGCTTTCTCAGTAGCACTTTTTAGTGCTTCTGAATCTGCTGCTGCTTGTGCATCTACTAAATTATGATAAGCACCTCTTTCATCAACTTCTGTTTGTTCTTCTTCACCCAAATCATCCCAGTTTGTGACATAAGTCTTTGGTGATGATGAAGATGTATAAGTGTTTGTTGAAGTTGCATGTGCATATCCATCTGCTCCAGTTATTCCTGTTGCAAATTTAACATCATCTCTATAAAATTCTACTTCTACACCTGATAATGGTTTTCCACTTTCAAGATCAGTTTTATAGAATGATACATTAACAACTTCTTGTGCAGATTTTTCTGAAGTAGTTGTTGCATATTCAGGTTCTGCTTTTGTTAATCTAAATACATGAATATAATCCATAGAATTAACATTATAAGATATTCCTCTTGTAGCAACACCTGTTGCTAATACTGCATCACCTATTCCCATCTTTTCTCCGTTTGCACCATACATGGAGATATTACCATTATATACGTGTATTAAACCAACATGTCCAGTACCAGTATAATTGGCTTTATCTTCTGGTCTTTGAATTACCAAATCTCCATTTTCAAATAATTCAGCATTAGCTTTTACATCTTTAACATATCCAGAATAAATATGAATTGCATCTTCAGGATGATTTATAGCGTTAGTATACATTTTATCAGGTGCATATCTTGCTCCTGTTCCTTCAGGTTGAGGTGTGTCTATATCGTAAGGATGTATACCAACAATAGATTGTCCTACTCCTAATTTATTTAATGTACGAGTGACCAATCCTGTACAAGTACCTACTTCCCAATATCCCCAACTTTCGTACGTCATTGCTGTTTCAATTATCTTATCTCCAGACACACTTGCTAAAGCATTTACTTTAGGAATAAATGGTGTGATTGGGATTGAAGATAAGAATATTCCTACTACCATTACTACATTTAAAACTTTTTTTAACTTCCTACCAATTTTTTTCTTCACAATATTCTCCTTTCAATTATTGGCACTACTTACAAAAAAGATTTTAAATTACTATCATCCCCTTTCTTTTCAAGCAAAAATAGAGATTTTGCATACAAAAAAAGAGAGATAAAAAATCCCTCTTTTTGTGTTTTTTACAATTTCTCTATATTACCATTTTAGCACATTTTTTTAGGACAGTCAACGGACACTTTTAATTTTTTTAAAAAAATTTTTATTTTTCATCAACTATCTTTTTAATAGAACTAATTTTAAATTCAACATTTTTTACTGTTGAACGACAGAAATTACATTTATTACCGATTATCTCTGCTCCACAATTAGGACATTCTGTAATATCTTTTCTTTCAAAATCTTTTCTAAACATTACTTCAAATTTTTCGGTAATCTTTTGATTTCTGCTACCACTTATTACATAACCATTTTTATCAATGGTGTAATTAAAATATGATATTTCGATCATTACTGATGCAATTTGTTTTGCAATTGTACTATCCAATTCAAAAATAATTACTTTCTTCTTTTCAATATCACTAATTATTTTCTTTTTACCAACCTTTAAATCTAAACTCATTCCAGTATAGTAATTTTGAAATAATTGCTTTGTACTTAAAATCTTCATCATATTATAATCTAAATTATTATATGCGTTTTCAAATTCTAAAAACATACCATAAAAATAATCTTTTAATGAATTTATATCATCAGTATTAAATTTTTGTAAGGCTTCTTTTGACACATCATTGTATGTTCTTTGATATTTATTTCCTTTCCCTGTCTTAGTTTCTATCTTCCTATTAACTATTATATTGTTTTTGAAATAATTGCGATTTGTTTTTCTTTTAATAGAATTTCTAATAAGTTTAAATATAAATACCCATACAGCTATATTAATAATTACTTCTATAACATAAGCTAACATAAGGAACATACTTTCAGCTAAAATTGTATCTGTATAATCCATATTCTTCTCCTTTAATAAACTTTAGTGACAGTTCCTTTCCCTATTGTTCGTCCTCCTTCTCTAATAGAGAATTCAGTTCCTACTTCCATAGCAACATTTGATACTAAAGTAGTAGTAAATGAAACGTCTTCACCTGGACTTACCATTTCAATATTATCTGGTAAATCAACAACTCCTGTTATATCAGTAGTTCTGAAATAAAATTGTGGTCTATATCCATCAAAGAATGGAGTGTGTCTTCCACCTTCTTCTTTTGATAAAATATGTACGTCAGCATCAAATTTTGTTGCTGCTACAATAGAATTTGGTTTTGCCAACACTTGACCTCTTTGCACTTGTTCTCTTGTAATATCTTTTAGAACGATTCCAGCATTATCTCCAACAGTCGCTTCATCTTTTTGTTCTCTAAACATTTCAATTCCTGTCACTTCTGTTGTTAATATTTCTTCACTTAATCCAACAATTTGAACTGTATCACCAACTTTTAATTTTCCTCTTTGGACATTACCTGTCACAACAGTACCTCTACCTGTAATAGTAAATACATCTTCTATACTAAATAAGAATGCACCATTTTCATCATAAGTAGTATTTGTTCCTTCTTCAACGCTCCCAGTTGAATTATTGTTTTGTTGTTCATTATTTTGTTCATTATTATTTTCTACTTCTGAATTGTTAGGAGTTTCGTTATTTGTTGGTTCTTTCTTATTTTGATTATTAAAATATAAAACAGCTGCTACAATTCCAACAACAATTAATAAAGCTATTATAACAAGACCTTTATTACCTTTTTTAGGTGGTGGAGTTTGTACAGGTTGTTGTGTATATCCTGTATTCATTTGTGGTTGTTGTGTTGGTTGTTGTATATTTGTATTTTGATTCCCATATATTGGTTGTCCTGTTTGAGAGTCGTATCCTATTATATTATTATTTTGATTCATATTATTCACCTCCTACCTATTGTTCTATTGATTCAATTACACCGACAGCAACTAATTTACCGTCTTCTAATATTTGGAAGTTATCACCTTTTTTAAATGACATAGCTTTTTCTAAAGTTATAGTCATATCAACATTATCTCCAGGCATAACCATTTCTACACCTGCAGGTAAAGTGATTGTTCCGTTTTCACGTGCTGTTGAAGAAGAAATTTGTGGTTTATAATCATTAAAGAATGGAGTGTGTCTTCCACCTTCTTCTTTTGATAAAACATATACAGCAGCATTAATTTTTGTATGAGGATATGATATTTCATGATTTTCTTTTTTTGAAAGCCACTTATCCATAGAAGTTATCAATTCACGAATACTTGCTTCACCATCTTTGTCACCTTCAATAGCTTTTAAAGCAGAACCTTTGATAATTGGAGTATTATCTCCATCAAAGCCATATTCACTAACTAATTCTCTTATTTCCATCTCTACTAGTGAAAGTAATTCATTATCATCAACCATATCACACTTACTCATATAAACAACTATTTTTTCTACACCTGCTTGGTGAAGTAATTTTAAATGTTCTCTTGTTTGAGCCATAGGTCCATCTGTCGCAGCTACAACTAAAATAGCACCATCTAATTTAACTGAACCAGATATTATTGTCTTAACGTAATCGGCATGTCCAGGCATATCATAATGAGAATAATGTCTTGATGTTGTTTCATATTCAACAAATGAAGCATTATAAGTAATACCATTTTTCTTAACTTCTGGTGCTCCATCAATTTCATCAGCTGTTTTATATTTTCCGTAGAATTTTGTTATTGCTGATGTTAATGTAGATTTACCATGATCAACATGTCCAACTGTTGCAACAGTTAAATTTTGTTTCGTACCTGTATATTCTTCTTCAATTAGATCGCTAGAAGAACCTGTATTATTATTTTGTTGTTCATTATTTTGTTCATTATTATTTTCTACTTCTGAATTATTAGGAGTTTCGTTATTTGTTGGTTCTTTTTTATCTTGATTACCAAATAATACTATTCCTGCAATTACTGCTATAATTGCTAATACAGCAACTACAACAAGACCTTTTTTACTCTTTTTAGGTGGTTGAGGTTGTGTTGGTTGTTGTGTATATCCTGTATTCATTTGAGGTTGTGTTGGTTGTTGTATATTTGTATTTTGATTCCCATATATTGGTTGTCCTGTTTGAGAGTCGTATCCTATTATATTATTATTTTGATTCATATTTTCACCTCCTACCCTTTATAATTTTTATTTACTAATTTACTTCTACAATATTTACAAGTTCCATATTTTTCTCCTAAAAGGTTATCAGAACCACAATTAGGACATTCCACATAACTTGTGTTCTTTGCTTTTTCTTGTTTGATTTTGATTTCCATATCATTTTTTCTTGAGATTTCTGCATCTCTTCTTTGTGTTTCGTTAATATAATTTCTGATTCCACTATTTAATTTACTACTTACTTTATCAAAAATAGTTTTCAATACAAATGAAATAATTAAAAATATTACTCCAACACATATAAGTCGTTTACTATAATTAATAAAATCTACATTATATAGTTCTGCACTAATAACATCTTTTAAATATGGAATAGTAGTTATATCTACCTTTGCCACATCTAAAATTAAATTTAATGCTTTAGGAATTAATACTAGGATTCCAACTCCAACGATATACATTGGAGTTGAAATTCTTTTTTTATTATCATACATAAAGTATCTTAATAATATTAAGCATACTCCTAAAAAAGGAATAAAATATAATGCAATTAAAATTACTGGTAAACTTGATAATATTTTAAATAACAAGTTATTTTTCATTTTATTTCCTTTCCTATAATTAATTATTTATAATAAGCTAAATCATATTCAAGTGATGGTGTAATTCTAATAGGTTGTCCTGATTCTGTATAATAATCATTTGCAACAGTAGAACATGTATCTTTATTACATTTTATATCAACATATCTCTTTTCTCCTGGATAATTATTATCATAAACACCTATATAATAATAATTAGGATTTTCAATATCTTGTACTAAACTAATAGCATTTATTGCATGTAGTCCACCACTATAACTAGATGATATAACTGGAGCATCTTTATCATTCAATCTTGATTTAAGTATGTTAATAAATCCTTGTGCACCAGTATAATCTGTTGATTCTGTTCCTATTACATTTCTTAACCATAATACAAAGTTTGAACCAGATGAATAATGCGTAGTTGAATTTTGTCTGATAAATCCTGTCCATATAGCATTAAACATTTGAGTATCATCTTTTTTCATAACTTTACTTGTTTGCATTTTATCTTCATTTAAATAAAGATTGTCTGCAGTCTTGTAATTTACTCCCCATCTTTCAAGTTGTTTTTCTTTTGATAATCCTGTTTCTTGTTCTTGCATATCATAGATACCAGAATCACCAATTTCTTTTTTATACTTTTCAGTAAAAGTTAATTTTGTTCCATCAAGCGTTCTTAAATCTGCTGGTTGTGTTTCTCCAAAAATATCATATCCAAAAGTATATTTCAAAGCATTCGTTTGTAATTTATAATCATATAAATTATTATAATTTTTAAAATATGTATTAGATAAATCATACGCATAAGATTTTTGATCACCTGCAGTTATAGAACCAACTGTTAATGGTAATTGTTTTTTATAATATAATTGTGCGAATGTCGCCATACCGTAGCAATGACCACCTGAAGATAAATTTGTTCCATAATTACTGAATGAGAATCCATCTCTATTTACAATAAACCCACTATCTGCAATAAGAATTCCATCTGCTTCACTATCTCCATCTATATCTACTAAGTCATCATCTAATTCAGCACCGATATTTTCAAATAATTCAGTAAGACCATCTACATTACCTGAAGAATAAAATTTACATCCTGTTCCATTAGATATGTTAGACAATTCTGTATTATATGAACCTCCACCAAATCCAATTGAACAAATTTTAACATCACTTTCAGTTGCTTTTTCTATTATTTTTTTAGTTTGACTACTTAAAGATGAATCTTGTCCATCTGTTAAGATAACAATATATCTGTTATCGCTATCTTTAGAAAATTCTCTTATACCACTAGTTAAGGCATTACTAATATTAGTACCAGCACTAGTTGTAAGAAAACTTCCGTTCATTGTTTTTAATTTTGATTTTAAAGTATCTGCATCAGTACCAATTTTTAAAGCATTTGCATAATCGCTTCTAAATTCTGACAAACCAATTTGATAATTCTTTTTAGATAATCTTGTAATTAAATCACTTGTTAATGTAAATCTTACTCCATCTGCATCAAAACCATCTAATTTAGATGAACCAAATAATCCACCAGAATATTCTTCCCCTGTTATTTCTTTATACTGTTCATTAGTGTACATACTCCAAGAATTATCTAACACAAATAACACTTGTGTTGTTGTAGTTTCCTTAACTAATGTAGTATCTCCAACAACATAATTTGAGAAATGTTTTAATGTAGCCGTTAAAGTATTATTTTCCTTATCTATAACAGTTTCTACTTTTTCATATTTAGCTTCTTTTTCATTATAATAATAGATTGATAAATTGTCTTCATTCAATCCATATTTTACTAACTCTTCGTCAGTATATGTTATTGTGACAACTGCTTCTGTTATTGTTCCATCAGTATAGAAAGTATATAGATTATCAATTAATCCTGCTTTATTACTGATTTTAGTATTTGTATTAACTTCAGCTATTGTACTAGCAATATTCCCAGTACCTGTTATTGATACTTTTAAATTATTGGATTCATGATTATACGTCATAGTTCTTTTTCCATCTTTAACACCATCACCTTTTGAATCTGCTTTTAATGGGTCAAGACCTAATTCTATTTCATCATAATCACTTAATCCATCTTCGTCTGTATCTTTTTTATTAGGATCTGTTTTACTAGTTGATATTTCATAATTGTCATCTAATCCATCCATATCAGTATCAGACAAAGTTGGACTTGTTTTATATTCTTTTTCTTGTTTATTAGTTAATCCATCAAAGTCTAAATCCTCATCTGAATCTAAATCAATTTCATAATCTAATACCAATTCTTGTTCACTTGTATTAAAATTAATAATTTTAAATTCTTTACTTATTTTTCTTAATTTATATGATGCAGTAATTTTACATTTTCCAGTTGATTCTGTTAAATCCCAATCAACTTCTAAGCCATTATTTTTTACTTCACCACATGTGACATCATATTTTATATCTTTAATTTTTTCATCATTTTCAAAATTAATTCCTAATTTAACATTAGTTTGAGAAACATATTCCAGTTTAGAATCTGCATATTCCTCATTCCAACTTAATTTATCAAATCCAAAGAAATTGTTAAATAATACAAGTCCTATAATTAAAACTGCTACTCCACCTATACCAATTAAACATTGTTTTTTATATTTAACAATAAAGTTTTTTATTTTTTGTATAATAGGTTTTATGAAATTTTGACTTTTTTTAGACATCATTTCAGACATTGTAGCACTAGTTTGTTGTGGTTGATTCACTTCATTAGCATTATTATTTTGTTCTACTGTTTCTGTCATTTTATTTCCACAATTAGAACAAAAATCTTCATTACCATTTAGTTTATTTCCACAATTTGGACAAAACATTTTTTCCCTCCTTTCATTCTTTTTATCTTGATTTTCTAGGTGCTTCATTTATTAACCCTAGATTAGTAGCAATAGCATCATAAGTTGCGTTAAAGTCAGGATTTGTTTCTCTAACATATTCAACTTTACCAAAATCTTGAACAAATCCAGGAGATAATTTTAATGTGCTTTCTGCTTGAGCTAAAGTAGGTAAATTTTCTCCTTCTTCTAACGCTAACACTTCTCCTAAAAAAGTTCTTACCATTAATTCTCTTTCATCAACGTTTTCTATTGTTGAAAATTGGTCTTGAAATCTTGATAAATATGATACTATTTCAGCTTTACTTAACAATTCAGCTCTATCTTTAGGAGTTGAACCGATTGGAAAGTTATTAACCATAGATAACATTTGAATACTATTCATTTTATACTCCTTTCTAAAAAAGATAACTAAGCAAGTTAGTTATCCTTTTTAATTTCCCTTCGCCTCAGATGGGATAACTATATCACCAGATGTATTAAATCCTTTATAGTTTATTTCTACTTCTTCTTCAATGCCCATAATTTCAATTGTGAATGACATCTTTTCAATATAATTAGATGAATTTATAAATACGCTAATATTTATATCATCACTAACTATATTTGATGCATCAACATCTGAATCCATTTGTGACATAGCAGCAGCAAGTTTTTTACTATCAATAGTACCAGTATAATAAGTACCCCCATCTCTGCTTTCTTCTGTTATATCAAATATATAATCATTTAGATTAATCCAACTATTAGTGTCTCCACCATTATATTTTGTAGTAGTCCACTTACCATTAGATGAATCTCCACCAAAAGCAGTAGTGACTTTTGAATAATTTGTTTTGTTTTTATAATCAGTATAATCTTCTGTTTTTACACCATAAGTAGATGTAGAACAATAACTGATTTGGTTTTTTCTATCATCTTTACAGCTCATATTAGTTGTGACATCCATAAATCCAGTTTTTGTAGTCATTACAACATCATAACTATAATTGTCTAAATTTTCAGTCATAACTTTTTTTGCAGCTGCTAATTTACTATCGCTATTTATTCTATTTTCTTCCTTACCACATCCAGAAACACAAATAACTAGCAATACCACTAAAGATAAATATAATATCTTCTTCATATATTTCTCCTAAAATTTATTCCCACACATAAAGCAAGTTTCAGCATTTGCATCTACTTGATTTCTACAATGTGGACAGAATTTTTTAGTAGGATCAATTTGTGGTTGTTGCATTGGTTGTTGAACTTGTTGATAATTTACTGATTGTTGTGGTTGTACTGATTGTACATTTTGTTTTTTATAGAAAATAGCATGTCCAATTAAGGCAATTATTCCTATCCATAGTACCCAAAACCCTAAGCCATATTTAATATACTCAGAATCAACATCTAATCTAATGATTAATGATATAGCAAATACTGCTACTAATATTGTTGGTACTAAAGCAAATTTAGGATTCTTTGCTTTTTGAACTAAATTACCAACCCAATTATTAAATAATTGTGGTACATATTTTTCAATAAAATCTTGAAAAATAAATAACGCATTAGCTAATGTTAATACTAATACTATTTTACCTTCCCAATATCCCCATAGAGAAATTGATTGAGTATAACCGAATAACGATACAGTATAGTATGGTAAGAAGCATCCTAGAATTAATCCTGCTATTCCAACTAATGCTAATATTCTTTTATTTTTAATTACTTCCATGTTTTTCTCCTTTATTTTTCATAGAACATTTTTCCATCATAGGTATAGTACTGAGTCTTTCCATTTGATGTTGTTGTAATATAATGTTCGTAGTTCATACCTGGATACGAATCTGTTTTAAACATTTCTTTATTTTTATCTAAATCATAAACTATATATTTATTATCGTCTGTTTTTAAAACTGCAAACGCTCTTTCTTTGTGAGTAGACACTTCTACTTTTGAATAAGTAGGAGGTATTATTTCTTTTCCTTCTTTATTCATTATTCCTTTTAAATTATTGCTAGTTATTATATAATATCCTCCCCAAGAAGATATATTAGAATAAGTATTTCCAATTTGTTTTCCTGTTTTATCAATCATATAATAATTTGTTTTATCTTCACTTACTTTAGCTAAGTCATTTGAATCAAAAGGTTCAGCACGTGAAAACGATTTATCAACTAATTTTTCACCATTAGCTTTATAATATTCATTTGTACCTGATTCAGTACCACATGCCTTGTTGAAATGTGTATTTAATATATATATATCTGATTTTGTATAACCTGTTTCTTTTAAATCTCTACAAGAAACACTTTTTGTAATCTTACCATTTTGATAGAATTCAACAGCATAATCTTCTGTTGTACTCTCCATAACATAAGAATCTTTTGCATTACTATATGCTTTTCCATAAGTCTTAATACCTACGTTTAAATTTGAATCTAACAAATACTCATCATATTCTTTATGACAGAATAAATTTCCTGAATTTAATGTGACTTTATCGCATTCATTTGTTTTATCATACAATTTACCATCTTTTATAAATTTATAATATGTTTTATCCTGACTTTGAAACCAACTTACACAAGAATTTAAAGTTATAATATTTTCATCATCAGAAACATTATTAACGCAATAATGTAATTCAGAATCAAATGATGCTATTTGTTTTCCAGTATTGTTATTGAAAATCCAGTTTTTATTATTATAGAAAACTGAAATATGTCCATCTTCTTCATTAGTAGAAGGATCTTCTACTTCATCATCATCTACCTTAGGAAAACTAACTAATTCTTTTCCTTGATAATTAATCACAGTATATTTATTTTCTTCATCAAAATCTAGAATTAAGAAAGTATCTACACCTATAAAACTATCAACATCTACATCATCTAAATCATATAAAATTTTACCAGAACCATCAATAAGATACTTATTATAAGATTCTTCAGTATCTTCACTAACAGAATACAATCCACCTTCTTGAGTAATATATTTATATTTACCTAAAGGGACAATCATCTTACCAGAAGTATTGATTATACCTTCTTGATCATCTACCTTAACTTTAGTAGTTCCATTAACAAAACTACCTGCATAAGTATATATAAATTCTGTTAATTGTTTTCCATCTTCATTAAATAATGCATATTTAGAATCAGCATCTTGTAAGAAGAATGATGTTGTTGCATTTATATCAAAATCTTTATTTGTGTTTTTGTCCTTAAATAAAAATTTATAACCTGCAAACGCTACGCCACCTACTACAAGTAATGCAATAATTATTAAAATAATTTTTTTTATGTTTTTATTTCCTTTTTTATCTGGAGTTAAGTTTGTATAATTATTATTTAAATTTTGTACAGGTTGTTGTGTATATCCTGTATTCATTTGTGGTTGTTGTGTTGGTTGTTGCATTGGTTGAGGTTGTGTTGGTTGTTGTGTATATCCATTCCCCATATTTTGATTTGGGGAAGGATATACATTATTATTAAATTCATTATTATTCATTTTTTAATTAACCAAATAAATCCATAATGTCTTCAAGTCCACCTGAAATTGAACTCATAAATAATTTCATATATAAATAATAAGCTGCAATTCCTAAAATTGAAAGACATACAAGATTGAAATAATATTTTGCATTACCTTCTACCAACACTTCATTATTCATTCCTTCATATACTAAAACAATTGTATATATTGCACCAATAAGTGTTATTGGCATTGCTAATTCAGCCCAAATTAACGCTAATAATGGTGATAAAACCAATGAACAAACAAGCATAGGTGCAACTGCAATAGCAGATATACCTAACAATCTTGAGAAGTTTGTTTGTTTTTTTACAATTAAACTTGCAATATAATAAACAACAGCAATAGCAACAATAACACCTAAATATATTAAGAAGTTTTTACCAACTACTTCTAAATATTTTATTTCTTTTAAATTTTCCCAAGTCCAAGTAGTTTTATAACCACCTGATGACCAATCATAACTTTTTACCATTACCGAATTAAGCATTGTTGTTATTAAATTAATTAATGTACCAACACCCGATACAATTAATGACATAATAGCAGAATTTTTAAAACTATTAAATTTATTTAATTCTTCTTTAAAGGCTGTAAAAGGTTTTAAAATAACTGCTAATATTATAAAGAAATAACCCATAAAGGATACTTTCGCTGCTGGTGCAGCATTGGTATTCATAGGTTGTTGTGGAGCTACGTTTGTTTGAAAATTGTTTTCATTTTGAATTGGTGTATTATTTATTGGTTGTGAAGAAACTTCTTGAGATGATGTTTCTGAAGATTGTATAGGTTGTTCAGTAGATACTTGTACACCTTCCAAACTTTGACCACATCTTATACAAAATTTAGAACCAACATTATTTGAAGTTCCACAATTTGGACAATTCATAAATTATTTACCTCCTTTATTAATATTATTATTAATTAAATTAGCAACAGGATTTTGATCTGTAAGTTGATTTAGCATTTGTGCACCAAATCCTTCTCCACTTACACTTGTATTATTTGCACCTTGAATACGTGCATTTGTAAGTCCTGTTCTTCTCTTAACTAATCTATCCCCTGCTCTTACATTACTCATTTTTCTCTTTGTTTCTAATTCATGTTTATGTCTTGCACCTTGATTACGATACTTACTAAACATAATAAAGAAATAAATAAATCCTGCTAGTAAAAATGCCCAGCTATAATCCCAATCAACAAATAACATTGCTAACACACCTAAAACTTCAACTAAAGCTGAAACACCAAATAATTTTGGCATGTGTATTGGTACACTACCCATAGTTTCTTTTGTTCTAGCATTTACTGCAACGTAATGTAATAATTTTTTATCACCTTTTACTTGTTGATAGCTATATAACCAAACAGGTAAATATGCAGCTTTCCATTGTTGACCTTTTACAGTCATTTGTTCTGTTGACCATGCAACACCTCTATCATATTGTTGCAATGTATCATTAGCTGCAAATTTTGCTATATCTTTTGCTTGTTTATCAACTAAAGGTTTTAGTTGTTCAACATTTGTATCTCTTTTTTCAGATGAATATCCTTTTAAATAATTTGCATTCCATTTAACTGCATTTTCAATATCAAAAGGCATAATTGCATTTATAACATTTGTTGTTTTATCACTAGCACCTTTATTTAATTTATCAGCACTAGATTCAACTGTTAATCCTTCAATAACTACATCAAAATCTCTTTCTACATCATATAAATCAGCATCATAATATGTGACATATCTATCACCTTGTTTTCTTGTATATTGTCTTACTTTATGTTCGCCTTGACCTACTAATGTTGAATGAGCATTAACATCTACAACCATATATGGGAAATAAACACCCATTATATTTTGAGTTGTAAATTCTTGAGTAAATTTTGGATGAGCAAAAAATTTTCTTTTTCCTACAAATTTTTCTATTTCTGCCTTAGCATCTTCTTTTTTTACAGTGAACGGTAATACTACATCAGGAACGCTTCCATTAGGAATTTGTTGATTAACAGATAATGTATTACGACACCAATGGCATCTTGCTTGTGTAGCTTCAGAAGTATCAATAACAACTTCAGAACCACAGCTACTACATTTAAAAGTTAAGACTTCATTAGTATCAGCAACTATATCTTGTGCACCTGACCCCATTACTTGTCCTTGTAATTGACTAATATCAGTTTCTAATCCAACAACTTTTTCTGGTTCAAATTCGTGTCGGCAGAAATTACATCTTAAATGTCCATTATTTACATTTACTGCTATATCAGTAGAACCACATTTTGGACATTTATTTTGTCCATCCTTTGCACCTACATCAGTTTGAACTATTGTAGGTGCATCAGTTTGAACATTTTGATTATTATTTGCAGGAGCTATATTATTGTTATAACTCTCTTGCATAAATTACATTCCTAATACTTGAGCTTTTACTTTGTCATATTCTTCTTGAGAAATTGCTCCAGCATCAAGAAGTTTTTTCATTTCTAAAAGTTTTGTTGTTGGATCTTGTGCTGGTGCAGCTTGTGCAGGTGCAGCTTCAGCAGGTTGAGCTGGTGCAGCTTGTTGTGGTTGTCCAAATGCTGGTTGATAAGTTGATGGTGTTGGTTGTTGTTGCATTCCTCCCATCATTCCTCCAGCAGCTTGCATTCCCATTCCCATGAATGCCATTCCTGCTCCTCCACCGTTTTCTCCAGCAGCTTGCATTCCTCTAGCAGCAGCTTGTTGCATAAATGAGTTTCCTCTTGCTCCTGATAATGCGTCTGCTTTTTTAACGTCTTTCATTAACTCTTTAGTATCTTCATCATATTCAATTGCTAAAATAGCAGTTTTTACGATTTCAAGACCACGTGTTGTTTTCCATTGATAAGCATCTTCAACAGCTTGAGCCATTGCTTGAGCAAAACCAATTTGGTCTCCTTGAATTTTTGAAATACGATTTCCTTTACTAGGATCATTTGTGTAATTTGAGAAAGCAGCAGATAAAGTTCCAACTACTTCATTAAATAATTGTTCTCCAGCAGCATTATCCATATCTGCAAAATCAAATACTGGTGCTCCTGGTTGTAAATATTGTGTTGGAACAAAGTTTTTAACAAATAGTAGTGGGTCAACTATTTTTAATGTATATGTTCCTCTTGTCACAGCTCCTACTTGAGTTCCAAAGTAAGCATCATCCCAATATATTTCTGATTGAGTACCAAATCTATTATTAGGTATTTCTTTTAAATTAACATAAAATGCTAATTGTTGTGCTCCTGGTTGTCCACCAAATTTAACTTTTTCCCAAGTTTGTTTTAAAGTTTGTCCAAAAATTCCATCTCCAGCAAACATAGATTGTGAGTTAGGGTCGTCTGACTTGAAGATAAATCCTCCTGGTTCAGCTATCATACCAGTAATTGCACCATCTTGCATTGTAATTAATGCAGTTCCTTCAGGAACGATAATTTTACTACCATTACTTATGATATTTTCGTTTCCTTTTGTATTTTCTCCACGACCAGCATTTTGTCCTTGTGGTACTGCTTGGAATAATGCAGCAGTAGCTGGTACGTCTTGTCTTGGCATATAAAAATCTTGCCATTGATCTGCGAATGTGCCACCTAAAGCACCTGTAAACGCTTTAATAAATCCCATATTTTTTTACCTCTTTCCTTGATTTATTTTTTTGATGAATAGTAGAATTATGAAAATAAAGTTTTTGAAATAAAATAGTCTGATTATTATTAATTATATTTTGATTAAGAATACTCACTCTCTCCCCACTTCCTTAAAAAAATACACTTTCACAGATTTAATATATTGTTGAAAACCGTAAAAAACACAACCGATATAAACTATCAAAACAACTAACAATAGTCATTAAATCACAAGACTATCTTATATTTGTTTTTATATTACACTCATTTGAAAGCATAGTTCTAAACAAATCAAAAACCAAATTATTTATAAAACCCTACTCTTAATCACTCCTATTCTTTTTAATTATACCATAATTTCGACAAAAAGTTGCAATACTTTTGCAATTTTATACTATTTTACCCACTATTAATGAGTAAAAAATGCACCATTTTTGTAAGATAATATATTTATGAGTATTTATAAGATAACTTTAGTTCAAAATATTAGTAATAAAGAGAGGTGATTATATAGTGGAATTTAAAAAAGAAGATGAAAATTACGTTTACGAATTAATAGGAAGAAACGTCAAAAAATATAGAAAATTAAAAGGTTGGACACAAGAAAAACTTGCTGAAGAAATTAATTATTCCCTTTCTTTTATTAGTGGTATTGAATCAGCATATCACCAAACATTTTCATTGGGAGCAATTTGGAGAATATCAATAGTCTTAGGTGTAGAATTTTATAAATTATGCGAAGACGATACTATAACCACAAATAAAAAATACATTAATTACAAATGTAATAAATGTAATACTGAAACTAAAATTCCAATACGAATTGCTAAACATTTTAAATATTTGTATGAAATGGCTGGTAATCAACATTTACCACAATTTGAATGTACATCTTGTGATGGACAATTCATTCCTACCGAACCAATGGATTTTTAAAATTTTAAAAACACGTTCATTTGAAAACGTGTTTATTTTTTTATTATTGTTTTATTATTTATTCTACCTACTATATAATCAACAGATACATTATGGTACTGTGCAATAGATAATAATTTCATTGTCGTTGGTCTTCTTGTTCCAGTTTCATATTGAGAATATGTAGTTTGTGCAAATCCAATCTTACAACTTAATTCTTTTTCTGTTAATTTACTTGCACTTCTTAATTCATATAATCTTTTTGAAATTGTATTCCAATCTATAAATAAAGGTGGTTCTACAACTACTTTTACATTTGATAATCCTAATACATAATCTAATGAAGTTTTATAATAGTTTGCAAGTTCATTACATTTTTCTAATGGCATATCATTAATAAGATTCTCCCATTTAGAATAAGTATTTCTTTTAACTGATAAGATCTGAGCTATATCTCCTTGCTTCTTTTCTGAATCCAACCTTAACTCTTCATACCTTAAAGTCATTGTATCACCCTATATATAATTTTAAAGGAAATATAGTTTATTCTTGACTTTTGGGACGCTATGAGTTAAACTTTTTATATAGTGAGAAATATTAGCAGTACAAAAAAGAGCTCATGCTCTTGTCTTGTGCTGCCTTTTTTTGCTATAGTTTATGTAGTGAGATGAGGAGGTGAAGATTCGTTAAACTAAAAAGGTATAAAAAAAATACTTCTATTTTGAAGCATCTTTTGTTATTACTATTTTTATGTTATGAGTTTTTGCTATTTGTAATAAAGTGTCTACGGTACAATGTCTGTCGCCAGATTCTAACGATTGAATACTACGTTCAGACCTGCTAATTGTTTTACCGAAATCTTTTTGAGTTAGTCCAGTCCACTCTCTCAAAATTTTGATGATTTCTTCTGTTGTATAATCAGTAGCATGT
>JAFQCG010000023.1 GCA_017416535.1 Bacilli bacterium | reverse complement strand
TACAACCAGTGTGGTTGCTGCCGCGACGGCTCCTTGTTTAACACCCTGACCAAATGCTTGGTTGAATGTTTTTCCTGCTTGTAATCCAGCTTGAGTTCCACTTCCGATTCCTCCAGCTGCTGCAGCTGCTGCAGATACTCCTAGTGAAACAGCTGTTCCTGCTCCGGCTGTACATACACTTAGAACAACATATCCTGCAGCAACTCCTATTCCTTTAAGTACGTTTGCTGCTGTTGATTCGTGTGACATTATACTATATTTATTTACACTTTTTAGCCATCCTTCTTCATACCATTTAGCTGTTGTATCTCCTACCCAGTCTTTCTTTACAAACTCTCCGATACAATCTCTAAAGTCACTACTGAAGATTCCTCCAATAAATCCAACTATTGAAACTAAACCGTCTCCAATTTGTTCTACGAAAGATGCTAATCCTTCTACTAATTTTAAAGCACCCATTCCAATTGTTGCGAATAGTTTTTTATACCAAGGTGCATCTTGGTATTCTTCTATTTCTTGTGCTTTTCCTTTGATTTCTTTAGCCATTGTTTCAATATATTCAATTACTGATGATTGATATCCAGTAATTGGAGTAAAGTCTACACTAATATTTTCTGCTCCACGTGCACTATTGATCATATCGATTCCTTTTTTCATGTCTACATTTGTACCATCTAAGGAATCACATGCGCTATATAGTTTATCTAAAGCTTGTGTTACTAATCCTGCGTTATATGTATATCTTGCCATTTTTTATCACCCCTTAATTAGAATTATTAGCTGCAGCTGCTGCTTCTTCCGCTTTCTTTGCTTGAGCCGCTCTATATTCTGCTAATTCTGCATATTGTTTTGATTGAATTTGCATTGCAACGTTTCTAATTTGAGATGTAAAATATTCAATGTTTCCTTGAATAGTTCCAATTGATTCTCCTAATTCTTCTAATGAAGGTTGCATTGACTTTTTCTCAACAGATAATGCTTTATCAGTACATATTGATGCTGCTTCTTTTACTTTTTTTGAACAAGTTGCATAATCTCTAGCCGCTTCTTCAATTATTGAACAACCATTACTTATTGTAGTTATATCAATAATTTGACTTTCACTTGTAATCGCCATATTATCACCTTTTCTTTTCTTATCGATACCATATGTATCCTATCATATATTAATTATAAACTATTTTATTTTAAATTAAAATATAAAAAACTACGATATATACATTTTTATACAAAAAATAAAGAGATAATTATATCTCTTTACATTTCTTCTGACTCTGTTATTAATGATAAACCATTTATTGTTCCATCTTCTGAATTATATTTTCCTTGAGCTAATAATTGAAATATTAGTTCATCATCAGGATTTTCTTCGTTTGGTTCATATAAATAATAATCTTTTAATTCATGTGTTCTTTCATAATGCATTTTTTCTTCTGAAATATTTTTATCAGCTTCTATAGTTAAACTTTGTGGTGATGCATAGTTATTTACTGCTACTTTACTAAAGTTTTCTGGAAACTTGGTTTTTGTGGAAATTACAGATTGTGCAATTAATGCATCAATATCATCTAAATATTCTTCAAAACAATTGTCATGAAGACGATTTATGTTGCTTACAATTTCTTTTAATTCTTGTAATTGTTTTTTTAATGTTCTTTTTCTTCCAACTGATTTTATTTTATCTAATCTAGAATATTTTCCATTCATTATTTTTTGTTCTTTTCTTTCCAATGTTTTTATACTATTTTCATATATTTTAATTATTTGTTCTTCTTCATAGATTATTTGTTCTAAATCATCTGCTTTTTCGGGATTATCTTCTATTTTCTTTTTATTTGCGCCAATTGCACTTAATGCTTTCCACATATTTATTTTTACTTCTTGTTTCCTATTAGCAATTTCCATCAATAGTTTAGATAATTCAGCATTTCTTTGACCAGTTGCTTTTTTAATAATATTTTCTCTTAAAATATTAAATTTTGGAAAAATTGATAGTGATACCATTTCTATTTCTGATTTCTTTTTTATTGTATCAAAAAGAACTACTACTTCTTCTAATGTTAATAAATCGCTTAATTCTGTTTTAAATGTAATTGTTTCTAACATTGTATCACCTACTATTTTCCTATTCTATAAATAATTATAGTTGAATTAAATTTTTGAGTCAATAAAAAGAAGCTTATTCAGCTTCATTTTCATATTTCTTTTTGTAAATTTCATATCCACCATTTAAGATTGTTGATAATTCTTTTTGTTGGTCTGTTTCATATCCCATATAGCAGATTTTGTCGATTTGACTATGGTCAAATGCACATACCATATTACTATCTAAAATTCCTTCTGGATAAATACATCCACCATACTCATACATTTTCTTTGTTGCTTTTACTTCTTGTCCTTCTTTGTATTCAGTATTGTTTGGGAAGATACAATAACTTGTTATCATTACTTCCTTTTTACCATTTTTTAGTAATACTACTGTTCCTATTGGTAAGAACTTTTCTGGCATTTTATTTTCTTCCATTTTTTCTCCTCCTATATTCTTTTTTATTGCATACTAGCTAATTCGCTACTATTTACAGCTTCATAAGTTGGTTGATCGTCTCCATCTCCATCTTGATATGCATATTCATCTGATGGATTTAAGTAATCCCCATCTTCTTCCATTGCTTCTGTATAGTCTATATCTAATTCATCTTGTTCTTCCCATTCTTCTGCGTTGAATTCTTCTTCAGATGAATTTTCTTTTTTATCTAAATATGCTTTTGTTCCAATTCCTGCTATAGCTGCTGCACTTAATCCTGCAATTACAGGTATTACACTCTTCTTACCACCTTCAGTAGTAGTTGTTGTAATTGGTGCTGCTGATGTTGGAATATTAGTGTATTCATTTCCACCAATTATGTCAGTGAATGAACCAGAAACACTTTCTCCACCAGGTAGTTCAACATCGTCTTCTCCTTTATATCCTTCATCAGAGAACTCTCCTCCTCCGAATTGACTACCAGAGTTTCCTCCGCCGTTGTTGTTATTGTTGTTTCCGCCATTGTTGTTATTGTTGTTTCCGCCATTGTTGTTATTGTTGT
>JAFQCG010000022.1 GCA_017416535.1 Bacilli bacterium | reverse complement strand
GTGTCCATCCTGTAAAAGTATGACCTTCCCATAATGAAGTTTTTGGTATTGTAGGTTTCTTTCCATATTCTACTGTTTGTTCTGATAATAGAATATTAAACATATCATAAAATTTAACAGTAAATTTCTTTGTTTCCCATTGAGCATATAAAATTACTTCATCATTCAATACATTAGATAAATTCTTTATTTGCCCTCCATCTTTATATAAGACATCACCATCTTTTGTTAAAGACCAACCAATAAAGTTTTTACCTTCATAAATAAACACATTTTTTGTTAAAGTTCCTTCTTTATCATAAACATATTTACTATCTTCCATAGTTCCAATTCCACCGTTTGCATCGTATTTAACATTGTATGAATTTGGACTATAATTAGCAACTAAATTAATATCTCCAATCGTACCTTTTCCAATAGTATATTCTTTTATTAGATCGCCTGAGTTATTTATTTTCCATCCAATAAAAGTATATCCTTCTTTTTTAGGTGTTCCAATTGTAAATGTTTTAGATTCAACATTATAACTCTCAATTAAATCTTTTAATTTTCCACCATTTAATTCATAAGTTATTTTATAATCATTAATCTTCCAATTTGCATAAATATTAACATCTGATGCTTTATCTAATATGTTATTTTCATTTACAACATTACCATCTTTATCTTTCCATTCTACAAAAGTATATCCTTTTTTTTCAGGAATAACTAATTCTCCATAATTAGATAAAAATTCAACTTCTTTTGAATTATAATTGTTTTCTGAATCAGCATTATATTTTATAAAATAATTATTAGGTTCATAATGTGCAATTAATTTTATATCTCCAGTTGTTCCTTGTTCTATTTTATATTTTTTTACTAATTCTTCATCATTTGAATTTGACCATCCTGTAAAAGTATAACCTTCTTTAGTAGGTTCATTTATTTCAAAAGATTCACTTTCAATATTATATGTTTTAAAGTCATTTTCTAACAACCCACCATTTAATTCAAATGATATATTATAATTACTTATTTTGTAAGTTGCTTTATAAATTGTATCTTCACTAACTTTTTTTAATTCATTATCCCACTTATCAAAAACATAACCTGTTCTTGTAGGTTCAGGAATATTTTCGATAATACTATCATAAGTTAATATTTGTTCTGATAAAACAGTTTCATCATAATCAATAAATGAAATCTTATATTCATTTACTTTCCATTTAGCATATAAAATAATTTCATTATTTGAAAGATTTGTTTCATTGAAAACACTTTTACTATCATAAAGTAAATCACCATCTTTTGTTAAAGACCAGCCTTCAAAGGTATGACCATCTTTAGAAAATGTTTTATCTGTTACTAAACATTCTTTTCCTTTAATACAAGTAATCGCATCTACTTTACCATATCCACCATTGGAATCATATTTAACTAAATATTTTTCTACTTTAGGTTTTTGAATATTGGGTTTTGATGGTTTAGTATTAACTTCTTGTTTTGGTTCTTCCTTTTCCTCTATTGGTGGATCAGGTATTTTTTCTTCAATAACAGGTGCATTATCTAATACTGGTGTTTCTTCTTCCTTCGGATTAATAAAAAAGAACATTAGTATTAACAAAAGAAGTAATAACAAGAAAAGAAGTAAAAAAGGAATACGAGTTTTCAAAATAATAAAATCATTATTATCAACTGAAATGTATCCCTTTTTCCATCCAAAATATTTTTCTTTATATCTATATTGTTCTTCATTATAATTTAAAATTCCAAACTTATCTGAATTAGTATCTTCATCATATTCTTTTAGAACTGTTGCTCCTATTAAATTACTATTTTCAATTTTTTTAAATTCTTTTTTCGTAATATAAGGAACGTCTTTTTTATATTTAGAATTTTCTTGTTCAATTACTAAATATTCTTTCATTTGTTCCTCCTATCTTTTGTTATTTTTCTTTTTACATAGCAATACAGTTCCAACTAATAATCCAACAATAGATAAAGAGCCAACAATAATATATAAATTAGCATCTACATCATAAGCTGTTTGAATAACTGGTAATAGATAGTTTTGATATACAATACTGTAAGTAAGTTCTTCATCAGTTTCTACCAACTCATCATTAACATATAAACCTTCACCATTTAAAACAACTTTTACAACTTCTTCTGAAAGTGAGTATCCTAATGGTGCTGATGCCTCTTTTACAAACCAAGTGCCAAATTTAATATCAATTAAAGCTGTTCCTGTTTCTTGATCTGCGTAGAAAGTATCAACAACATTTTCACATTCAGCATCAGTACATAAATTAAATGAGAAATCCTTACTAATAATGTTTTCCATTGATAAACTATCTACTTTATTAATTAAAATATAATTTTTAATTGCTTCATTATAAACTGTATTAGATGTTTCAACTTTTTCTTTATCTTGTCCTTGATATTTTGTGTTTACAGTAATGATGTCTTCACTACTATAATATCCTTCCAAACTTTCAATCTCTTTTACTTCAAAATAAGTTTCATCATCAAATGATAAAGGTAAATCTGCATTAAATATTACTTTACCATCTTTATCACTAACAGCAGTTTCTATTAATGTACCTGCCTTAATTAATGCTGGTCTAACACCTCTTAGTAATTGGCGATATTGTGGATATATATCTTTTGTAGCATATAAACCAAAAACAACACCTTCTAATGGTGTTTCTTCGTCTTTATCTAATTTTGTAATATCTAATTCGACTTTTTGTCTTTCATTTGTGATTGATAATGTTTCAATAATAACTTCTGTTTCATTATCTTTAAATGTTAAATCAATATCATATTTATTTTTATCTAAAATCATTCCATTAGGAGCTGAGGTTTCGTACACTGTGTAAGAGCCTAGTGGCAATTCTGAAGAAAAGTTTTCACAAGTATAATCTTGTGTTGTAATTGTATCAACGACAGTTCCTTTTGCAAATAAAACTGAACCATCAGCAGGATCAATTATATCTTCTCTTGCTTCTATTTCGACTGTCATACCTCCAAGACATACTTTATTATAATCAAATGTATAACTTCCATCTTCGTTTTGAGTTACACCAGTTAATACCTCACCTTGCTTTTCAACATTAATAATTCCTTTTACTGGTTCGTCATACATTACAACAGTAGTAATAGCATCTCCATCTGGATCAGTCTCTATAATATTAGAATTAGTTACTTTAAATTCTACACCTTCATTATTCATTAAATATAAATTTGGTGATTTGATTTCAATTAACTTATATGAACCTGCTTTTACTTCTAAAGGAAGAACAAATTCTCCAGATTCATTAGTAGTCCATTCCTCTAATGTTTTATCACCAACTTTTTGTTTTAATGTTTCATTTGTACTTAAATCTAAAATTTTAAATGTTGTATTTGACAATGTTATTGTCTTATCAGTTTCTGCATCTTTCTTCACTAATCTAACATAAGACATAAATATTTTATTATTAACAATATATTTTATTGTATCTTGATTTTCTCTTGAAACAGTAAATGTCCATTCATCCTTTACCATTTCTAAATCCATTTGTCCTTTGACTTGCTTGATAACAAAATTTCCATAAGCGAGTTCCTTAGACTTAGCATAACCGTTTTTATTAGTAGTTAAATAATCATATTCTTTATTAGTAAATTCAGTTCTGTGTTCCCATGCTTTTTCGATAGTACCATATTTATCTACATATTTTTTTGCTACTACCATAAATTCAGCACCTTGTTCTTTTTCAACTACACCGCTATCTTCATCTCTACTTGTAATTACTTTCTCAATTTCAAAATTACCAGTAATTACTTTTTCAGATACAGTTGTTTTTGCTGTTACTGTTTTTACTGATTGTCCTTCATATTCTAAACTTATTGGATAAGTATTAGTATCTAGTTTGTATCCTTCTCCTGCTGTGATTTCCTTCCATATATAAGAGCCTAAATACAAATCTTCAACTAAGCCTTCACCATTTTCAATTCTAACTCTTGCTACTTCTTCTCCTGCTTTATAAATAATTGAAGCATCTGCTGGATCTAAAATTGTTTCATTAGCATACAATCCATAAATCGCACCATCTAAACTTGCCTCATTTTGAGCAACAGTTGAATCGTAATCTATCTTTTGAATTTTTGCACTACCAGTTACTCTTTCGTTTTTTAAATTTAAAGTAATACTTCCACTACCAGTTAAAGAATCACTTACAGTCTTGTTATTATCATCTAACCAATATTTTGTTTTTGTTTGAGTTTCAACAACACTATATCTATGAGTTTGTGATGCTAGTGCATTTGCATTTCGTTGTGCTTCTGCATCAGCTGAAGCCTGTGCATCTAACTTATATTTATATGCACCTTTATCTATTACTTCTTGTTTTCCTTCGTCATCAAGTTCATCATAATTTGTACAATATTCTTTTTCTTCTGATGTTGAAGTAAATGTTGTTGTTGATGTTGCTTTTGCATAACCATCTTCTCCTGTTGTTCCTGTCGCAAATTTTACACCATCTCTATAAAAATCAACTGTTACTCCTGATAAAGGTTTACCAGTTTCATTATCTATTTTATGAAAAGCAACTTCTACTTTTTCATCAGCAGATTTTTCTGATGATAACTTATCATATTCAGGTTCAACTTGTGTCAATCTAAATACTGAAATGTAATCATTACCATTTACCCATGATGGAGCAGCCAAAAGCATAATACCACTATTATTATTTGTATTACTCATAGCAGTAGCGTTTGTATTAAAATTTACATCTGTTGCATATACAGAATCATAAATTCCTCTTGTTCCTGCACCATAACTAGCAATAGTATTTCCGTAAATGTGCATAAAGGATACATGACCATTACCATCAGGATTTGCTTTATCCTGAATTCTTTCTATAAT
>JAFQCG010000009.1 GCA_017416535.1 Bacilli bacterium | reverse complement strand
CGTCAGCAATATTTTTATACCTTTGTGGTATCGGAAGTGAAAGAGAATAGAAATAATCGCCTACCACGACGAAAATTTTAGAGGTGATATTTTGGCATTACTATTTTCCCGAAATCTCCGATTTTGTATGCAAATTGTATGCGATAATGATTCGATAATACTCTTAAATTTTGATGTAATAAATTGACAAACAAGTAGATATTTAAGGTTGGTAAATCAAAGATTTATTTACCCCAAGATAGATTTGATCGCCAGCAATAGCCACGACCAAAAATTCTTGATCTAATATTTATCTTTGAATGATTACTGTATATATTTTCGAATTTTATATATTTAACATCATTCCAATCAATATAAAATTCCTGATCAGCTTTAGTTTTGCTCAATCGTTTTGTATGTACTATCAATATCCCTTTATGATTAAAGATTGCATATTCTACGTTTTGTATAATACAAAAAAGCACAAAAAAACAAACTATAGAAAATAAGCACATAAAAAGCCAATCTTCTTGCCAATCCCATTCACACCACATTAACACCAAAGGACCTAAAAACAAGAAAAATGCTATCAGAGTCGTCAAAGAACTTGTTAATTTATATTCATCCGGATATTGTTTATCTTTATTCATCTTGAAGATTATTATAAAAGTCCGTTATACTCGAAAGCAGCATTTACTCCTTCTGTTTATGGTATTTGATAGTGAGAAATATTGCTGCGCCTACGATTAGAAGTAGATATATAATATCTCCCAATCCTTCAAAAGTATTTCCACATTGAAAAACCGATATTGTTTCCCAAATTTTCCATGCCATGATGACAGGAATAAAGGCCCAAATTATAATGAGCAATTTCTTACTAATAACCTTTGCCATAAAAGAGTGTAATATGTTAATTTAAATACGTTTATAAATTTATACAATCTCTTAAATTAGGGTGATCTTCTAAACATCTGACATTTCATCCTTTTCGGCAGTTTTACAACAGAGGAATAACGTCTCTTAAAATGCTCCGAATTACATTTACAAAAATAATACTGATGACTTCTTACACCATCTAGAAAATAACCACGCTCCCCCATAAGCCATTCTTGATTCGGGACATCACGTCTTTCTATGAAATCATACTTCAACAAAACATCATAGACATCTTGAGTAAGACAGGAATCATTAACATTCCAATAGAACAACTTATCATTGCGTTCTATATATGATATAGAAACATATGAAGTCCCCAACGAATCAGCATTACTTAAGAGAAATTTCCATTTCGAGTCTTCTGGTAATATGCATACTTCCAGAATATCAGAGTCGCCAATCTTATGATTCATTAATAATACGCCGAAAACATCTGAACGGTCTGCTTCTTTTCTTGTGAGAAAGTCATCTATTGCTGTACTGACAAAAGGTCTCACATCAAACGATGTTGTTGTATCATGGCAAGTAAATAATAACACTAAAAGTATTGTCAACATATCTCTACTCTTTTAATATTCAAATGGAGTATTTGCAACCAGTTATTACTCAATATTTTGCGAGTAATAAGTCAGAAATATGGTCATAACCTTTAAGGGTACATTCTAAAAGGTGAAGATTTAACATTTTTATTGTTTCTTAACGCTCGAAGCGTGTCAATAAAGGGTG
>JAFQCG010000021.1 GCA_017416535.1 Bacilli bacterium | reverse complement strand
TAAATTGTACCCTTTGTCAAGGACATTTAGAAAAAAGGGATAATTTTTTTCTGGTAAATATTGTATATTTATTTATTTTTTAATGGATAAACTCCTGTTGTTATATATTCATAATATTCATTAGGTGATAACTTAGCTAAATTCCACTGATACCTTTCATTGTTATAATAATTTATCCAATCATCTATAACTTTTTTTACTTCTTCAAATACGTTACAATTACTTAAATCTATTTCATCTTTCATATGTCCAAAAAAACTTTCTTGCGGAGCATTATCCCAACAATTTCCTTTTCTTGACATTGACTGTCTTAACTTTTTATCTTTTAACAGTTGTATGAAACTACAACTTGTATAATGACATCCTTGATCGCTATGTATTATTGTTTCTGCCGTTAGATTTACTTTATGTTTTTCTATTAATTGATTTACTGTTTCTAACACAAAATCAACTTCTAATGACTCACTCAAAACATATGCCAATATCTGTTTTGTAAATGCATCTAATATCGTTGATAAGTAGCAATGAACTCCATTATATGGTATATATGTTATATCTGTTAATAGTATCATTCTAGGTCCATATGCTGTAAATTCTCTATTGACTAAATTATCTGCTACATTACTTGTTTTTAGTGCCTTAGCCATTCTTCTATATGGATTTGCTTTCCTTATTGGACATATTAAATTATATTTTTTCATTAGTCTTCGTATTTTTTTCAAGTTCATCACTATTGGTTTTTCTTGATGAATCAAATTCATATATATACCCTTTGCTCCTTTATTATAGCCTCTATAATTATATGCTTTAAGAATTATTTCAAAATCAGCTCTATCTTTTAGTTCTTGTTCTTCTCTGTATTTGGATGCATTTACCCAACGATAATAACCTGATCTTGATACTCCAGCTATTTCACAGAGCATAGATATATTTAACATATTGTTTTCTTTTGACACAACATCATGGATTATTTCAAATTTATTTTTTTCTTTTTCCATGATTATTTCCTCCGCTTGGAATTGGCCTCTTTTGTAATTTTTTTTAGAAACTCTACTTCTTGTTTTAAATACAGAACTTCATGTTGCATTTTCGCAAATGATTCTGGGGTAAAATCTTCATTACTAATTATTTTCATCCTTTTAGTTCTATTACTTCCTTCAGAAAATCCATTTCCAGATAAAGCTTCTGCCTTTATTCTTTGAACCATACTATCTATTCTTTTTTGTCCAAACATTTTTGTGTCATACCCCAAATCTGTAAGAATTTTCCTTGGTGATTCTCCTGCTTGATATTTAGTCCAAAATATTTTTTTAAATTCAGCTGTATGTGATAACTTATTTTTCGTTACTTTTAATGTATATGGGTTGTCTTCTAATATTTTCATTTCTTTTTTTGTATATTCTTTCATTTTTTCCTCCAATAGATATTTTTATTATATATCAATATCTATCAGAATAAAACTATTTGCCTTCTTTTTTGTTCACTTTTTTGGTTTTTATACCCTTTTTCTATGTTCATAATATTGGGCACCCTTCTTTTATTGTGTCTACATCATTGGGTATATTATAT
>JAFQCG010000008.1 GCA_017416535.1 Bacilli bacterium | reverse complement strand
TATCTTCTTCATTACGTTTTTCTAAATTTTTTCTACATTCAAGTATTCTTCTAGCAGTTATACCTATTTCATTCCAAGAAACACTTGTGACTACTGTTCTACTAGCCATTTTAGAATTTTTCATATAACGAAGTTCTACACCTTTATACATACGATCTTTAAAACAAGATAGTTCTCTAATCATTACTGATATAAATCTATCTTCATTTTTATCTTTTAATACTGCTGCCAATAAATACTGGTCTTTAGTATATGAAAAAATTTCAAAATCAAATCTTTTTGCTTGTAGTTCTAATTCCTTCTTCATTTGATTTGGATAATCTTCGTAGTTTTTATTAGATGGTTTCTTTAATATATTTTCTTCTATCCATTCATTTGTAAATTTCACTACGCTTTTCCTCCTCTCTTGAACATCTACTAGAAATGACGCAACAGGAATATAAAAATAATAAGAGGAACAAAATAAATACAACTAATAATCCAATTAATATTTTACCTATCATATTCTAATTCTTCCTCCTGTTCTTTTTCTTCTCTTAAACAAGGTTCTAGTATTTCTTTTAATTTATTACATAAATCTCTTTGATTAGAAAAGGAGTATCGCTGATAACTCTCATGATACTCCTTACTATCTACATCTAAATCTAACTGAGCTGTGTCAATTTTTAAACTTCCCCACTCATGACTAATCCATATTCTTTTATTAATCTTTTTACTTTCCATCACTATCCATAAAGGTCTATTTACTTCAACATAGTTTTTTTCTCCTTTATGAAGCCAATTTGAGTGGTCTGCTATTCTATCTATATCAGCAGTAAATATTAACTTATATAATTCTCTATATTTAGTTTTATATATAGAACTTTGTAAATTTCCTATTCTTCTAATATTTCATCACCCCGAATATTCACTTGTAAACTTTTTAGTTCCTACACCACGTGTCCACGTGTCGCCAATACCATTAGTACAAGATACAGATACCCAATACAAATATGGGAAGTTATAATTAGTATAGTTTGTATGATTTGCTATATAATCTCTTTGAATATCTGCTTGTGCTCTTGTTAATGTATAATCTGTGACTACCCAATAAAATCCAGGGGCTGATGGTGCTTCTTCTATTCTTCCAGTCCATCCAGCAGATTTAAATACATTTAACAATCCTTCAGCATTTCCATAAGGTCCATGTCCAGTCATTAACATACAATATGATTCTGTAATATTAGCATATAAATTAATGGTATTAGTTGGCATTTTATCTACCCAACCTTCCCAATAATTAAATTTATGGTAAACATCTAATGCACTTTGAGCACTTAGGTTTTCAGGAGTTGTATTATAAGCAACTGAACGAGTAGCCCATAATGAACCTTGAACATAATAATTAACAGTATAATAATTAATAGACCAATTTGCTGTATAACTTCTATTACCTGTTGAACCTTTACTTACAGTCACATTTTTAGATGTTGAACTTAATCCAGTACCTGACCATCCTGTGAAAGTGTATCCTGTCCTTGATGGTGTTGGTAAAGTAAACGAATTACTTTCCACATTATAACTTGTTTGCAATGGAGATGCTGAACCTCCAGCTAAGTTATAAGTTATATCATATTGTATAACTTTCCAATTTGCTGTATATGATTTATCTCCTGTACTACCCTTTGAAATGCTAACACTTGTTGATGGTGTGCTTCCATTACTACCAGTCCATCCTAAGAAGGTGTATCCTGTTCTTGTTGGTGTTGGTAATGTTATTGTATTAGATTCTACATTATAAGTTTTAATTAATGATGAAGTTGAACCACCACCTAAATCATAAGAAATATTATAAGT
>JAFQCG010000020.1 GCA_017416535.1 Bacilli bacterium | reverse complement strand
TGACTGATAATACATGATTATCAGTTGATAAGTAAAGTAAGAGGAGCGAGAGCCTATGTATAAAGCTAGTATAATTGTCACGTTAAGTAATGAATTTGCATTAACAGAGAACTTTTTTAGTAATTTATTTAGTATTATAAATGAAGATATGGATGTATTTGCTGTGGTTGATGGTGAAACAGACAGGCAAACAATTCAGTATTTACATAAACTTGAAAATATGCATACAAACATATCCATTATTTATAATAATGAAAATATTGGTTATTCTAAAGCAAACAATATTGGTGCATTTTTATCTTTGTCCCCATATTTAATTTTTTTAAACTCAGATACATTTCCAATTGATGATTCACTATATAAAATGGTAAGTTATATGGATGACTCGCCAGAAGTAGGAGTTACACAAGGGCTAATTTTATATCCTCAAACCAATCTTGTTCAAAGTGCTGGTCATATATTTGGTTTTTACAAAACCACTCATGCATTCGATGGATTAGATCTGCACTCTCCTATAGTACATAAAATAGCAGAACGACAAGCATTAGGCTCAGGGTTTTACATAACCAGACGTAGTCTTTTTGTAGCGGAAAATGGCTTTAACGAGCTATTTTACAATGCATGGGAAGGTCTAGAATATTCCTTAAAAATACATCACAAAGGTTACAAATGTATGTATTATCCAAAGGCGAAAGCCTACCATGTAAAGGGTTCTGGACGAAATCGTAGATTTCGAGATGAATCATATCAGACAGGCTATTTTTGGCATTGCTGGGGAGATAAAATTAAAATGGATCTTCCTGATATATATTGTATGCAGTTACAAGAAGAGGATTATAAATATCAATATTTATTGGTAAATGGAAGTTCTATAAGAGAAAATATATGGTCAATTCTTCTTAAAGAACTCCCTTTCAAATTTATTGGACAATATAATATCGAAAAATCTATGGTAAAAAACTCAATATCATTAGAAGATTCAGTACCAACATCTTTTTTACAAAGCAAGTCAAATATTCTCTTTACCGTAGACAATTTTAAAGATATTATCAATAACTATCGTATCTTTAATTACAGAAGAACTTTTATGGCGCATGATATAATTTTAGACCTTCATGGCAATGTTATATATCCGCATCTGTACTTAAAGAAATGAGATTTACCATACTCTAGGATCCAAGTTATATAACGGCGAGTCATTTTTGATGTTATAAATCACAGCGCTAGATTGTTTGAAGTTAAGATGCATATTTTCAATTACTTTCTGATAAGAGGTTCCTGTTAATGTTAAGTTTTTATATGGTACTGGCTCTTTATACAAAAAGGTACCTATCATACTGCATAAATATTTGACTCTCTCGTCACTTTTCATAATAGCTGGAGCTTCCGCTTCCAATAGATGCTGCAATGCTTCCGTTTTTTTGCCCATTAAAATATAACCAACAGCAAGTTTTAAATGGCATTTATAGTATTGAATCCAATATTGGCTTTCAAATAGCGCTTCCTGAGCCAACAACAATCGTTCAATGCTGCCATTCCCAAGAAGTAACTTGACATATTGAATTTCGCATTGGCAGTCTAAATGCCTCCTATGTTCAGATGGTGATTGAAAATATAAATCCGCAAGTTCCAGATATTTTAAAGCTAATGTAAGATTTAAATGATAAATGCCCTTTGCATAATCCATGTAAGTGTATCCTAAATGCTCATAGGCATCATATTCAATAGCTAGTCTTACATTTTTTCTTAGCCACTTATTCGCAAGTTCTATGTTATCCAATGCAAGATAAGTTACCATCATACGATTTGTTGCTGTCAAATATGACCGAGTTTTTAATGGTGGAGCATCATATTCGATGTTTTTCCAATTTTTTCGAAACGTATTTATATATGCAGGGAGATTTTTAAATTCCTTGAACCCCCAATATTTTGCATCAATAACTTGTGCTTCTGCCTCAAAATATAAATTATCCTTTGTTTTCATTTGATAGTTCGATGTAATTTCAGAAAAGAGCTCTTGTGCCTTTTTACTTACATCGCAATGCATATAACTAAAAGCCAAGAGATATTTTACTGTTGTCATTTTTTTATATGAACCTACATAATATTCAGCTCCCTTTATAAGCGATTCACACAAAAAAATGACTTTGCTGTATTTATTATTTTCAAATTGAGCATGAATACAATCAAAAATCGAATCAAAATACTTATTATAATATTCTGGATAATATTCCATTAATGAACACTGATAAAACTCTCTACGTGTAGAGTCTTGCTCTATAAAGTTTTCCAAGTGGGAAATTACTTCTGTCTCATACTTCTTAATAACATTTTGTGGTATATATCTGTTCCATCTTTCAAAATTAGGATAAATGTAACCCTCTTTATTTACTATATATTTTTTAATAAGCAGTTCTTTTAGTTTATCAAAGTCTATCTTATGCAAAATATGAAAAGGTATTCCTTCTTTCATTACGCAAATCAGTAGCAATGTAACATTATCAAAAGTAAAAGTGCCTTTTACATATTGCGATGCATTGTTGTGAAAGCTATCAATATAAAATTGCTTTATTTCTCTAGAACTATTAAAATTACCAATTTCCTGTATGAAGGAATGTAACAGACCAGGGTATTTCAGATAATGTTTATTGGGAACAATTTCATTCAAACTATCAATAGTAAATGATATGCTTTCATTTATTGAATCAAGGATTTCATTGCTTCCAATATACTCTAAATATATATTTTCCACGTATGAATGGGTGATTTCTTCTCTTCCGGTTAAAACAAACAAAACATTTTGCATCGGATTGAAAGCTTTTAGTATTGCTTCAAATATAGAATAATTGGTATTGTTTAACAGATTAACATTATCAATAAAATAAATTCGCTCATAAGCAAAGCCGTTCCAAGCTTGAAAGATTTTCTCAGTTTTTGAAAAAACAGAACCACCCAAAATTTTTTGAATTGTTGAGTAATCCTCATCATTTAATGCTTGAATTAAAAGTTCAATATTCTTATGATTAAAGAAAGAATTTGCAACACTGTTTTCATGACAATAACGAGTAAGTGCAGTTGCACTAACACTCAAATTATAAAAATTGAAGACTAACGTAAAAATTAATCTACAAATATCCGCTATATCAGCCATTTGTCCGTTAAAATTAATATATATAATTTTTTTATCAGCCGTCGCATTTTTTAACAAATCATTTTTTAGATTATTAAGTAACCAACTCTTTCCAGAGCCATGCGGACCATATATATTATATATTTTCTTATATGATGCTTTAATGCCAGCCTGTACAAGGGAATAACTTTGTACTTGATTTGTATATAATCTTCCTGTCAATGCAAATCGCAATTTATAGTTTCCACAGTCAATTCTTTTGTTGTTTAATATATAATATAAATCAAGAGAATATTCTTTGTTGATATCAAAAACTTCTTCTATCTTACTTATGTCTAAAGAAAATGTTGTTATCTCCGGCGGAACGTTTTCATTGTACAATAATTTGTCATTGCAATAGAGTAAAAGCGGAATGTTATCAAAACCATATGCAGTAAATTCTCCCTCCAGAATATAATTCTTTGATAAGTATAACGGATATACTATCTGTTCTTCCAAGACACTATCTATTGTATACGAGTCACTTTTAGAAAATACACGGATGCATTGAAGCTGAACATTTGGGGTCTTCGGAATTATATAGTTAACAGGAGTTTTGAAGAAATTTGCCTCTACATCAGAATGTTTTTTTAACCAATATGCTAAGGTATATCCATCAACAAATGCAATTTTCTCAACAGTTGAAAGATAATAAAATTTTTTTATACGTCCTATTAAATTACTTCCCATAGAAGTATTTGATATAAAAAAAATTTTAATCAAATTTTTTTCTAAAATAGAAGACACTAATGTAGAGTCATATTTTCTGGATGATATATTTTCATCTGTATGTATTGTATATTTTACTTCTGCCCACATGGATGTTCCACTAAATTGGCAAACACTTTCTAGATCTCTATTACCATCCCGTGTTGCCTTGGTCAGCTTCCAATTTTCCAAAGGATATCTTTCTTGCAAATATGCTTCAACTAATATTTCAAATTTCCTTGAATCCTGTGTTATCTCTTCGCCCTGATATAATATGCTGTCTTTGAAGTCCCAATTTATCATTTGCGTCACCCTAACCATGTATAATTGACTGATAATCATGTATTATCAGTCA
>JAFQCG010000006.1 GCA_017416535.1 Bacilli bacterium | reverse complement strand
TATATACACAGGTTTTTGATTAGGTCTATTTAAATTAGAAGGTCTAACTATAAAATGTTGATAATTATTATTCATAATTTTTTTATAAAAATTTTCATCAATCTTATACTTCTCAATCATACCTAATCTTTGTTGAATTCTCTTTTCTGTATTAACTGATAAAATAGATATTACTAAATTAGATAACTTACTTATCATTTTAATTATAATGATATTTTGATTACTAATAACTTCTATATCCTCTTTATCTAACATATAATTATTTAATAGCTTTTTTTGTTCTTTTAAAATTTCTCTTAATGTTTCTATAAACTTACTTATAATCTCACATAACTCTTGTTTCCCAGCCACGTCTTCTATATATATATTTTCATATATACATGCTGCTCTTATATATTCAGCAAGACAATCACCAAATCCATATTTAATAGCTTTCTCAGTTATGATTCTTCTTTCTTCTTCGTTAAGCATAACATTAATTTTTTGTCTTCTTAATTTACTATATCTTTCTTCTGTTGAAGTCATCCAGTTTCATCTTTCTTTCTTGAAGTTCTAATTTATATAATTCTAAATCTTTTAAGTATGCTTTACGAAAATATTTTTCTGCTAACCACTTAACACCTTCTTTAGTAATCATAACTCTACCATCTTTTAAATACTTGTATGAAAGATTTGTTTGTTTCTTCATTTCATTTACTGCTCTACCAATTGCATTTTTGCTTTTATTAAAGTATGAACGTAAATCTTTTAATGATGTGTCTTCATATTTAAATTCATAAGGAGATATATTTAATTCTGATTCTAATCTTCTAATTTGTTTTTCAAAAAAATCTATTTCAAGATCAAGATAAAATTTTTCTTTGTTAAAATAAACTTCTTTCAACCAGTAAACAAATTCTAATTTTAAATATTCTACTACATCACCATTACGAGATACACGAAGATGCACCCAATCTTCCATTGGATGCCTTCTTCCTGCTCTTCGTATAACTTCCTCTAATTGTACTTCAGTTAAATTTAAATCTCTTTGAACTCGCCACTTCTCCATTGACTTAAATTCCATCTTAGCTCCTTTCTAAATTCAAATTTATAACTGAGGTTATTCAATAGTCTTATTTTTTCTATCAAGCATGGTGTTGACACACCCATCAGCTTGTTAGGACAAACTCCTAAGACCTGCAAATAGTCTCCGACAGTTTAGTATTATTTTTTAAAATCTTTCCATTACTTTGTCAGAATTCAAGAATGGTAAAAAGTTTAAATCATTATGAAGAACAGCAGAAATTATCTCTCCAGAAGTTGCAACTTTTAATTCTTCATCATCTATATCATCTTTCATATAATGTTCTGTCAAATAATAAGCAATAGAAAAAGGACACACTTTTTCATTCTTAATTTGTTGACAAATACTAAAAATGTATCGTGCATCCTCTTCGCTTATATTAGGTTCTGCTTTATAAATTCCATCTAATATATAATAATTTTTTATATTCTTTTTGTGCCATTCAGGCATTGATTTATATCCAAATAAAACGTCCATTATTCCATCTCCCTTTCTTCATCTAATTCTAAATCATTACCTACTTCTCTTCCATCCATATACCAATCATTAAACCTTTCAGCACTCATTTTTTTTAATTGTTTTATTGTTATAGATTTATCTTCATATACTGCATTTGCTAATGATTGTCCTACTTCAATTGGATCTGTATATTCTCCACTTAACTCAGAACATTTATCCAATAATACTATTAAATCTTTATTTTTTATATCTTCTTTTACATTTGTTAATCCTAAATAATAACAAAAATCATAAATATTACAATCATATTTTCCAAATACTTCTGCTAATTCTTTTAATGCTTTTATTTTATTCATATTCTATCTCCTTTTCTATTTCGTTTGTTTTTTCTTCATATTGTTTTCTATATCCTTCTAGTCTTTTATAATCAGAATCATCTATTAATTCTACTTTTCCTTCACGATTATAAACAAATAATTCTTTGAACATGAAATCATAAAAATCTTTTCCCTTCCAGTAATTCACATCATCAAAAGCAATTAAATCTCCATTGTCGTTTGAATATAAAACAATATCATCTACTTTGTGTTTTGCTAAAATGTGATCAATTAAATTCATCTCTTCTGCTTTTTCATTTGTTATTCTTTTATCAGAAAATTCTTCATCATATAAACAATTTAATCTATTTAATATATAATCATCTGATAAATCTTTATTAAACCAACTGGCATCTTCTACCTCATTTTCCCACATATCATGAGATGTTTTTGTTCCATATTCTACTGATGCACCTGTATCACTACAATAATGTAGTTCAGCACAATAACCATTATGAACAACACGAGCAACGGTATAAGATACGCCTTCCATTATTTCTTTTGGTGAGATCACCATTTCTTCGTATGATTCAAAATAATATCTTAATTCATACATTTTTTCCTCCGAATAAAAATGTTTTATTGATTCTGAAGGTACACGCTCTAATTGATCTAAAGTCATATATTTTTCTTTATATACAAGCGAAGTTAATGTTCTTGCTAACTTAAAGGTATCAATAAAATTATCTGAACTTTCTTTACATACATTTATTAATCTTGTTATCTCTTCTTTTGATATATCTTTATCAATGCTATTTATTCCTAAATAATATATGAAATCATAAATCCTAAAATCGTCTATTTCTTCAATAGAATCAGCTAAACTTTCATAAATATCTAAAATATTATTCATATTCTATCTCCATTTCTTCTAAAGATTCTTTATTTTTTATTAATTCTTTTTCTTTATTATTAAGTTCTCTTTCAACTTTTTTATGATCAATATAATTTTCTAATTTACTCATAAAATTTAAAACATGTTCTCTATTTTCTAAATCCAGCAACCTAAATTCATAAACTAATTCTTTTGACTCTACTTCACAAGCTGGACAAGAAACATAGCCATCTATTTGACTTGAATATTTTTCACAAGTAAGTATTAATTTATCTTTTTGAATCTTTAGTGATTCTAAATGTACATTACTCATATCAATATTTCTATAATCCCAATCACCACAAAGTTCTGTAAATCGTTTGGTCTTTTTAAACTCATACTTTCTCAATTCTAGTTGTTCATGAGATGCTAACAAATTATAATTTGGTTTATATATACCTTCATTCATTCTTTTTTCAAATTCTAATAAATCTAATGAATAAAACTGACTTCCTAAAGGTCTTTGAGAATCATATATATCAAAACAATTATTATTTATTCCTAAAACTAAACCTATACATTTAATATCTATATTTATATTTTTATCAGATGAAAATTGATATTCCGATTCAAACATATTTATTTTTCTTCCAACAAAATTACTAATATTTAACTCTTTTTGTTTAATTAAATTATTAATGAATCTTTGTAATCTATCCTTGAATCTACTTTTAAATGTGAAGTCAGCAAAAGCATATTCTTGTCTATTATAAACTTGTTTACCCTTGCCAAAATATAATTGATAATGGTACTTTCTATCACTATCTATTTTTACAATTTTCCAATCTTCATCTTTCATTATTTTGTTAAATTGTTCTATATTTTCCATATCAGAAAACTCATTTAAAAAATCAACTTCTATTAATTGTTCTTCAGGAACATTAATAGAAGATTTAGGTTTTCTTAAAGTTTCTAATACTTCTGGACCAAGTTTTCGTACAAAAAAGTAATCTATTCCTTTATTATAAACAGTTATATTTGTAGGTTTAGATTTTACTCTTTTTAAACTACCAGAAGACATAGAATTAACATCAAGATCTAAATCTTCGTATGATTGATTACAATCCAACTTAATTGCTTTTTCGGTTAATGGATTATAATCATAATAATATACAGTCATTGAACAATCATATTTATTCCAATATTCTTTTAATTGTTCCCATTGTTTTATTTCATCACCATTACTATCAATCCTTAACCAATGTGTATAGACATAATGCCTACTATGAATACTACGCATACTCCATCTCCATTTCCTCTATTTCTTTAGAAAAATCTTTTTCTTTAGATAAACTTTTATCTTCTAAATATGAAACAATTTTATTAGCATCTGATATTGCTGCAAATAATTCTTGAGGTTTATCTTTGATAATTTCTAACCAACCTCTTACATACGCTTTATGATTAGTCAGATGCCTTTCATCATATTCTAAACCTAATTTTTGCATAAGAAAAGAAGAACTAATTTCTGCTCTTAGTTCTTCCTTAGCATACGATTCAGTTCTGTATTCACCAGACATATCTCTATTTAATCTAGTATTATGACCTGTTGCATGAGCTATTTCATGTAATTGTGTTGAATAGTAAGCATACGTATTTTTAAAAGTATTAGAAGGTGGTATAACTACTTCATCACCTATAACATCATAATATGCTTCTTGACCTTTTTCTTGATATTTAACATCAATATTGTTTATGATATTACTAATGTAATCATTACTAATTATTTTGTCTTTATTAACATCATTATTCTTTTCAATACCTTCTATAAGGTCAGCATTAAATACTGTGTAGTTATACCTTCTCATTGAAAACTCAGGTTCTTTCTCTGGGAATTCATTAATAATTTTTCTGTATTCTTCAAAGGTATAAAGTTTATTATCTTTTTTATTTTTCATTCCTACATATTCAATAGAAACACCTTGTCCTTTAGCATCTTTCAATTTCCATTTATTCTTTGAAACTTGCATATAAGTACACCATCTATTATCTTTATATCCTCTTTGAATTGCTACATAAGATAAAATCAAATTATTAACACCCTTATATTTTTTTCCTGTAATACCATTCTCTGGGATATTTGTTTGCCACATCTTTTCCCAGGGAATTCTACCTTCTTCCAAACTTTTAATGTACATTTTTACTAATTCATCACGAGCTTTAAAATAACTGCTCATTATTATTGTTGCTCCTTAATTTTTAAATCTAATTCTTGTTGTCTTTGATAAATTTTTTCTTGTTCTTTTCTGAAATCATATAAAACTTTTAATTGTTTATCATAATCAGAAACCACTTGGTTAATTGCAGAAATTTTTTCTAACTCTTTACTTTTTAGTTGTTCTAATCTCTCTATTTTTTTCTCTAATGTTTTATTATTCATATATTTTCCTTTCTATTCTTGTTTACACTAGTAAACGCTTAATATAAAAAATTATCTTTCTAAATCAAAATCATCATTATCTAATTCTTTATCTTCTTTTGATATTTCATTTTGATATATTACTTTTTTGCCATAAGTAATGGATGTAATATTAGCAAATTTGAAATCATCTTCTTGATAACCTCTTTCATCTTTTATATTATTTTCTTTTAAGAAATCTCTTACTTTTTCATAACTAGAACTATATTCATAACCTTTATAATCTGCATTTTTTAATTCAGATAATAATCTATTAAAATCATATTTAAATGTTATTTCATTGTTATTATAATTAATAGTTATAGTTATATTTTTTGCATCTAAGTCTTTGATGCTCTCTAGTATTTTTTTATTAGTATAAATATAATCAAATTCATTATCCTTGTTTTCTTTGATTTTATCTAAATACTCAAGTTGATATTCATATACTAATAAATCTTTTCCTAATTCTTCTTTGTTTTCATTTATAAACTTAACTGCATAGTCTTCAACTAATTTTTTAGGATTATCTAAATAATCTATTATTATATTTTTATTATTATATTCTTCACTATATCTAATTTTATATGCACTACCTGCACTTGCCATTTTTACAATAGGAACAATATCTTCAATAAAATTACTTTCAATTTCTTTAGTTGCTCCAGCTTTTCTCCAACTATCTAGTTCTTTATATTTTTCTTGACCTAATTCTCTATATTCCTCAGCATTTTTAATAACAAAATCTGAAATATATTCATCAATTTCTTTGCATAAATTTGTAATAACATTTTCAAAATTATTTTGCAGTATAGAATTATCATTAGGAACAATATCACTTATTTGATAACTGCTATTATATAAAACATTCTCTATAATATCATAATATCCAACTATTTCATAATCATCTTGTCTTAAACCTTTTAATTCTTGTTTAGAATATAAAATAATGAATCTATCATTATATTTTTCTTTATGAACTTTTATATTTCTATATTTTGTTTCAAAACTTTGATCATTACTATCATTATCTTTTATAAACTCAACAAAATTATTTTTCATATCATTCCCTTTCTAATTCTTCTTCATATTCTCTATTTGCAACATCAGAAGTTATTTCATACTCTTCTATATAATCACCAACATATACTTCAACACATCTAGTTATATCACGAGCCGAATCACACACATATTTACCTTCCTTATAACCTTGAGAATTGATAGATAAGATACCATCTTGTGCATCATATTTTATAGAAATTTCTATATCCTTATCTAAATTTTTACTATATAAATTATTAAAAGAGTTTTCTACAAAATCAGAACTATCTAAAACTATTTCTTCGTTATCATATCTTTCTTCAACTTTATTAATAGCTTCATTTATATCTTTTGCTTCTACTCCTGTAATAACTCTTCTTAAAACTTCTTCAATTTCAATATCATATTTATTCATAATTCACCCCTAATAATCATATTCCAGATCCATATCTTCTTCTTGCTCGTAAGAATAAGATTCTGGTTGTTGAGATTGTTGTGGTTGATTATTTATTGTATCTTCTTTAATACGATTTAATTCTCTTGTTTCTTGGTTTTCTAAAAAGTTAGAAATTTCCATAGCTTCAGCTTGAATATTAGGATCGGTTATTGCTCTGTGATATTCATTAGATATATCTTGATTAAAGAAACGGAATTCTTTTTTCTCTGTTCTTTGTTTTTCTTGAATATAATCATAAGTATAGTTAATTGCTATTTGTTCTGGTATTCTTAAATCTTTTGGATTTAAATTATTATCTATACAGATTAATGCTTCATAAAATAATTTTTCATTATCCTTTTTTAATGAATTTAATTGACTATACATAATTGAAAGAAATTGTCTATTAACTGATTGAGTTATTGCTCTTTCTACTTCTTGACCTAACTCTTTTTCAAAGTGTGCTGCTGGTATTCTAGTTGGTTGTTGAGTATCTGGATTAATATACTTAAATGCCATATCTGACATTGTTTTTGACATTTCTTTTGGTTTTTGTTGAATAAAATCATCATATATATTTCTCATTTTTTTCTCCTTTTCTTTTTCTTATTTTTATTATTTACTACTAATTTTTCTATCCTAAATAAAACACAATCTTCTTCTGGACAACAAGTGTGAGAACCACATTCTCTACAAAAATTTGTTATTTCTTTTAATATTTTTGTGTTCATCATCACCTATCCATTTCAATATATGAACTATTTTTTATAGAAGATAAATAATTATTAACCTTTAACTGAGCATTTTTATAATCTTCCATTTCTATTAATTCTAATAAACCTTCTGCTTTTTCACCTTCTAAAAACATGTATGGTTCTGTAAAATTAATTGAATCTTTAAACATGTTTATTATTTCATTTTTTACTTCTTGTGTATTAAATTTTTCCTTACTACTTTCTAATATTCCTCCATCTAAGCTATGACCTTTTGAATTGTAAAAAGTATAATCCACAGTATAACCTCTATTAAAAATATGAAGAATATTATTTTCTTGACTAATAATTAATGTGTCCATATATACTTTCCTTTCTTTACATTATATTTTTATGAATACGAAATACTACACGAGGTTCTTCGTTTGATTTTGTTTCACAACATTCACATCCGACAACACATTCTTCATCATCAAATTCTTCATCAAACTCTTCATCTAACTCATCATCATCTGGTTCTAATACATTTATAAAATCATAAATTGTATTCAATGCGTCTGGAGTAAAATATTCTTCGTCAAAAGGAACATATCCTGCTATCATTAATAATTTTATGACATCTATATTTAAAACTTCGCACAATTTAACTAATGTTAATAAACTAAAATTTTCTCTATTGCCATTTTCTATACGTGCTAATTCAGTATGACTAATTCCAACTTCACCTGCTACTCTTCTCAAACTATCTCCAAAGATCGTTCTCTTTGCTTTTAAAATATCTGCTAATAATAAATAATTATTTTTCATTTTTTTCTCCTTTTCTTTTTTGTTTTGTTTACACTAGTAAACGATTAATATAAAAAAATTACTTCTCTATATCCATTTCTTCATTAGATATTTCTTTAGTAATTTCTTTTGATTTATTAAATAACTTATTTACATCTGGATATATATGAAAATCATATTCCATATTTGAGATTATGATTGATTCCATAAAATTTTCTAAATCTTCTGGAGTATCAATATCCAGTTCATAATCCATAAAAATCTTTTTATTTTCTTCAAATAGTTCTTTTATATATTCTTTATTCATTTATATAATTCTCTTTTCTATACTAATTTGTTTCTAACTTCATACCCAAATAGATTCCATTTTCGTCTTGTATTGGACTACAAATACCAGTTCTATTTGTTTTCTTTAATTCTGATGCACAAATCTCTGATACATTTAACATTGTATAACCATCTTTGAATAAAAAATATTTAACAATCTTTTCAGTAGATGGATTGTTTGGTGTTTCTTCTTTTTGTGGTGTTTCTTCTTTTTGTGCTGGTGTGTTATTAGATGTATTATTGTTGTTTGATGGTTTTGTTTCTTCTTTTTTTGGAGTTTCAACTTTATTAGAAGTAGTATTTTCTTTAGGTGGTGATACTGGTTCTTCTTTCTTTTTTATATTAACTATAACAACTTCTTGTGAAGTATTACCAGAAGAATCAGAAACAGTATATATTATTTTTTGTTCACCGATTTTAGAGGTATCTATTTCTTCATAAATAATATTTTCTAAAAGATTTCCATCTTTATCATCTATAACACTTTCAACATATTTTAGATAATCCACATCACCTCCTTCTATAATTTCTATATTATTTGTACTCAATTTTATTTCAGGTGCTATTTCATCTTTTACCTCTGGAATATTAGTAATTTCCTTTGGATTCTCATCTTTTTTAGATGAAGTATTACTGATAGATAAAAATATAAATATAGAGATAATGATTATTAATAATAAAGAAATAATAATTATATTTCTTTTTCTCTTATACTTACGATACATAATTAATAATTGTTCATCAGTCATATTTCATCACCTCACTTATAAATTAATTCTTAAATTTTGGTTTTTCACGAATAATTACTAATAGTCTTGCTTTAATAACATTGTATGCTGAATCACTTACTTCATAATCAATATAAAATTCTCCAGTTTTTGATGTATCTATTTTTGTATATTTAACTTGATCTGTTAAATCTCCTTCTAAATTATCAGTAGCTTCTTTTATAAATGATTTGTAATTTAATTCATCACCTTGATACATTATTAATTTATCTTGTTTCAAAATTAAAACAGGACTGATTAAATCCTGTTTTAACATAGCTTCTTTTTTTTCTTTCTCTGCTTTTTCTTCCTTAGCAATTTCTATATTTCTTTTTATATCTTTATAATTAAACATTACTGATGTAAAACTACAAACAAATAATGTAATTATAAGTAATATCCATAATTTCTTTTTTTTCATAATTTCTCCTTTTTAATCTAAATATATAAATCCTATAATGGTATATCCATTATTTTTATTTATTCTTCTATACTCATCAAATGAACTATAAGTTTTAGTTCTTACTAATTCGTTAGCGTGTTCATTAGCGTATTCTACTTGACTACACGTATCATCATTTCTACACGCATTACCTACATTTCCTTCTGATATAGTAATTGTTTCACCATCATACTCCTCTACAAAAGCAACATGACCAAACCTATCAGATGATAATACTACAACAGAATTATAAGATGGTTGAGAACCTGTTTCATAACCCATAGTTATTGCAGAATTAATCCAAGTTTGAGCATTACCTGTTGGCATTTTTTTTCCAGATACTTGTAATGCACGACCAAAACTAAACCAAGTACATTGACCTTTAAATCCAGATGTCGTTAAAGTGTTTTTTGAATTAAAATGTTCAGTATTTAAATTTAACGGAACATCCGTCTTTCCATAAGTAGGCGTTCTTGTTTTAAAATCAGTACCTAAGAACTCAGCAAAAAAATCAGATTGATATAACATTTCAATCATATCCAACTGTTCATTAGAAAAATAAGTATCAGTTCCTTCTGATACTTTTTTTGTTTTATTAAAATTTGCTATATATGAATAATTGTCCTTGCACCAATCCATATAATCTTCATACATGCTATTGGTGATAACTAATACTTTAATGGTTGATTCTACTGTATTACCTGCTTCGTCAGTTTCCTCCACTATTTGTTCTAATACTTCATGTTTTTCTAATAAACCTTCTGATTTAAATTTTTGTATTAAGTCTTTTTCTGTTTGATCAAATTCTAATTCTGCTCCTGTTCCTTGCATTATAGATAATGGTATTCTCCAATCAATACGACCATAACTACCATCAACTGCAAATACTATACCACCTGGATTTTCTTCTAAAAAATCATCTACTTTTTTATCATACTCTTCCTGAATACTATCAAGATATTCTTTATATGAATTTAAAGATGTTTCAGACATAGTAGAACCAAATATAGAACATACAGAAATTATTATAATCAGAATAAGAGCAAGAGGAATAATAAATTCAGCTGTTGCTGCTAATAGAGATATTAACATCTTTATTAACTTCATAACTACCGTTTTAGCAACTTGTAATAATTTTTTTCCAAGAGTTTGACTAATTTTTTTTCCTGCTTTACTAGCAGCTTTCTTTGTACTCTTTCTTAATTTATCAGATGCTTTAGTTTTAATTTTGCGAGTAATTTTTTCATTAATATAATCTATACCACTACCATCTTCGCTCATTGCTTTATTTAATTCTCTTGAAGTTCTTACAATCGTTCTACCTGCTTTAGATACCTTTTCGCCACTCTTGCTTACAGCAGTTGCAACTTTTGATACTTTACCTTGATTATCATTAAACTTAAAAACCTTTTGATTTGTTTTTTCTACTACTGTTTTTAATTTACTTTTCTTAGGAGTGTCCTTGTCCGACTTCACTCCTTCAATATTAGATTCTTTATTATCTAAATTATTAGAATCTGTATCATTAGCATTAGTTTTCAACTTGCTAGTAGAGTTATTCTCCTCCTGAGTTGTTGCATCTTGCTTATTTTCATTTTCTAATGCGTTTTCAGAGGTTTTTAATCGTGATTCAACTTCTTTATCATTGTTATTTAATTCTATCTCTATGGAGTTATTTTCAATGAAATCCGAGGTTTTTTTTGCAATCTTATCAATTGTTTCAAATGTATGACTAGATGCTTCTGATGATAATGTTGATAATCTATCAATGGACTTTTTAACATCTCTTTCAGTATTGTCTTTCATATTATCTTGCCTG
>JAFQCG010000019.1 GCA_017416535.1 Bacilli bacterium | reverse complement strand
TGATAAGGGAATGGTTGCTTATAATATTGGAAATGAAGAACCTGCAATAATTTTAAAAGACAAAAATAAATTTGAGAATTTAAAGCCTACAATATGGTTTGAAGTAGAAGATGTTGCAATCTTCTATAAAGAAATGTTGAACAATGGTATAAAGTTTTTGAGTGAGCCTTTTAAAATTGGAACTGGTAATGCAGTCGAGTTTGAAGATCCATTTGGAAATAGACTTGGCGTTACAGAATATTAAGTAAGGAGTAGAGATTATGTCAAATATAGATTTAGTATTATTAGGACTTATTAAACAAAAATCACAAAGTGCTTATGATATTAAAAAAAATATAGAATATCGTAATATACCAAGATGGGTAAAAATTAGTGAACAGTCTATTTATAAGAAAGTATTACAATTAGAATCAAAAGAATATATTGTTAGCCATAAAGAGAAAGAGGGAAATATGCCAGATAAAGCAGTATATACTATTACTGACAAAGGTAATGATTATTTTAATAGACTTATGAATGATATTTCAAATTATGATGTTAGTCTATATTTGGATTTTAATATTATTATTACGAATTTAGATTTAGTAGATGATGAACAAAAAAAGATTCTTGTTTCTAATATAAAATCAAAGATATTAGAATTAAAAGAATTGCTAAATGAAAGACAATCTCATAGACAACATATTCCTAATGTTGGAAAACAAATGTTCAAACAACAATTAGCATTAGTAGAAACATTAGAAAAGTGGATAATTGATTTTGAGAATAGTTTAAAAGGACAAAATTAGCAAATATTGATTTTAAGTTAAAAGATAAATTTGTAGGGAGGGAAATTCCATGAAAATAATCAACATTGGTATTCTTGCTCATGTAGATGCAGGAAAGACGACTTTAACGGAAAGTCTGCTTTATACAAGTGGAGCGATTTTAGAATTAGGCAGTGTAGATAAGGGAACAACAAGGACAGATACTATGTTTTTAGAACGTCAGCGTGGAATCACAATTCAGGCAGCAGTTACTTCTTTTAATTGGAATGACTACAAAATCAATATTGTAGATACTCCTGGACATACAGATTTTATAACAGAAGTGTATCGTTCCTTATCTGTTCTTGATGGAGCTATTTTAGTAATTTCTGCTAAAGATGGTGTACAAGCACAAACCAGAATACTATTCCATGCACTTCAAAAAATGAATATACCAACAATTATTTTTATAAATAAAATAGATCAGGATGGAATTAACTTAAATAATATTTATCAAAATATCAAAGAAAAACTTTCAAATGATATTATTGTTATGCAAAATGTAACATTAACTCCAGAAATATCAATTAAAAATATCATTGATTTAGATGAATGGGATCCTGTAATTTCCAAAAATGATAAACTTTTAAAAAAATATATTGCAGGAGAAAAATTGACTATACAGGAATTAACGCAGGAAGAATATAGGTGTGTTAAAAAAGGTTCGTTGTTTCCTATATACCATGGAAGTGCTAAAAATAATATAGGAACTCAACAACTCATTGAAGCTATTTCAAATCTTTTTTGTCCTGAAATGAATAAGAATTATTCAGAACTATGTGGAAGAGTTTTTAAAATTGAATATACAGACCATAAGCAAAGATTAGTTTATTTGCGTCTTTACAGTGGAACATTACACTTACGAGATACAATTGTATTGTCAGAAAAAAAGAAAGTGAAACTTACAGAAATATATATTCCTTCAAATGGAGAAATGATACAGACAGAAATAGTTTGTTCTGGAGATATTTTTATAATACCTAACAATACATTAAGATTGAACGATATTATAGGAAATGAAAAGATTTTGCCATGCAATGTATGGAATGACAAGCCTGTACCAATGCTACGAACAAGAATTGAACCGATAAAAATAGAAGAGAGAGAAAAATTATTGGATGCTCTTACAGAAATTGCAGATACTGATCCTCTTTTACGTTATTGTGTTGATACGATAACACATGAAATCGTCATTTCTTTTTTAGGAACAGTGCAGTTAGAAGTTATCTGTTCTCTGTTGATTGAAAAATATCACATAAACATAAGAATCGAAGATCCAACCGTAATTTATTTGGAAAAGCCATTACAAAAGGCAGATTATACTATTCATATTGAAGTACCACCAAATCCATTTTGGGCATCAATTGGATTATCAATAACTCCACTTCCAATTGGCAGTGGAATACAGTACGAAAGCAAAGTTTCACTCGGTTATTTAAATCAAAGTTTCCAAAATGCAGTAAGAGAAGGTATTAATTATGGACTGGAGCAAGGTTTGTATGGCTGGGAAGTAACAGATTGTAAAATATGTTTTGAATATGGTGTTTATTATAGCCCTGTTAGTACTCCCTCGGATTTTCGTTTTCTTGCCCCAATTGTACTTGAACAAACATTGAAAAAAGCGGGAACGCAATTATTAGAGCCATATCTTTCGTTTATACTTTTTACACCACAGGGATACCTTTCTCGTGCATATAATGATGCACAAAAACATTGTGCAATAATTGAAACTAGTCAATCAAAAAATGATGAAATTATTTTTACAGGACATATTCCTGTACGTTGTATTAATGAATATCGTAATACTTTAACTCTATATACAAATGGGCAAGCAGTTTTTTTGACAGAATTAAAAGATTATCAAATTGCTACT
>JAFQCG010000005.1 GCA_017416535.1 Bacilli bacterium | reverse complement strand
GAGTGAGGTACACCTGTTCCCATCCCGAACACAGAAGTTAAGCCACTCAACGCCGACAATAGTGTATGCGAAGATAGGAAGTTGCCAAGGATTTTTTTTGTATAAAAATAAGATAAACAGTATAGTCTGTTTATTTTTTTTTGTTATAATATTATTGGTGATATTATGAAAAAAGAACAATATGAAGAACTACTAAATATATTAATGAGTACAGGGGCAAATTTTGCTGAAATATACTATGAAGATGCAAAGAGTAAATCATATGAATATAATGATTCTAAATTAGACTCAATAAAGTCAGGAAATGCAAGAGGAATAGGTTATCGTATTTTTTCAAATGGAGACTATTATTATTCTTCTACAAATAATCTAGATTTTAAAAATTTAAAAGAAGTTGCTCTAAAATTATCAAAAAATATTGAGACTAATACAAATAAAATTGTTCACTTAAAAGAACTAGAAGATACATCGACACAAGTAAAAATACCACATGATAAATTTACTTTGAAAAAAGAAATATTATCAAATGTAGATAAAATAATAAGAGAAAAATATAAACAAATAACACAAGTTTCATTAAGATTTATTGAAAATTATAAAGAAATTATAATTGCAAATTCTGATGGGAAATATATCAAAGGTAACTCAACAAGAACTAGATATATTTGTCATACATATGCAGAGGAAGATGGAATAAAAGAAGACGAATTTGTTGCAATAAGTAGAAGAAAAGGATATGAATTCTTAGAAGATTTTGATATTGAAAAAGAAAGTTTAGAAATAGCAAAAAGCAATATCGAAAAACTATCTGCAAAAGAATTTAAAGGTGGAGAAATGCCAGTTGTAATAGGTTCAGGATTTGGTGCTGTTATTTTTCACGAGGCTTGTGGACATGGCTTAGAAGCAACATCTGTAGCCCCAGGTTTATCTATCTTTTCAAATCAAATAGGAAAAAAAGTTGGATCAGAAAAAGTAACATTAATTGATGATGGAACCATAGATGGTGAATGGGGAAGCAACTATATAGATGATGAAGGTGAAAAAACACAAAAGAATATTTTAATAGAAAAGGGAATACTAAAAACCTACTTAGTTGATAAGTATTCTGTAACACAAATGAATATGAATGCAAATGGATGTGGAAAAAGAGAAAGTTATGAATATTCACCAACATCTAGAATGAGTAATACATATTTAGCGCCAGGAAATGACAAGTTCGAAGATATGATAAAGTCAATAAAATATGGTATTTATTGTAAGAAATTAAGTGGAGGACAAGTTAATACAACAACGGGAGATTTTAACTTCGGTGTAGAAATTGCATATAAAATTGAAGACGGAAAAATAAAAGATAGAATTAAGGGCGTAACTCTTATAGGTAACGGAAAAGACATATTAAATAAAGTTGAAATGGTTAGTAATGACCTAAAATTAGAAGATGGATATTGTGGAAGTAAAAGTGGTTTAATTCCAGTTACTTGTGGTCAACCAACAATTAAAGTATCAAGCATATTAGTAGGAGGTAAGGAATAATGACATATAATGAATTATTTGAATTAGCTCAGAATAAAGGATTTAATAATATTCAAGTAACTGAAGAAACAAAAAAAGAAAATTCAATTTATTTAATAAACAAAAAAATAGAAGATTATACAGATTGTGAAAAGACAACATATACAGTAAAAGCAGAAAAAGACGGAAAAACAGAACAAATATATACTGAATATCTTGACGAATCAATTGTAGATTTACTTCTTGAAAAAATACTTGAAACAGAAAGTAAATATGAAGATACATATTTAGATATAAATAAAAATAACACAATAGATGAAGAAGTAAATATAGATATAAAAGAAGAATTAGAATTGCTTAAAAATTTAAACTATGCAAAAGAAAAATATGAAAAAGTACAAAGCTTAGAGACTGCATATAGTGATACATATACAAAAACAAGAATAGTAAATAACAAAGGAGTCGATATAGCTACATCATCTAGAAACTATGAACTATATGTGGAAGCAAGTGCAAAAGAAAATGATAAGATAGCAACATATAGTGAATCAACACTATCAAGTAACAAGAAAGAAATAAATATAAAAAGAATAGTTGAAAATGCTCTAACTCTAGCCACACTAGGTACAAAAAAGAAAAGACTAGAAAACAAAAAATATAATATTGTATTAAATAATAAAGTAGCATCATTTATATTAAATGAACTTCAAAAAATGCTATCAGCAGAAGCCGTACATCAAAAAAAGACTTGCCTAGAAAATAAAAAGTATGAAAAAGTATTTTCTAATAAGTTAACAATTGTCGAAGAACCACTAAATAAAAAATATCCAGGATATACAATCTTTGATAAAGAAGGAACAAATACAATTAATAAAATATTAATAGAAAATGGAACCATAAAGAACTATTTATATGATATAAAAGAAGCAATTATAGATAAAGTAGAGTCAACAGGAAATAAATATAATGGAATAGGTACAAGAAATATGTTTATTGTACCTGGGAAAAAATCATTAGAAGAATTATTTAATGAAATGCAAGATGGTATTTATATAACTAATTATTTAGGATCAATGGGATCATCAATAAATATAAGTAGTGGAAACATATCATTCCAAGTATTTGGATATATTATTGAGAATGGAAAACTTGTTAGTGGATTTGAACCAGCCGTTATAACAACATCAATTTTTGAATTATTTTCTAATATAGAAGACATTGGAAATGATCTTAAATTTTCTACACGAACAGTTGCATCCCCATCTTTATATATAAAGGAAATATCTATATCAGGAGAGTAGACTACTTGACATCAACTTTCACAGTAAAAGTTGTATAACAAATTATTTCTGATATAATAAATTATAGGTGATAGAAATGGAATACAAAATTACAACATACTCTGAAGAAGAGACAATAGAATTAGCACAAAATATCGAATCTGAAAAATTCCCAAATATGGTAATATGCTTAAGAGGCGACCTAGGTAGTGGAAAAACGGTATTTACAAAAGGTTTTGCACAAGCTATGGAAATCAATGAAGAAGTGACATCTCCAACGTTTAATATCATTAAAGAATATTTATCAGGAGATATGCCTTTATTCCACATGGATGTTTATCGTTTAGATGGACAAGTAGATGAATTAGGAATAGAAGAATATTTCACAAAAAAAGGTGTTACTATTATTGAATGGGCAGATATGATTCCAGATTATCTTCCAGAAAAAAGATTAGATATTAAAATTAAAAATTCTGAAGAAGACGAAAACAAGCGTACTATTACAATTACACCATATGGTAGAAAATATGAAGAAATTTGTGAGGCAGTACTATGAGAATCTTATATATAGATACCTCATCAAGTTATCTTTATGCAGGGATTGCCGAAGATAATAATCTTTTAGCAGAAGTAAAAAAAGAATTTGGAACAAGTCTTTCTGAGGAAGCATTACCGGAAATTGTTTCATTATTTACAAAAACAAATTTAACTGCAAAAGATATTGATAAGATAATTGTAGTTAATGGACCAGGTTCATTTACAGGAATACGAATAGGAATTACAATTGCAAAAGTTTATGCATGGAGTTTAAATATTCCGATAACAACAATTACTTCATTAGAAGCAATGATGTTATCAAGCAATACAAATAAAATAAAAGTACCAATGATTGATGCAAGAAGACGTTATGTATTCAGTGCTATATATAATGAAAATAATCAAGTTATTTTAAAACCACAACATATTAAAATGGATGATCTAAATAAAGAATTAGAAAAGTTATCAGATTATACAATAATTGCAAAAGATGAATTAGAAGAATATGATAATAAAGAAGATTACAATCCAGATATATTACGAATTATTAATTACTTCAAAGATAAAGAAGCAATTAATCCGCATGGCGTTAATCCAGACTATTTAAAATTAACCGAAGCAGAAGAAAGTAAATTAAACTAATGATTATCGAACTAACAAAAGATAATATAAGTGAAATTGCAAATTCATTTTTAAATGTTTCAGAAATATTAAATGAATTTGAAAATAATCCTTTTGCTAAAATTCTAATATATAAAGAAAATGATATAGTAATTGGTTATTTATATTATAGTGATATTTATGATAGAGCAGAAATAAATCAATTCGAAGTAGAAATTTCCCACAGAAACTGTGGAAAAGGAAAAAAATTATTAAATAAAATGTTAGAAGTTGTGGATAAAAGTATTACATTAGAAGTAAGAAAAGATAATATACCTGCAATTCACTTATATAAGTCTGTAGGTTTTGTAGAAAAAGCAATTAGAAAAGGATACTATCAAGGAACTGATGGAATCTTAATGGAAAAACAAAAGTAAAAGACTCATAACTAGATTAGTGAGTCTTTTTATGTTATAATATGAAACGAAAAAGGAAGTGTAATTATGGCTTTAGAAGCAAAAATCGAAAATCCAATTACTTTAAAATTAAGTAAAAAAGAAAATGTATTAGTATCAGATGAAGAAAGATTACCATTAGAAAATGGTGCAGTATTTGGAAATGACCATTTTGGTTTTCATATAGTTGTTGAACAAGATGGAAAAGAAACAACAGAAACATATGCTACCCAATGTAGAATATATGGAACACAAATAAACAACGAACAATTATATGTATTTGAAGATCATAAATATTTACCATGGAAATTTAGTTTAGATGGAACATTATTAAGTCACGCTGTATTTTCAGGCTTAAAAAGAGATGAAATGGAATATGTAAGAGAAACATATGGTGTACAGTCTGAAGAACAATTAAATGAACTAAATAATTACAGAAAAGGAAGTAAAAGATAATCACTAGAAAAAATATTGTGTTTATGCTAAAATAATTGAGAAACAAGAAGGTGTTGTATATGAAAGATATGTATATTTTAGGAATAGAAAGTAGTTGCGATGAAACAAGTGCCTCAATCGTAAAAAATGGTACTGAAGAAATAGCAACTGTTATTTCATCACAAATAGATGTACACAAAGATTTTGGTGGAGTAGTACCAGAAATTGCTAGTCGTCATCATGTTAAAAATGTAACAATGGTTTTAGAAGAATGTCTAGAAAATGCAAATATGACAATGGATGATATAGATGCAATTGCAATAACATATGGACCAGGTTTAATAGGTTCCTTATTAATAGGATTAGAAACTGCAAAGACATTAGCATTTGTTCACAATAAACCACTAATACCTGTTCACCATATAGCAGGACACATATATGCAAATAGTCTAGTAAAAGAATTAAATTTTCCATTACTAGCTGTTGTAGTAAGTGGTGGACATACAGAAATAATTGAAATGCCAAAACATTATAGTTTTAATAAATTAGGTGGAACTTTAGATGACGCAATTGGAGAATGTTATGATAAAGTTGCAAGAGTAGTTGGATTAGAATATCCAGGAGGACCTAAAATTGATAAGCTTGCTAAAGAAGGAAATCCTAATGCCTATAAATTACCAGTACCTTTAAAAGATGATTCCTATAATTTCTCATTTAGTGGACTTAAAAGTGCAGTAATAAACTTAGCTCACAATGAAGAACAAAGAGGAAATAAATTAAATCATGAAGATTTGTCTGCATCATTTCAAAAAGTTGCCATTGAATCAATTACGACAAAAGTAAGAAAAGCAATTGTTGATAAAGGAATAAAAACAGTAATCGTTGCTGGTGGAGTAGCAGCAAACCAAGGACTAAGACAAGAAATGGCAAAAGTAGCTGAAGAGTTAAATGTAGATTTATCAATTCCACCAATGAAATATTGTACTGATAATGCAACTATGATAGCAGCAGCAGGATACTATGCTTACTTAGACGGAAGAAGAGCAGATTTGTCATTAAATTCAAAATCACAAGATAAATTAGTGTAAAGCACATTAGTGCTTTTTTTGTTTAAAAAAGTATATTGTTATATCTAAAAATATGCTATAATAAAATAAAATAGGGAGGCTAGATTATGACAAATAGAATTATTTTAAATGAAACATCATATTTTGGGCGCGGATCAAGACAAAAAGTAGCAGAAGAAATAAAAAATAGAGGATATAATAAAATTCTAGTAGTTACTGACCGTGCGCTAATAGATGCTGAAGTTGCACAAATGGTAACAGACGTTCTAGATAATGAAGATATTAAATATTTTGTGTTTGATGGAGTTAAACCAAATCCAACAGTAACAAATGTTCACGATGGATTAACAATGGCAAAAATCAATAATGTAGATGCTATTGTTGCTATTGGAGGAGGTAGTGTAATTGATACTGCAAAAGCTGTAGCAGTAATTATGACAAATCCAGAATTTACTGATGTGGTAAGTTTAGACGGAGTAGCAGATACTAAAAATAAATGTTTACCAATCATTGCACTTCCAACAACTGCAGGAACTGCTGCAGAAGTAACTATCAACTATGTAATTACAGATGAAAGAAGAACTAAGAAAATGGTATGTGTTGACCCACATGATATTCCAGAAGTTGCAATTATCGATCCAGATTTAATGCAAAAAATGCCACAAGGATTAGCTGCATCAACTGGTATGGATGCCCTAACACATGCGATGGAAGGATATATTACAAAAGCAGGATGGTTAATTCCAGATATGTTCCATATCAATGCAATGTCATTAATTTATAAAAACTTAGAAAAGGCTGCAAATGAAAAAGATGAAGAAGCTGTAGAAAAAATGGGATATGCCCAATATATCGCAGGTATGGGATTCTCTAACGTAGGTTTAGGAATTGTTCACTCAATGGCTCATTCATTAGGTGCATATTTTGATACACCACATGGTATTGCAAATGCATTACTATTACCACATGTATTAAAGTTCAATGGAAAAGTATGTCCAGATTTATATAGAAATATGGGAGCGTCTTTCGGATTAGATATGACAAATACTTCAGATGAAGAAGCTGTAGATAAAGTTGTAGAAGCAGTAAGAGAGTTATCAGTAAAACTAGGAATTCCTCAAACATTAAGAGAAATTGGTGTTCCAGAAGAAATGCTTCCTACACTTGCAAAACAAGCAATTAATGATGCATGTACTCCAGGAAATCCAAGAAGTGTTACAGTAGAAGATATTATTGATATTTACCAAGCAGCATTTTAATAAATAAAATAAAAGGAGATATTCTCCTTTTTAATTTGTATAAAAAAGTATGATATAATATATAAAGGTGATAACATGAAGAAAATAGGATACTACCTTTTAAATATAATTGCCTTTTTGTTGTTCTTTGCATCATACTGGGCATTAGATACATATGGTAACTTTAGTGGTGATGAATTATTCTTTCATCTACTAGTCCCACTAGGAGGAATAAATAATCAAAGTCTAACAAATCTTTTAACACACGTATTTATTCCAGGAATAATATTTGGGATACTTATAACTATATTAATAATAAAATTTATCAAGGAAAAACGTATAATCATAAATGTAATTTTATTTTTTATAATAACGATATATTCCTTTCATAATATAAATATATTTACATATGTAAGTGATCAAATTAATCAATCAGATTTCATAAAAAATTACTATGTAGAAACAAAAGAGATTGAAGTTAATTTTCCAAAAGAAAAACAAAATTTAATCTACATATATTTAGAATCTATGGAAAATACTTATTCAAGTAAAAAGTATGGTGGCTCTCAAAATAAAAATTTAATTCCAAATCTGACACAATTAGCACTTAATAATACATCTTTTTCAAATAATGAAAAGCTAGGTGGAGCACTACATTTAAACGGAACTGCTTGGACAGCAGCTGCAATGGTTGGTCAAACAAGTGGTTTGCCATTAAAAATTAATACAAGTAGTAATGGAATAATTGATTTAAATAACTTTTTTCCTAATACAAAAACATTAGGCGATATTTTAAAAGAGAACGGATATAAGAATTATTTACTAGTAGGTTCTGACTCTAATTATGGTTGTAGAAAACAATACTTTGAACAACATGGCTCTTATCAAGTTTATGATTTAAACACAGCAATTAAAAATAAAGAAATGACCAAAGATGATATAGTATGGTGGGGTTTTGATGATGAAGACCTGTATCAAAAAGCAAGAAAACAACTAATGGAAATATCAAAACAGGAAGAACCATTTAATTATACAATGTTAACTGTCGATACTCACTTTGAAGATGGTTATTTGGATGAAACATGTCCTAAAAAATATAAGGATCAATATTCAAATGTAATAAACTGCGCAGATACAAAAATTAGTAAATTTATTGATTGGATAAAACAACAAGAGTTTTATAAAAATACTACAATAATAATAGTTGGAGATCATTTAAGCATGGATACAGACTATTTTAAGGACGAAAATTATCAGCGTACTATCTACAATGTAATTTTAAATTCTAAAGTCGACACACAGAATAATAAAAATAGAGAATTCTCAACACTAGACATGTTCCCAACAGCAATCGCATCACTAGGTGCAGAGATTGAAGGTAATAGGCTAGGATTAGGAACAAATCTTTTTTCAGATAGAAAAACAATTATAGAAGAAAAAGGATATAGTTATGTGTTTAAAGAATTAAATAAAAGATCAACCTTTTATAATAACAACGTATTATCATATAAATAAGGAGTAGAGTATGGAAAATGTATTTATAATTGCTTTAATTTTAATAATAGTAATAATTTCAATAGATAATAGAATCAAAGTAAAAAAGAAATATAACAATCTGAAAAATAGTGAAAACATAAATGAAGAGTCATATCAAAGATATGCCAAGTTTTATGAACATTCTATTCCTGCAGATATATTATTTGAAAAGAAAATGAACATAATTTATCAAGCAATCGTAGTTGAAAAGAAAAAAGATATTAAAAAGATTGCCGCAAAAGCAGGATGTTCATACGATGAATGTATTTTAAAAATAAGATATTTAAAAAATAAAAGACAAATTGGTGATTTGCATATAGATCACATTAATGGAATGTTACTACCATGTAGCCCAGAAGATAATGAATTATTAATTAAATACAAACCATTTATCTATCAAAATCACCTAACTATAAAAGAAATGGCAGCTAGAATGCCAGGTGCATCTATTAAAAATTTAGATAAATATAAAGAAAAAGTGTTTAACGACTTAAAAAATTTATATGATAAAGATTTAATTAATGGTATCAAGCTTAATGAGGTTGATAAAGAAATTTTATATTATACAGTAGAAAAGACAAAAAAAGAAAAAGACTTTATATCAATTAGATGTGAAAATTGTGGAGCAATCAATGATGTTAACAGAGGAAGCAAGGTAAGATGTGAATATTGCGATACAATAATTGAAGATAAAACAGTCGAATAAATAAAATTATAACAAACTGATAAAAACATTTTGTTTTTATCAGTTTTTGTGTTATTATAAAAGCAGGAGGGAAACTTATGAAACAAGAACAATTAATTGAAAAAATATTTAGACGTTCAGAAAATCCAGTTCAATCGGTTGAAGATTTAGGAAATTTATGTCCGTTCCTATTCGCAACACCACAATCAAGAGAGGTGTTTAATAAAGCATTAAGAAAACATGGATATGAAATTAATGAAAATTATTTTCAAGAAAGTGATCAAATTACAATGATGGCACATCCATCATGTGGAACATCAAATGATGATTATGGATATGGAGGAGGACACCCATCTTGTGGTTCGAGTCGCGGTTGGGGATATGGAGGAGGACATCCTTCATGTGGAAGTTCAAATAATAGAAACATTGGAGGACATCCGTCATGTGGAAGCTCATTCTCAAGTAAGAAACCTTATTCAAAAATGATTTTACCAATAAATAAAGAAGTAGGAAATCAAAGTGGAATTAGATGTTAATGGTAAAAAATATAATATAAAAGAATATGCATGTTCACCATGTAATGAATTTCCATTTTATATTAATGTAACAAATATTTGTAATGCCAAATGTAAATTTTGTTCAAATGAATGTAATAAGAACTTTGGAAAATTAGATCTAAATGAGTTGGAAAGTATAATAGACATAGTACATAAAAAAATAAGCAGATTTTCAATTAGCGGAGGAGAAACTCTACTAAACTGTGAAAACTTGGAAGATTTATTAAAACTACTAAAAAAATACGATCCCAGAATTACACTTAATACCAATGGTATATTATTAGAAAAAACACTTCCAATGTTAAATAAGTATCCAATTGAATCAATTCAATTAAGTAGACATCATTATTTAGATGAAAAAAATAATGAAGTATTTCAAACTAAAACAATCACACTTGATAAAATAAAACAACTAAAGAGCAAAGCGGACTTACGAATAAATTGTTTACTAATAAAAGATTATATTGATAGTAAAAAAGAAGTAATTAATTTCTTAGAAAGTTTAAATGATACTCAAATAAATCAGGTTGGATTTATATCAATGATGCAAGTAAATGAGTATACAAAAGATAACTTTATAAACTACAAAGATATTGTTAATGAATTTGATGATGAATTTATGTTAACAAAAAAGATGGCTGATCAAGATCGTTGTACATGTGATAATTACGTGTATATAACTTCTACCGGAAAACCTATTTTTGTCTACTTTAGATATACTAAAAAATATCAAGAAGGTGGAAGAAGTTTATTCTATGATAGTGCTGGATTAAAAGAAGGATATTAAGATGTTTTATACATCTTTTTTCTATGTTATAAAGTAATAGTCAAACAAATATTTGACAAATTATCTCAAATATGCTATAATTAGCTTGCATTGATGAGGAAAAGTACCTTTAATGCTTATAACAGTGAGTCGGGTATAGTGTGAACCGATTATAAGATTATTGAGAAAGAACACCTCGGAGCAAACTACCGAAAAGAGAAATCTTAGTAGACTAGTTCGGAAAGCAAACCGTTATCAGATTGCTATGCTTGTTAGAGCAGAAAAAGAGATTACTGATTTAAAAAGTTAAAATAACTTTTAGTAATAAATTAAGGTGGCACCGCGGATACCCGTATTCGTCCTTATTTGTAGGATGATACGGGTATTTTTATTTTAGTAATAAGGAGGTGAAACCAATGCGAAAAACAGAGTATTTTAAAAAAGAAGAATTACCAAAGCATCGATTAAGTGAATATTTGGAATATCAAGATAGTGATTTCAAATATATGTTATGTGATACTGGTAGAAGAATTCCAAGAACAAAATATATTATGGAAATTCTTGGAGATGTAGAAATGGATGTAGAAAAATATAAACTATTCATTGGACAATTTCAAAGTTTCGGTGGAAGATACGATGTAAGAACTAAGAAAGAAACTATTAAAGGAATATATGATATTTCAGAAAAATATCCATTTTTAGCACCTGATGCATTAGAAGAAATATGGTTCGTATACATTCAAGATTTATTTGAAGAATATGCTCTGGACGAAATGTTAGGAAAATATTTAGAACTACACGGACAAACTGATGATGCACTAAAAGCTTATCTAGATTTTGTTGATAGAAAAGCTGATGAGTACGGTGTAAGATTTGAAGAAGACGCAAAAAGTTTAGATAAATACAAAGGAGAGTATGGTGAACAATTAATTAAACATTTACAATACATTATAAAAAGTCAGCATATCTCTGCAAGTGAAATTGAAAAAGCACTACCATGTAAAGAACTAATTGAAAAAGATAGACAACAACTAATAGATATCTCTACACAAACAAGAATTTTTATGGGATGCTGTCATCCAATTAGTTATCAAATGATTGAAAGTTTAGCAGTAGGTGATGGATTAGATTGTTACCCAGAACAACCTGCATACTTAATCAATGGAACAAGAACAATTGAAACAACATTTACTAAACAAGAATTTTTAGGTAGTATTCAAAAAAGATTAGATGATAAAGATACACCAAAACTAAAACAAAAAAAATAAGGAAGTGATGATTATGTCAGAAGACAATAATAACAACAACGCTTCATAAAATAGATATTAAATTTCATTTTAAATCTATTTTATGAATACAAATAAAATAGATATTCCTACAAATATCTTAGTTTATTTAAAAAAACAAAATAAAAAAATAAAATCAAAAAATTAAATTAAGAAAGAAGGAAAATTAAAATGAAAAAAGAATTAACGTATTATGAAACGATCACAATGATCGCTGAAACAAAAAAATATTTTGAAAGCCAATTAGAAACAAGATTAAGTTTAACAAAAGTACCAAGTCCATTATTTGTAAAAACATCATCAGGATTACAAGATGGATTAACTGGTGTAGAAAAAGCAGTAGGATTTACAAAAGGAAAAGAAAGATTCGAAATTGTTCACTCTTTAGCAAAATGGAAAAGAGAAGCATTAGGAAAATATGGTTTCCCAGTTCATACAGGATTATATACTGATATGAAAGCAATTAGAAAACATGAGGAAGTTGATGCAGTTCACTCTTTATATGTAGAACAATGGGACTGGGAAAAAGTAATTACTAAAGAAGATAGAACAATAGATTATTTAAAAGAAACAGTTAAGTCAATATATAAAGCAATTAGACAAACATCAGTTTATTTAAAAACTAAATATAGATTCTTAACTTTAGATTTACCAAAATCAATCTTCTTTATTACATCTCAAGAATTAGAAGATATGTATCCAGATAAAACACCTAAAGAAAGAGAAGATTTAATTACAAAAGAAAAGAAAGCAGTATTTATTATTGGTATTGGTGATAAATTAAAATCAGGTATTGAGCATGACTTAAGAAGTCCAGACTATGACGATTGGTCATTAGATGGAGATTTACTTATTTATGATAAAACCATTGATAAAGCAATTGAACTTTCATCAATGGGAATTAGAGTAGATGAAAAATCATTATTAGAACAATTAAAGAAAGCCGATGCTTTAGATAGATTAGAATTACCATATCATAAAAAAATAGCAGAAAAAGATCTTCCATACACAATAGGTGGAGGAATTGGACAATCAAGAATCTTAATGCTTTTACTTGAAAAATCTCATATTGCTGAAGTACAAGCTTCTAGTTGGGAAGAAAAAACATTAGAAGAATTAAAAGATTTAAAATTATTATAAAATAAGATTTAAAAACTCACACACAAAAGAGACTTATACAAATAAGTCTCTTTATTTATTATTAAAGTTCTTTTCAAACGTATCTATTATAAAATACATTAAATAAGAAATTATTCCCAGTATTACAACCCCAGTAATTACCAAATTAATATTAAATACTTGTGACCCATACATGATTAAGTAGCCAATACCTTTTTTTGATACCAATAATTCCCCCATAATAACACCAATTAAATTCATTGAAACATTAATTTTTAAAGCACTAATTATTACCTGCATATTACTTGGGAAGACAACATATTTAAATATTTGCCATTTATTCGCACCAAAACTTTTTAATAAAATAATATAGTTTTTATTAGTAGAAGTAAAACCATTATAAATATTAATTATTGTAATAAATGTACTTATAAGAAGAGACATAAGTATTATAGAATTAATACTTGCTCCAACCCAAATAATAATAAGTGGTCCTAGAGATACCTTAGGTAATGAGTTTAATACAGTTAAATAGGGGTCTACAATTTTAGAAAAAATTGGAACAAACCATAATAAAACAGCAAATAATAAACCTATAATAGTTGCTAAAAGAAAGCAGAGTATTACTTCATATGAAGTTATTCCAATATGTGAAAATAAAGAACCATTTCTTAATAACTCAGCAAATGTTTTTATAATTAAACTTGGAGAAGAAAATGTAAAAGTATTAATAATATCAAATCTTGCTAAAACTTCCCATCCAATTATAAAAATAAATATAATTAGAAATCTAAAAAAACTTACAAAGAGCTTTTCTCTTTTAATTTTAGATAAATATCTTTTTCTTTCTTCAGATATGAACATCTAAATCCCTCCAAATATTATCATAGTAAAAAGAAAATTTATCATCACTACGATTTTTTATAGGAGTTGTTTTACTATCTAAATTTATTTCATAAATATTTTTTATAGTAGCAGGTCTTTTTGATAAAACAATGACTTTATCTGACATACTAATGGCCTCATTAAGATCATGAGTTACCATAATAGCTGTTTTACCTTCATTTTTAATTATATTATAAATGTCTTCTCCAATAGCCATTCTCGATTGAGAATCAAGCGCTGACATAGGTTCATCTAAAAGTAAAACATCTGGATTTAGTGCAAGGGTTCTAATTAATGCAACTCTTTGTCTCATTCCACCTGACAAACTAGAAGGGTACATATCTTTAAACTCATATAACCCATAAGTCCTTAAAAGATTCAGAACATATTCAATACCTTCATCGGTTTTCTTTTTAGAAATTTCAAGTCCAACTAAACAATTATCTAAAATACTTTTCCATTCAAATAAACAATCATCTTGTAACATATAGCCAACACTTAAATTATCTTTAAAACTAATAATTCCGCTAGTTTTATCTTCTAATCTAGCAAGTATTGAGAGAATTGTGGATTTACCACAGCCACTTGGTCCAACTATAGAAATAAACTCGTTTTCGTAGACATCAAAACTTATATCCTCTAGTGCCAATACATCATCATTTTTTGTGTGATATATTTTTTTTAAATTTACTATACTTAATAATTTATTTTTCATTGTAAATCAACTTATCATAATTAACTTTTTCATTAATTGCTCCATAGTCAACCATTATATCTTGTAAATGGTCAAAGGATTTTTTACTAAAACTAGTTGTTTTAGGCCAAGCATCTATTTCTCGATATCTTTTTACTACTTTTTCTAAATCATTTAAAGATGTATCTGGAAATTGATCAAGTATTGCCTCTGCAACTTCCTTATCACTATGATTATGAACATAATCCAAACCTTTTTGGATTGCTCTAGTAAACTTATTTATTTCATCATTATTATTTTCTATATAACTTTTTCTTGCTGAATAAGAGGTATAAGGAACAATCCCTCCAATTTCGCCAACACTTGCAACAACATAGCCATATCCATTTTTTTCAATTTCTAATGCATTAGGTTCTCTTAATGTAACAAAAAGTTAAATTTAGTATTTTAATAAACAATTTATTTTGTTATAATTATAATGTATATAATATGATAGGAGTCATATAGAGAAAGGAAAAAATAATATGGAAAAGAATAGAAGTTCAAAAATTATTGCAGTAGTAGCACTAGTAGTTGCTGTATTTGGTTTAACTTTAGGATTTGCAGCTTTCTCAAACACTTTAACAATATCATCAAGTGCATATGTAAGTCCAAGTAGTGAAAATTTCAAAATTAACTTATCAGGAAGTGAATCAGGAATCACAACAAGTGTTGTTGGAACACCTGCACAATCTGACAATTTAGGATACTATGCATCTCAAGCAACAGTATCAGGAGCAAGAATCTCTGGTTTAAAAGCAAACGTTACACAGCCAGGACAAGAAGTATCATATACTTTCTATGTACACAATGAAGGAGAATATGATGCATATTTAAATTCAATTGTCTTTGCAAATGTAGAGGGACAATCAGCACCTAGATATTGTGCAGCAACAAATCCTGCTACAACAACTGCCTCATTAGTTAGTGCAGCTTGTGAATCAATATCAGTAACAGTTAAGGTTGGAGATGATGCAGCAGTATCTGGATCGCAAGCAACTATCAGCAATCATAAATTAGAAAAAAATACAAAAGAAAAAGTTGTAGTTAAAATATCATATGCTGCTGGTGGAAATAGAGCAGACGGAAACTTCAATGTTTCATTTGGTGACATTACACTTAAATACGACACAGTAGATTAAAATGTAGACACAAAAAAATTGTGTCTTTCCTAGTATATAGAATATAGGAGGGAAAGGATGAAAAGAGGGTACAAAAAATTATTAATATTTCAACTTATCATGTTTTTCATACTAATCCTAAATAGTTTTATTCATAACATATTAGGAAATTACACAACAATAGTATTTTTAATATTAACAATAATTATATTTAAGTTGTTTTTTGGAATTGAAAAAGATCGACATCGTTTTACAAAAGATATTATATTTGATGTAATAATTTTTCTGTTAATCTTTTTCTTAATATACTATTTATCAGGATTAATAATAGGTTTTGCAAGAACTGATAATTACTATACTTTAAATGGTATAAAAACATTTATAATACCAATCATAATAACAATAATATTAAAAGAATTTTTAAGATATCAAGTTATTATGAAATCAGAAGGTAATAAAATACTAATGATATTATCATGTATATTATTTATCTTTTTAGATGTAACAAATCCGATATTTTATAATGGGTTTTCATCAAAGTATGATACATTTATTTTCTTTGCATTAACATTATTACCTGCAATTAGCACAAATATAGTATGTTCATATTTAACATTTAAAGTTGGATATAAACCAAACATATTATATTTACTAGTAATGAATTTATATCAATACTTATTACCTTTAGTACCAAATCCAAATGAGTATATTGCATCAATTATAAGGTTTTTATTACCAATATTATTAGGATATAAATTAAGTGGATTTTTCAATCTAACAGCAGATCAAGAAGTAGATAGAAATTATAATAAAACATCTGCCTGGTCTTTAATTATACCTACAGTATTAGTAACAATATTAGTATATTTTACATCTGGATATTTCCATTACTATGCAGTCGCAATTGCAAGTGGTAGTATGGAAAAAGCAATTTCAAAAGGTGATATAGTAGTAATTGAAAAAATAGATAAGCAATATGATAAATTAGAAAAAGGGCAAGTAATTGCTTATACATATCATGGAGTATTAGTAGTTCATAGAATTGTAAACATAATAGAAGAAAAAGGTGAGTATTATGTATATACAAAAGGAGATGCTAATGCAAAAGAAGATAACTACGTAGTAGAACAAGATACAATTATTGGAACAGTAGAATTTGTTATACCATATCTTGGTTTACCTACAGTATGGTTAAATGAAATGTAAAAATAGGAGGTTGACTATGAGTGAAAATATAGAAGAATTATTTGATGAAGAAATAATTGGTGAAGAAATTGCTGATGAAAACAAAGAATTAAATAATGAAGAACAAACAGAAGAACAAGTAGAAGAAATTACTCATGAAGAAAGAGTAATAAAAACTGAAAATGAAGAGTTACCTCAATATGAAGAAACATATGAAAATGATATTTTTGTATATGATGAAAGCGAAGCAATAGAAGAAAAAACTGAAAAGAAAAGTTTTTTAAATAATGTAACTAATAAAAGTGAACATTACGTAGATTATAAAACAAGATTATTAGCAAACTCTCTAACTTTCATAGCATTATTCATAATCACAATCATCTTTCTTCAAGGAGCTTTTAGTAAAACAACTAATCAAATGATTAACTATAATGAAATGAGTAATCTTGACTACAAAGTATACTTAAAAGAAAATAATTTCTATGAATCAGATTATTTAGGAAAAAACAAAGTATACATAGCTAACTTAATTGATAATATAGAAATTAATTTTAGATATAATTATAATATTGAAAAACCTTCAAATGTAGATTTCAATTATAGTATTGTAGCTAAACTAACAATAGATGATGGCTCATCAAAAAATAATTACTTTGAAAAAGAATACGTTTTATTAAATAATCAAAGAAAAAGTATAAAATCTGGTACAAATTATAATTTAAATGAAAAAGTTAAAATTGATTATGCATACTATAATAATTTAGCTAACAGTTTTAAACAACAATTTGGATTAGATACAACAAGTTACTTAACTGTATATTTAAGAGTAAATAAAAATACTAATATTGAAAATGCCTCTAATGCAGTTGAAAATAGTACTATGTTTGTTAAAATACCATTATCTGAAAAGGCAATTAATATTGAATTAAACTATCAAGATATTAATAATTCTAATTATGTAATTCAAAACATCGATACAAAAACAGATAATATTATATTTGGCATTTTATCAATAATATCTCTAATTGCTATGTTAGTATTTGGAATTAAAACTTTAAGATTACTAATCTTATTAAGAGGAAAAAAATCAATCTATGATAAATACGTAGAAAAAATTCTAAATGAATATGATAGATTAATTGTTGAAAATGGAACAGGTCCAGATACAAGTAATACAAATGTGATTAAAATATCAAAGTTCGAAGAATTACTAGACGTAAGAGATAATTTAAAATTACCAATTATGTACTATGTAGTAACAAAACATACAAAATGCTGTTTCTATATTAAACATAATGATGACTTATATTTATTAACTATCAAGTCAGTAGATTTAGAACAAAAACAAGATTAGAATAAATAACAAAATAAATCATATCCTAAATTAGGATGTGATTTTTTTATGAATAGAAAGAGTATATAAAATGGACTTATATAAAGTTAGACAAGAACTAAGTATAGGAATTCCCCTAACAAATATACCTCTAAGAGTAACATATTATTCACGAGTCTCAACAACAAGCGAAGAACAAAAGACTTCTCTTAAAAATCAACAAAGTTATTTTGAAGAAATAATTAATAAAAATAAAAATTGGATTTATAGTAAAGGATATATAGATAATGGTATAACAGGAACATCAGATATAAAAAGAACAAGTTTTATGAAAATGATTAATGATGCTAAAGAAAATAAATTTGATTTAATTATTACTAAAGAAATATCCCGTTTTTCAAGAAATACACTAGATAGTATAAAATACACAAGAGAACTTTTAAAAAATGGAGTAGGAGTATTATTTATAAATGATAATATAAATACAATATTACCTGATAGTGAATTAAGATTAACAATAATGTCTTCCCTTGCTCAAGATGAAATAAGAAAGCTATCAGAACGAGTAAAGTTTGGAATGAAAGAATCAATAAAAAAAGGAACTATCTTAGGAAATCAAAAAATATATGGTTATAAAAAAATAAATGATAAGTATATAATAAATAATCAACAAGCAAATATAATAAATGAAATATATAAGTTATATGCAACAAAAAATAAATCTCTTCACGAAATAGCCAGGATTTTAAAATCCAAAAATATAAAAACTACTAATAATAAACACTTTAGTGCAACAGCACTTTCAAGATTAATAAGAAATCCAAAATATAAAGGATATTATGTTGGAGGAAAATGTGAAGTAATTGACTATATGACTAAAAAAGTAAAGTTGATTCCTAAAAATAAGTGGATAATGTATAAAGATTATGAAAAATTCCCACCAATAATAAGTGAATATCTTTGGAATAAAGCTAATAAAAGACTTAACAAATTGACTAAAAACAATAGATTTGTTATAATATGAGGCACTTAAGGGGGAATTACTATGGCAAGTTTAGTAGATTATGAATTATTAACAAATGATGTCTTTTATAGATGCTGGCATATTCTAGATTATATTGAGGCTCATCCTGATATGCCGCCACTAGAAAGAGAATCAATAGAAGCAACAATAATGGAAGCATTAGTTTCAAAGAAATTAATTGATCCAACAAAACAATCACTTGATTTAGATAAATTAGAAATAGTTGATGACACAAATCATTATTGTTATGAAGAACATCCAAGAATATGTGGAATACCATTATGGATGAAAGAAGAATTTAGAAAAAAATCAATCTATATTACTGGAAGTGTTCCAATCTCGTTAAGATTAACAAGACCACCAGTAAAAGTAGGACGTAGTTGTGTATATGACCCTAACTATGCTGTATCAGCAATATTTGATGACGCAACATTTATAGATGCAATATATGATTCACCTACAAGAGAAGGTGTAAGACTAGAAGAAACTAGACCATTTGTTGAAGTAAATATTAATGGTGTAGATTATTTAGTAGATGTATTAACAAAAAGAATATTAAGAAGTGATTGGTTTAAAGAAACATATAATATGGAAACAAAACATTCTATAAAAATAAGCGAAGGAACAGAAGAACAAAAAGAAAAATATAAAGAAATGATAAGTGAATCAAATGCTTTAGCGGATATGATTTTACTATTAGAACCACTAATAGACGTAGAAAGTCCATCTTTCGCAGAATATCGTTATGAATTTGAAAAAACAAAAGAATATTTTCCAGAAGCATGGCAAGAAGCTGAATATTTAAAGAAAGAGATGGAAACATTCAGAGGTATAAGTCCGCTTATGTTTTCTAAAAAAAGAAACAATAATTCTGGAGAAAAGAATGATTAACTATCGTAATGAAAAGAAAAGATATAAACCTAATGAACTTGGTAGTTTATATATTGATGAAAAGAAATTAAATAAAAATGAACAACCAATAATTTATATTGGCGGGCAAATGGAACATAGATTTCATGCTTTAGAGCAAACCGGTTATACATTTGATCCTGGACATAATATGTTTACAGGCTCTTGGTTCTATGATTATCCACTATCTTCTAAAAATAAAGAACAATATAATGCAGAGAACTTTACCGATAATTTAATAAAATCATTAGAAGAATCTAATCTAAATGATGTTATATTTGTAACAGAAAGTTTCGGTGGAATAATTGCATCACTAGCAACCACCTCAGAAAGAGTAGATAAAGTAATAGCTATACATCCATCGATTGTCGGAACTCCTCTAGCAAATCCATATTATCTAGAAGATTTTAAAAGATTTTTTACACAAAGACAAAAACTAATCGTAGAAATGCTAAAACTAATAGTTAATCCAAAATACGGATTTGAACAAGATAATTTTAAAGGCATAGACTTAACTAAAGTAGATTTAAATAAATTGCTAGTAGTAGGAAGTTACATTGATAGAGAAAAAGAAAATAATTCCTTAGTATTAGAGCTTGATGATATGATTAAAAAAGTAACATCAAGTAGAAGTGATGGAATAGTAGTATTTGAACCAGATTTACTTGAACAGTTAGGAATAAATTATATGTTAGAAGAAGAAAATACAAATCACTTTGAAGCAAGTAAAAAAGGACATATAGAAAAAGTAATAAAAAAAGTAATGAAATAAGAATGTACAAAAGTACATTCTTTTTGTTACATTATGTTCAAATAATGAAACAAAATCTCCCTCACCAGCAATGAATGTACCACTCATTGCTGCAAAAGCAACAGATGTGTCTAATTCAAGTTCTTTATCAGGATCAATACCATTTTTCTTAATAGCATATTTTAATGTCATTTCTGGCATACCATAAGCTCTACCAGCAATAATTCTTTTTCCTTTTAAATCATCCAATGTAAAATTATCAATCTTTTTTCTAGATACTAGAAAAGAACCATCTTTTTGTGTTAATTGAGCAAAAGTTTGTAAGTAGTCTTTTTCTCCACCATTGTACACATAAATTGTTGCCTCGCTTCCAGAAAATCCAATCTCTGCATCTCCAGATAACACAGCCGCAGTAACTTTATCAGCTCCATTTGCAAGCATAAGTTCTACATCAAGACCTTCATCTTCAAAATAACCAAGTTCAAGTGCTACATATTGAGGCGCATAAAAAATAGTATGAGCAACCTCCGCAACAGTAATTTTCTTTAGGTTATTATCTTCTTTTCTAAAGTCAAATAACACACTACATGCAATAACAAATAATAATATTACACATAAACTAACTAATATAAATTTCTTTTTCATAAATCTCCTTTCTAACTAAAGTATTATATGAATAATAAGAAAATATGTTATACTAAACTAGAGGTGGAAATATGAAGATACTATTTATATCAGATATACATGGAATTAAGACAAATCTTCCTAAAATAAAAGAAAGATTTAAAGAATTAGAATGTGATAAATTAGTTGTATTAGGTGATTTATATTATATTGGTCCAAGAAATACTATGATAGATGGATATGATATAAATTATGTAAAAGAATTTTTAGAATCATTTAATGATAAATTAATTTGTATAAAAGGAAATTGTGATTCAGAAGTTGATAAAATGGTATCAAACTTTCCTATTGTTTCAGAATTAGGTCTAATATCAACAATAAATGAAGATCTATATTTAACTCATGGACATATATATAATGAATCCAACTGGAATAAAACAAATTCATATTTAATATATGGACATTTGCATATACCATTTATTAAAGAAATTGAGACAAATACTTATATAAATCCTGGTTCAATATCACTTCCAAAATCAGATGTAGGACCAACGTATTTGTACTATAATGAAGAAGATTTTATTATTTATGATATAAACGACAATATAATTTTCAAAAAAACAATAAAAATGTAAAAAAAACAGTAAAAAAGGTTCAAAAAGAACCTTTTTTTGATTATAATAGTGTGTCGAGGCAGATAAAACTTGCCAAAATCAAACTTTTGTGTTATAATATAGCCACATTTAGTGAAGGGGGAAAATTATGAAAAAGTTAACACAATTAACAAAAAAACTTTTATTAGTATTAATTAGTGCTGCAATTTTATTTACATCTCTTAATACTAGTGCAGTAGCCTCATCTATTAAATTAGGTGGAGCAGAAATCGTACCTGGATATGTTGCAGGAGTAAAATTTACTACTAAAACAAAAACTGATGGTACATTATTATACTGTCTTAATATGAATAAAAAGACAGCAAAAAATATCACTGCTAACTTAGTAGGTGAAAAAGATGCCGGAGTTGCGTATATCATAACTAACGGTTATCCAAATAAGTCTTTCACAGGAGATAAAATGAAAGACTACTATATCACTCAAACAGCTCTTTGGTGGTATTTAGATAATACAGCAGGTGGGTCAAACTTAAGTCAAAAATTCAAAGTAACAGGATCAGACGATTACAACTTAAGATCAACAATCAAAGATTTAGTTGCTAAAGCAGAAGCTGCTAAAAAAGCAGGATATGCAAAAACATCATTAGCATTAACAGCATCAAATTTTGATATGAAATTAGAAGGAAACTACTACGTTTCAGAAGATATTTATGCTAAATCATATAGCAATATCTCATCTTATAAAGTATCAGCAACTGGTGCAAACAACATTCAATTAGTAGATGCAAATGGTAATGCAAAAACATCTTTTGGTGTTAAAGAAAAATTTAAAGTAAAAGTTCCAGTAAGTTCAGTAAGTGGAACATCATTAAAAATTAATATATCTGCAAGTGCTACAGGAGTAGTATACAAAGCATATGAATATAAACCAACAGATGATAGTATGCAACCAGTTACAGTTTCAATTCCAGAAAAAGAAACAGTAAATGTAACTGCAAAACTATCATTAGAAATTGAATCATCAAAAGTAAGTATAGTTAAAGTTGATGCAACAACAGGAAATTCATTAGCAGGAGCAACATTAGTTGTAAAAGATGCTAACGGAAATATAAAAACTTCTTGGACATCAACAACAAACTATCACGTAATTAGAAATTTACCAAATGGTACTTATACAGTTGAAGAAACTAAAGCACCAGTTGGATACTTATTAAATAAGACTCCAATTAAATTTACAATTACAAATACAAATAGAGATATTAAAATCAAAGTTGAAAATACACCAAGAAAAACAGTTGTTAATATCGTAAAAGTTGATGCTTCAACAGGAAATGCTTTAGCAGGAGCAGTTCTATTAGTAAAAGATTCTGCAGGAAATACAGTTGCACAATTTACATCAACAACTGAACCATATGTATTAACAGATTTAGCAAATGGTACATATACAGTTGAAGAAGTAAGTGCACCAAATGGATATAAACACAGTTCTGAAGTTAAGAAATTTATAATCTCAGATACTGAATTATCACATCAAATAACATTTGAAAACCATCCAGAAGTACCAGTGCCAGACACTGCATCTTCTTCATTAATTATCACATTATTAGGTATTGTAATAATCGCTGCAGGTGTTAGTTACGTATACAAGAATGGTAAAGCAAGATAATAGAAAACAAGAAAAAAGAATCTCTTCTAGTACGATAGCTGTCATCGGTTCAGTTATAATCTTAATAGGAGGATTCTTTCTTTCATATAATTATGTTCAATCTAAAAGAGTAATGGCCTATGATTATATGGCTAACGTCTTCTATCAAGCTGAAGAAGTTGAAATATTAGAACACGACGGAGAATTACAAGAAGAACAAAAGGAAGAAGAACTAGGGGAAGTAACTAATGAATATATTGGTTATTTAACAATACCAAAGATTAACCTAAAAAAAGGTTTCTTAGATATGAGATCCAAGTTAAACAATATTGAACAAAATATTACGGTAATAGAAGGTTCTTCTTATCCTGATAAGGAGAAAGGAAACTTAATAATTGCCGCACACTCTGGATCAGGATGGAAAGCATTCTTTAATGATTTATACAAATTATCAACAGGAGACAAAGCAGAAATATCATATAAAGGAAAAAAATACACATATAAAATCGTAAACATCTATAAGCAACAAAAAACAGGAACAATAGCAATATATAGAAACTACGATAAAACAACATTAACATTAATTACATGTACAAATTTTGATAAAGCAACACAAACAATTTATGTTGCAGAATTACAAAGTGTTGTAGAAGAATAAAAAAGAACTTCATGGGGGTGAAGGTTATGACACAAACAACGATACTAGAAAAATTAAAAATAGTATTTGATGTATCAATGTCATCAAAACTATTCATAGCCGTTATTGCATTCATAATCTTATTAGCTGTAGTTGCTCTCAAAACAAACAAAAAAAATGTTAAGAGAGGTAAACTAATATATGGATTAACATATAGTTTAATCCTAATAGCAATATTAGTGTTCTATCACGAATCACTAGGAAAAATGTTTGACTATATGATGAATAACTTCTTTATAGTCTTATATTTCCCTAATGTGGCAGTCTACTTGGTGGCAATAATAATTACAAATATTATTTTACTAATAAGTGTATTTAATTTTAAAACAGCAAAATTAGTAAGAAATATAAACATTACAGTATATGGTATAATTCACTACTTATTAGCATTAGTTTTAAATGTTATATCAAAAAATAATTTAGATATATTTTCACAAACATCAGTTTATGGAAATAAAGATGCTCAAGCAATAATTGAATTCTCAAGTGCTATATTTATTGTATGGATAATATTCTTAATATTCTACAAGATAATAAGAAAATATCAAAAGAAAGATGTAGTACCAGTAAAAAGAAAAGTTATTGTAAAAAAAGTAAGAGCCTTACCAGAAGGAATAAAAGAAGTAGATGTGCCATTATTTGTAAAAGCACAACCTAAAAAACAAGAAGCAGTAAAAGTAAATGAAGAACCCGTAATTATTGCCGAATTAGTAGATGAACACAAAATAGAAAAAGAAAACCTAGAAAAACAACTTGCTGAAGCTAATTCAAAATTAAAATTAGCTGAAGAGCAAATAAGAATCCATGAAGATACAATAAAATTAAAAGAAGAAGAAAACTATAAACTAGAAGAAGAACAAGTGTCACTACAATTTGAACAACTTGAACTACAACAAGAAAAAATAAAATTACAACAAGAAAAAGCAAGACTACAAAAAGAAAATCAAAAACTACAAGAATCAAAGGTTGAAGTACTTGACGTAAAAGAAGAGCCTAAGTTAGATAAGACAGTAGAAATTATGAAAAACTTAGATAATATGTTCACTCTAGAAGATTATAAAGTTTTAGCAACGCTTCTTAAAGAAAAACAAAAAAAGAAAAATGAACAAAAATTAAAATCAGAAATTAGAAAACAAGAACAATTAAAGTTCGCCCAATTACATGAAGCTTATAAAAGTGTAAGATAGTCTTACACTTTTTTATTTTGCTTATAGTATGAAAATAAGATATAATGATATTAGGAAGTAGGTAGAAATAATGGACATAACAAGTTTAAATGACAGACAAAAAGAAGCCGTACTATATAATGAAGGGCCACTTCTTATTATCGCAGGAGCTGGAGCTGGTAAAACAAAAACACTTACCACAAAGATAGCTTATTTAATTGAAGAAGAAAATGTAAATCCTCATAATATATTGGCAATTACATTTACAAATAAAGCTGCAAAAGAAATGAAAGATAGATTGTTTTTATTAGTAGGAGATCTAGCAAAGAAATTACAGGTATCAACTTTCCATAGTTTTGGACTTAAGCTACTAAGAGAAAACTATGATGCATTAGGATATGATAAAAACTTTGTAATTATGGATAGTGATGATTCATTAACTGTAGTAAAAAAAATCATAAAAGACATGGGATATGATCCAAAGATATATAATCCACGTGCAATTCGAAATAAGATCAGTAGTTGTAAGAATGAAATGACTTCTCCTGAAGACTATGAAAAATATGCTGTAAGTGATTATGAAAAAGTAGTCCAACAAGTATATGCAAAATACGAAACAAAATTACAAAGAAATAACTCAGTAGATTTTGATGATTTATTATTATTACCAATTGAGTTATTTAAAAAGTATCCGGAAACATTAGAAAAGTATCAAGACTTATATCAGTATTTATTAATAGATGAGTATCAAGATACAAATGAAGCACAATATATTTTAACTAAACTATTATGTGCAAAAAATAGACGAATTACTTGTGTAGGAGATGATTCTCAAAGTATTTATAGTTTCCGTGGAGCGAATTATAAAAACATATTAAACTTTGAAAATGACTATAAAGATGCAAAAACAATTTTACTAGAAGAAAATTATCGTTCAACAAGTACAATTCTTGATGCAGCAAACCAAGTTATAAAAAATAATAAAATGCGTAAAGATAAAAACCTTTGGACTGCAAGAGGTGTAGGGGATAAAATCAAATACTATAGAGCATATAATGAAAAAGATGAAGCTCAGTATGTAATAAGAAAAGTAAAAGAATTAATAAATAGAGGCGTAGAATATCAAGATATAGTAGTTCTTTATAGAACTAATGCACAATCTCGTGTTATAGAAGATGAATTCTTAAAAGAAAACCTACCATATAGAGTAGTAGGAAGTTTATACTTCTATGCAAGAAAAGAAATTAAGGACTTGATCGCATACTTAAGATTAATACACAACTCAAAAGATAACATTAGCTTACTTCGTGCAATTAATACTCCAAAAAGAGGAATAGGTTTAAAAACAATTGAAAATCTACAAGAAAAAGCAGATCTTGAAGGAACAAGCATCTATGACGCAATTTCCGGAGGAAAAGAAATGGATTTTAAAAATACGATTGAAAAATTAAAAGCCATTTCTAACGACTTAACTCTAACAGAATTAATTGATAAAGTATTAGACGCTTCAGGCTTAAGAGCAGATTTGGAAAGTGAAAAAACACTAGAAGCAGAAGTTCGTTTAGAAAACCTAGAAGAATTTAAATCAATTACTAAATCTTTTGAAGAAAGAGAAGGTTTAATCTCTCTAGAAGATTTCTTATTAGAAATAAGTTTAATTAGTGATGTTGAAGAATATAAAGATGATCCAAACAGAGTAAGTTTAATGACAGTTCACTCTGTAAAAGGACTTGAATATAATCATGTTTTTGTAGTTGGTATGGAAGAAGGAATTTTCCCACATATGAACTCATTAATGGAAAATTCTGAACTAGAAGAAGAAAGACGTTTATGCTATGTAGCAATAACTCGTGCAAAAGATGATCTTCATTTAGTAAATGCCAGACGAAGAACTTTGTTTGGTAAAGAACAAATTAATCCAGTGAGTCGTTTCCTAAGTGAAATTCCAAAAGACTTACTAGAGTCTAATGCTAAAGAAGAACTTCCACAACACGAAGAAAAGATTCAAGTTGGAGAAATGTTTAGAGAAGAAGAAGTTGACTATCAAGTTGGAGATTATGTATACCATGAAACATTTGGAACTGGTAGAGTAACAGAAGTTACAAATACACTTGTTAGCGTAGCTTTTAAACACCCACATGGAATCAAGAAATTAATGAAAAATCACAAAAAATTATCTAAAGTATAAATTGATTCAAAATTAAAAGGAGATGATAATATGAATCAAGATTTAACATTATTAGTATTAGCTGCTGGAATGGGTAGCAGATTTGGAGGTCTAAAACAAATTGAACCAATCGGACCATCAGGAGAATTTATGATTGACTATTCAGTATATGATGCAATCAAAGCAGGATTCAATAAAATTGTTTTCTTAATTAAAGAAGAAAATTATGAAATATTTAAAGAAACAATTGGTGCAAGAGTAGAACCACATATTCAAGTAGAGTATGCTTTCCAAAAAAATGATAATCTACCTAAAGGATATAATATACCAGAAGATCGTGTTAAACCATTTGGTACAGGACATGCAATTTATTGTGCAAAAGACAAAATTAATGAAAAGTTTGCAATTATTTCTGCAGATGATTTCTTTGGAGCAGATGCATTCCAAAAAGCAGCAGATTTCGCAAGAGAAAGTGATGATTTCTGTGTTATAGGATACAAAATAGGCGGAACACTATCTGATAAAGGAGCTGTTAAACGTGGTGTGTGTATGGAAAAAGATGGATACCTAACAGATGTAATTGAAAGTAAAGCAGAACGTGTAGGAGATATCGTAAAATGTGAACCATTAAGTGGAGCAGAACCATATGAAATAGGATTAGATCATCCGGTATCAATGTTAATGTTCGGTCTAACACCAGTGGTATTCGAAGAAATTGAAAAACAAATGAATGAATTCTTCGAAATTAATAAAGACGACCTATCAACATGCGAATTCTTATTCCCAGACGTATTAGATAGAATGATTAAAGAAAATAAAGTAAGAGTAAAAGTACTTCCAACAACTGCAAAATGGTTTGGAGCAACATATCGTGAAGACCTAGATAATATCAAAAATTCAATCAAAGAACTAGTTGCTGAAGGTGCTTATAACGAAAATTTATGGAGCTAAAAAAATAACAAAGAAGAGGCATCTCTTCTTTTTTTTATACCCTAAAAATGGTATAATATTAGTAGGTGATAATATGGAACAAAGAATGTTAGAATTAATAGATATAATCAATGAAGCAGACTATAATTATCATACTTTAGATAACCCAACAATATCAGATCAAGAGTATGATAAATTATTACGCGAACTTTTTGAAATAGAAGAAGAACACCCAGAATGGATAAGAGATTTTTCTCCTACACAACATGCTGGTGGAAAAATAATTGAGGGATTTGAAAAAGCTGAACACAAGATTCCTATGATGTCATTAAGTAATGTTTTCTCTGAAAGTGAAATTATTGCTTTTGATGAAAAAATAAAAAAAGAAGGAATTAATCCACAATATATGTGTGAATTTAAAATAGACGGTTTGTCAGTTTCCTTGCTATATGAAAAAGGAAAATTAGTAAGAGCAGCAACTCGTGGAGATGGAGTAATAGGAGAAGATATAACTCATAATGCAAAAACAATAAAAACAATTCCATTTACATTAAAAGAACCAGTAGACATAGAAGTTCGTGGTGAAATATTTATGAATAAAAAAACTCTAGAAGATTTAAATAGAGTAAGAAAAGAAAATGGACAACCACTACTTCAAAACTGTCGTAATGCAGCTGCAGGATCAATTAGACAATTAGATTCTAAAATAGCTGCACAAAGAAAATTAGATACATTTATTTATCATTTACCAAATCCATTAGATTATGGTTTAAATACACATGAAGAAGCAGTAAATTATATGCATAGTTTAGGATTTAAAACAAATCCAAATAATAGATTAGTAAATAATATTGAAGAAGTAATAGAATATATAAATGAAAAAGGTAGTTTACGACCAACATTACCATATGATATAGATGGTGTTGTAATAAAAGTAAATAGCATAGCAGAACAGCAAAAACTAGGATATACAGCTAAGTATCCAAAATGGGCAACTGCTTATAAGTTTCCTGCAGAAGAAGTTGTAACAAAACTAACAGATATTATTTTTACAGTAGGAAGAACAGGTCAGATAACACCAAATGCTGTACTTGAACCAGTAATAGTAGCGGGTTCAACAATTTCAAGAGCAACACTTCATAATGAAGATTTTGTTAATGAAAAAGGCTTAAAAATAGGCGATATAGTTTCAATTAGAAAAGCAGGAGATGTAATACCTGAAGTAGTAGAAGTAAAATTAGAAAGAAGAACAGGAAAAGAAAAAGACTTCGAAATGATAACTGAATGTCCTATGTGTAAAACACAACTTGTTAAAAAAGAAGGACAAGTAGATTATTATTGTACAAATGATAAATGTCCAGCTAGAAAGGTAGAGAGTTTAATTCATTTTGCATCACGCGATGCAATGAACATAGATGGTCTAGGAGATAGAATAATTGAAGATTTCTATAACTTTGGATATATCGGTTCAATTGCAGATATATATTGTTTAAAACAACATGAAAAAGATTTAATAAGACTTGAAGGTTATGGAGATAAATCTATAAATAACATGTTTGAAGCTATTGAAAATAGTAAACAAAATTCTCTAGAAAAACTAATATTTGGACTTGGAATTCCACATGTTGGTTCAAAAACTGCAAAAGTTCTAGCGATAAAATTTGAAACAATGGATAAATTTATTAATGCAACAGAAGATGAATTAGTAAAAATACCAGATATTGGAGATATAATTGCCAAAAGTATTGTTAATTATTTCTCAAATGATCATAATAAAGCAATTGTAGAAGAATTAAAAGAATTAGGACTAAATATGAATTATTTAGGACAAAAAGTAGAAGCAAACGAAGAATTTAGTGGAAAGACATTTGTTTTAACAGGTTCTCTTACAATATTTACTCGTGATGAGGCAGAAGAAAAAATAGAATTATTAGGTGGTAAAACATCAAGTTCTGTTTCTAAAAAAACATCAGTAGTAATAGTTGGAGAAAATGCTGGAAGTAAACTTGCTAAAGCAAGAGAACTAGGAATAACTATTTGGACAGAAGAAGAATTTAGAGATAAATTAAACTAGAGAAAAGTTTACACAAATACTAAGTAATGGTATAATATGCGTAGCCGAGGTGATAAAATGGCAAAAAAATTAAAACCAATTAAAGCAGAAAAATTTGATGATACACAAGAATTCGAATTTGAAGAAGAAATCGTAGAACAAGAAGATGAAGAAGTAGAAGATGATTATTACGAAGATGAAACTGAAAATGAAGAAGTAATTGAAGAAGAATCACCAAATACTTTTAAAGCAGTAGAAGAAAACGATGATGAAGAAGACTATGAAGATGCAAAAAAAACATTTAGAAGAGCAAAATCAGAAAACTTCATGAAAATATTTAATATAGTGTTTATTATAATTATGGCAGTTATGTTAATAATTTGTGTAGATGTAATTTGTGTAACAAAATATAATGTTGGACCAATCTTTGCGATAAAGACAAAAGAATACAATGATGGTGGTACAAAAGAATATTATGGTTTAGGATATAAAGTAATTAAATATAAAGAAATAGAAGGAAGACAAGATACCCAATTAGGATTTTGGAGTATGAAATATACAACAGAACCAATTGCCATCGAAGATGTTGACCTTGCAATAGAATTTCAAAACAAGCCAGAAGAAACAGCAAACAAATATTATAAACAATATGTTTTAATCTCATCAACTATCAAAGAAATAGATAAAGAAGATAATGAAATAGTATTAGAATATACTGATCCTGATAATAAATATACTCTAGAAATAGATTGTGAAATGGCATCAGATATTTCATTGCTAGAAAACTATAAAGTAAAAGAAAAAGTATCACTTAAAGGTACAATTTATAAATTCTCAGTACGAGAAGATGATGATTCAAATTCAGTAACATTATCAAATTGTTTTGTAGAATAAAACACACTAAAAAACAGTGTGTTTTTTATGCTAAATAAGGGTATTGATTAATTTACAATGAATATATAACGTGATATAATAAGTAAAGTTAAAGGAGGAGTCCGCGATGGATGACAGATTATCAAAAGAAGAAGTTTTACATGTAGCAGAATTAGCAAGAATTGCGATTAGTGAAAGTGAATTAGAAAAGTATCAAATCCAATTAAAACAAATTATGGATAGTGTAGATAAAATTAAAGAAGTAGAAGTAGATGATGACCAAATGTTAATTGCTAATTGGAGTGCTCCAACAAAATTAAGAGAAGATGTTGAAGGGAAAATGTTAAGTCCAAAAGAAGTAATTAACAATGCACCACGTCATAGTGGTAATTACATAGAAGTACCAGTTGTTATTGGAGAGGAGGCTTAATATGAAATATCTAAATAAAAGTGTCTTAGAAATACATGAATTATTAAAAGAAAAAAAGATTAAGCCAATTGACTTAGTAGAAGAAGCTTTTGAAAACATTGAAAATAATAAAGAATTAAATGCATATATAACTTTAAATAAAGAAGAAGCAATTAAACAAGCAAAAGAATTAGAAGATAAAGAAGTAGATAATATATTATTTGGTATGCCGATAGCAATAAAAGATAATATTATTACAAAAGACTTACTTACAACATGTGCATCACATATGTTAGAAAATTTTATTCCTTTATACGATGCAACAGTAGTTGAAAAAATTAAATCTAAAAATATGATTATTATTGGTAAAACAAACATGGATGAATTTGCAATGGGTTCTACAAGTAGAACAAGCTACTTTGGAGCACCATTAAATCCATGGAATAAAACTAAGATTTCTGGAGGTTCATCAGGAGGTTCTGCGGTAACAATATCAGCACGCGACTTACCATTTGCCTTAGGTTCAGACACTGGTGGATCAATTAGACAACCAGCAAGTTACTGTGGAATAGTTGGAATGAAACCAACATACGGAAGAGTATCAAGGTTTGGTCTAGTAGCATTCGCGTCAAGTATGGATCAAATTGGACCGATGACAAAAAATGTTTATGAAAATGCACTATTATTAAATGCAATAGTAGGAAAAGATGAAAGAGATTTAACATCAGCAGAAAAAGAAACAGAAGACTTTACAAGATTAATTGGAAAAGACGTTAAAGATATGAAAATAGCAGTACCAAACTACTTTATGAGTGATATTGTTAACGAAGAAGTAAAATCCGCAATAAAAAATACAATAGAAGTATTAAAAAATGCTGGAGCAATAGTTGACTATGTTGATATGAAATACTTAGATCAAGCAGTTACATTATATCAAGTAATAGCATTAGGAGAAGCAAGTTCAAACCTTGCAAGATTTGATGGAATTAGATATGGATTCTCAAAAGAAAATCCTGAAAGTATAAAAGATGTATATTTTAAAACAAGACAAGAGGGATTTGGAACAGAAGTAAAAAGACGTATTATGGTAGGAGCACACATCTTAAGTGGAGAAAATGCAAAAATCTACTATGATAAAGCAATGGCAGTACGTGCAGCAATGCGCCAAGAGTTCAAACGAATCTATAAAGATTATGATTTAATTATAGGACCAACTGCAACAACAACAGCATATAACCAAACTGATTCATTAGATGACCCATTGAAGAGTTTCTTAGATGACGTTTTAGTAAATCCAGCAAATATGTCAGGTCTACCAGGACTAAATGTTCCAGTAGGATTTGATAATGACCATATGCCAATTGGAATGCATATTATTGGAAATGATTTCGAAGAAGCAAAAATTTATCAACTAGCTAGCTTTATTGAAAAAGAGCTTAACTTAGATTTAACACCAGGAGGTGAGAAATAATGTCAAAATACATACCAACAATAGGTGTAGAAGTACATGTAGAGTTAAAAACAAATACAAAAATATTTTCAAACTCAATTAATGGTTATGGAGAAATGGCAAACTCACTAACTAATGTTATTGATTTAGGTTATCCAGGAACACTTCCTACATTAAATAAAGAAGTATTAAATTTAGCAATTAAAGCAGCAACTGTTTTAAATTGTAAAATCAGAAGAGAAATGCACTTTGATAGAAAAAACTATTTCTACCCAGATAATCCAAAAAACTATCAAATTACACAAAGTAGAACTCCAATTGGATATGATGGATATGTTGAAGTAGAAGTAAATGGAGTAAAGAAAAAAATAGAAATTGAAGAAATGCATATTGAAGAAGATACATGTAAGTCAACACATAGAGGAACAAAGACTTTATTAGATTTCAATAGAGCAGGAGTACCACTAATAGAAATAGTTACAAAACCATGCATGAATAGTGGAGAAGAAGCAAAAGCCTACTTAGAAAAATTAAGAGAATTATTATTCTATACAGACGTATCTGATTGTAAAATTGAAGAAGGTTCAATGAGAGCTGATGCAAATGTATCAATTAGAAAAAATGAATCTGATCCATTTGGAACAAAAGCAGAAATAAAAAATATTGGTTCAATTACAAATGTAGCAATCAGTATTAATAAAGAAATCGAACGTCAAACAAAAATCTACGATAGCGGAGAAACATTTAAACCCCAAACAAGACGTTATGATGACAAACTTGGAGATACAGTTTTAATGCGTGTTAAAGAAACTGGAAATGATTATCGTTATTTCCCAGAACCAGATATTCCATTTGTATATGTAACAGATGAAATGATTGAAAACGTAGTAAAGACTATTCCTATGTTACCTGATGAAAGAAGAAAAGTATACGTAGAAAAAGGAGTATCAGAAGTAAATGCCAATAAGCTAGTTCAAAATAGAGCATTAAGTGATTATTTTAATGAATTATTAAATGAAAACACTAACTTAAAAATCGCAAGTAATCTTTTATTAGGAGATATTTCAGGATATCTAAATAAAAATGAAAAAACAATTACAGAAACAACATTAACAAAAGAGAGATTCCTAGAATTAATTAATAGGATGGAAGATAATACATTAACAAGTAAAAACTTAAAAGATATTTTAGATAAAATTCTAGAAGAAACAGTATCTATTGAAGAAATAATTAAAACATCTGGAATTGAAAATATTACAGATGACTCAGCAATCAGAGATGTAGTTAAATCAGTAATTGCCGAAAACCCAGGTTCAGTTGAAGACTACAAAGCCGGACATGATAGAGCAATTAAATATCTAATGGGACAAGTAATGAAAGCATCAAAGGGTTCAGCAAATCCTAAGATAGCAATGGATATTTTAGTTGAAGAACTTCAATAATTTACAAATAAATTGTAAATTGAAAAACAATATGGCATAGTGTATAATTATAGTACTAGGATGTGAGCATATGAGATTTATAAGAAGAAATAAAAATATAATTTTATCATTAGTAGTATTCTTTATATTAATACTACTTTGTGTACAAGTAAAAAACATATTATTCCCAAACGATGGGCTTGCTGTATATGGTAATAGATTAGAAGGAAAAGTGGAATTAAATAAGAATCTAGATAAAGATATTAAAAAAGATTTAACAACAGGAGTTAAAAAAGTTAAATCAAGAGTATCTGGAAGAATTATTAATATAACTATTACATTAGAAGATAATGTATCAAAAAGTAATGCTAAAAGTTATGCAAAAAAAGCACTAGCATCATTAAATGATGAAGAAAAAAAATTTTATGATGTCCAATTCTTCATGGTTAAAGAAAAAGAAACAAAAGATTTTCCAATAATTGGTTATAAAATACCAACAGCAGAAAATATTACATGGACAAAAGATAGATAGGGGTAGATATAATGAAGAAAAAATCACTAATAATTATTATTCCTGTTATAATAGCCCTACTAGCATTTGTGGGTGTATATCGTTACTATAATAAGGAAGATAAAACAACAACACTAACAGTAACAGAAAAAAGATGGGTAGAAGATAATAAAGAACAAGCATTTGACTTTGAAGTTGTTAATGACTATCCTTTATACGGAACAGATGGAGAAGGAGTAATCTTTAACTTTATTGAAGATTTTGAAACTGCAATAGGATTACAATTTAACAAAATTCCATATTTAAAAGAAACTGGAAGTACAACATCAGGTACAAGAATAAGAATACTTGATGGAGATGAAAAATTAACTGATAATGACTTACCATTATTTAAAGACAACTATATAGCTGTCGGTAAAACATATCAAAGAATAAATCATATTAAAGATATGAAAGATATGACAATAGGAGTCTTTAAAGAAGATAGTGAAGATATAAGTTATTACCTAAAAGGAGGAAGTAACTTATCATATAAAACATTTAATACAATCAAAGAATTATATAACGCATTAGATTCAGGCTCAGTAGAAATGATTGTTATTCCAAATATTATGTACTTAGACTACATAATTGAAAAAGATAAATATTCAATTAACTATTTCTTTACAGAATATGAAAAACAAATTGTTTTAACATTATCTGGAACAGATGATAAATTAGATACAATAGTTGAAAAATATTATAATAAATGGCGCTATACAAAATATGTAGAAGAATATAATGCATCATACTTAAATTATTATCTAGAAAAAAATAATTTAACAGGAAAACAAAAATCAGCATTAGTTTCAAAAACATATATATACGGTTACGTAGAAAATGAACCATATGAATTAAAAGTACATAGTAAACTAGCAGGAATTGCTGGAGAATATGTTAATAGAATGTCACGTTTGGGAGATATTGAATTTAAATATAAAAAATATCCTTCTAAAAAGGCGTTAGAAAAAGCTATTGATAAAGATGAAGTAGATCTATACTTTGATTACTATAACTATACAAATGAGAATTATTCTCCAACAGTATCAACATTTATAGAAGATTATGTTGTATTAGGAAAACAAAAAGACAATCATGTAATTAACTCATTTGAAAGTTTAAAAGATAAAAAAGTATTAATGCTATCAGGAGATGCATTACATAATTACTTTGAAAGTAATTCAAAAGCTAAAATAAAAACATACGATAATTTAGATAAAATGCTTAAAAAAGCAGGATCTAACTTAGTTGTAGTAGATTACGAAATTTATTCATATTATCAAAATAATAAATTTAAAAATTATAAACTATTATATAAAGATACAATGATGAATGATTATAAATTTATGGTTCATCAAGATAATAAAGAGTTCTACGATTTATTTAATTATATAATAAACACAAATTCTTATTATAATTATCGTAATACAGGAATTGAAAATCTACATGCATCAATTCTTGAAGATTCAACATTTGAACAAGTATATACAATTATCTTAATGATTATATTTATTCCATTAATTACAATTGGAATTACTTACTTAATTATTAAGAAGAAAAAAGAAGTTAAGAAAATAAAAGCAACAGATCGTCATAAATATACCGATATGTTGACATCATTAAAAAATAGAAATTATTTAAATGCTAAAATGGCTGAATGGGAAGATTCAAAAGTATTCCCACAATCAATTGTCATGGTAGACTTAAATAATGTTAAGTATGTTAATGATAATTATGGTCATGAAGAAGGAGACCAATTAATTATTAAGGCAGCTGGAATATTAGTTAATACACAATTAGAAAACAGTGAAGTTATCAGAACAGATGGAAACGAATTCTTAATTTATCTAGTAGGATATAGTGATAGACAAATTTCCACATATACTAAAAAACTAGAAAAAGAAATGAAATCATTACCACATGAATTTGGAGCTGCAGTAGGATATAGTATGATTACTGATGAAATTAAGACATTAGATGATGCTATTAACGAAGCAACACTAGAAATGATAACAAATAAAGAAGAATACAAATAAAGGAAGTAGAATATGGAAAAAGCAAGAGGGTTCTTTAGTAAATTTATCGAGCTAATGAAAAAGCCAGAGCTTAGGATATTACCTGGGCAACTTGCTTTTTTTCTTGTTTTGTCCTTAATACCATTAATAGCTCTTATTGGAACAATAGCATCAGCATTATCAATTCCAGTAGGAACAATCAGAAGTGTAATAGACGGTGCCGTTCCTGATGCAGTAAGTGATATAATTGTAAGTGTTATGTCTGCTAAAGGATTAAACTTTAATGCAATAGCTTTCTTTGTAGCAGCATTCGTTTTAGCATCTAATGGAACAAATTCAATGATAATTACCTCAAATGAAATATACAAAATAAAAACAGAAGGATTCTTCAGAAGAAGAATTAAAGCGATACTAATGACACTATCATTAGTAGGTCTATTCTTTTTCCTATTAGTTGTACCTATTTGGGGAGATACAATCTTTGATATTATTAAATTATCCGCATCAAAAAAAGTCCCAATCGACTTTATATATAGATTATTTAAACTATTACAATATCCGATTACAATATTAGTTTTATACTTCAATATAAAATTAATGTATGTAATTGCACCAGATGAAAAAATAGAAAGTAAATCTGCAACAAAAGGAGCTTGGTTTACTACAATAGGATGGATTCTTGCTTCTGAAATATATTCAATATATATTTCAACATTCTCAAATTATAATATATTTTATGGAAGTATTTCTAACGTAGTAATATTACTATTGTGGGTATACATACTAGCATATATATTTGTACTCGGAATGATTATAAACGCTGGAAGTTCACTTCCTAATACAAAAAAAGAAAAACTACAATAAGTAGTTTTTTTATTTTATACTATCGTATCTTTTTACTCTTCCGGCAAATAATCCCGCAAATAGAATAGTCATTGTAAATACAATTAATAATATATATGACAAAATTCTATTATTAATAATTCCGGCTATAAGTACAAGTAAGAAACCTGAAACTCTTCCAATATTTAGAACCATTTCCCTAATAGACCAAAATTCTAAGAAATGATTTTCTTTAATAATCTTACAATTAGAAATATTAAACAATCTAACATCATATATAAGCGCTAATAAATTAATTATAACCATATAACTAAAATAATATAAGATAAGAGTAATTTCATTTTTCCATAATAACATTAAAGTAAGTGTAGCTAATGGAACTAAAGTACTAACAAATACTAAAGTTTTATCATGCTTCTTATTAAACTTCTTTGTATATAGATATTGAATAAATATAACCAATACAGAAGCAAAAGAAGTAAGTAAACCTAAACCAAAATCACTTTTTAATGCTCCAACTATTAATACAACCATTAAAATATCTAATGGGCTATCAGCAACATTCATACCCCTAAAAAAATCAACCCACAACATATTTCTAATATCTTTATTTTTAAATAATGTTTTAATTGATGAAAAAGGAGTATATTTACTATTTTTCATTTCAATAGGTTCAATTAATAAAGATAAAATAATTTGAAGTATAGAAACAATTAAAATAATAATTGCAGTCAACTGAAAGTTAGTAGTAGAAATAATACTTCCAAGTAATACTGGAATAACAATATTAACAGTAGTCATTAATATTTGTCTTTTCATCTCATATGAATCTCTATCTACATTTTTAACCTTTAGTGAAGCAAATAAATTATATGGAAAATAGTAAGAACAGGAAGATAATCCATATAACAAAGCAATTAAAGGAATATAATTAATAATCTTTTCCTGTAATAAAACAATTACTAAGATATAAATAAAGTTAATAATAATACCTGTTCTAAATGTCTCTAAATGAAATCTTTTTTTTAATATCCATCCTAGAATAAATGAACCAATACCTAAAACAGCATAATTTAATATATAATAAAATGAAATATCAACTAAAGATTCTGCTGAAACCCTAATAAAATAAGCAGTAAGGAATGGCCCTAAGAATATCTTAATTATCTTTTTCAAAGCTTCTATCATTAGTAAAATATTAGACTCTTTATACTCAAACATAATACCCACTCCTTATCTTCAGAAATATTGTATCATAGTTGTCTTTAAAAGCACCCAACAAACTTATGAAAAAGTGTCAATAATATGCCTAAACATCAATATCTTAGTAGATTGAAAAAATACTAATAGAGTGTTATAATTATATAAGCGAGGTAAAGATATGAAAAGAATAAAACATGGACTGAAAAAACTTGTAAGTCAAACGAAAAAAGTATTCAAAAAAATCAAGACAGAACATTTAATTGCTAAATATATGAAAGATAATGTATTGTTTTTACTATTTGTCGCAACAGGAATTTTAAATGCAACCTTATTAAGAGGATTCTGTATGCCTACAGTAAAAAGTATCTTCTCAATTCAAGCAATATTAGCTGATACAGCAGTAGTTATATTATTAGGATCATTTGGTTATTTATTTAAACCAAAACATCGTTTTACTTATTACATAGGATTAAATATATTTTTAACTGCAATATGTATGATTAACTCAGTATATTATACATACTATACATCATTTGCTTCTATATCGATGTTATCACTTACACAATATGTAGGAGAAGTAGGAGATGCAGTAACAGAAAATGTAATTCAATTAAAAGATTTAATCTATGCACTAGGACCAATTATTATGTTTATTGCTCACTACAAACTAAAAAAACAAAATTATTATAAAAGAATAGAAGTTAAGTCAGAACGTAAAAAGAAAACTTTTACAACATTAATTACAGGAGCAGTAGTTGCTGGTGTATTCCTACTAACATTAACTCCTACAGATATAAGTAGATTATTAAAACAATGGAATAAAGAATATATAGTTCAATGCTTTGGTATTTATGTATATCAAGGAAACGACGTTGTTGCAACAATTCAACCAACAATAAACTCCATGTTTGGATATGATAAAGCATATAAAAACTTTACAGAATACTTTGAAGATAATAAAAAAGTTAAAACAAATAAATATACAAATATATTTGAAGGTAAAAATGTACTAGTAATTCATGCCGAAAGTATGCAAACAAATGCCATTAACAAGAAATTTAATGGTCAACCAGTAACACCAACTCTTAATAAACTATCAAGTGAAGGAATGTATTTTTCAAATTTCTATTCTCAAGTAAGTGTTGGAACATCATCAGATGCAGAATTAACATTTAATACATCATTAATGCCAACAAAGAGTGGTACAGCATTTGTATCTTATCCGGATAGAACTTATATCACAACACCGTTATTACTACAAGAAAAAGGTTATTATACCTTTAGTATGCATGCAAATAATGCAGACTTCTGGAATAGACGTATAATGCATAATAATTTTGGATTTAAAAGGTTCTATAGTAAAGAAGACTATACAATCACAGATGAAAATATTATCGGTTTAGGATTAAATGACAAAGAATTCTTTGCTCAATCAGTAGAAAAATTAAAGAAAATTGATAAGAAACACGACAATTGGTATGGATTAATGATTATGTTATCAAATCACACACCATTCTCTGATACAGATAAATATGGAGACTTTGATGTAGATATTAAAGAAAATGTTAAAATAAATGGTACAACACAAGAAGTATCATATCCATACTTAGAGGGAACAAAACTAGGTAACTATTATAAATCACTTCATTATGCAGATTCAGCATTAGGAGATTTAGTAAATGGATTAGATGAAGCTGGATTGTTAGAAGATACAGTACTAGTAATTTATGGAGACCATGATGCTAGATTATCTAAAAAAGAATATAATTTAGAAAAAAATTATGATAAAGAAGAAGATGAACTTCTAGATAAAGATGATGAAAGATATGTTGAATATGATTCATATCAATATGAATTAGGAAGAAAAGTTCCATTTATTATCTGGACAAAAGATATGAAAGGAACATCACTAAATAAGAAAATATCAAATGTTATGGGAATGTATGATGCAGCTCCAACATTAGGTAATATGTTAGGTATATATAATGAATATTCATTAGGAAATGATATCTTTAACATAAAAGATAAAAATATAGTAGTTTTCCCTAATGGAAATTGGGTAACTAATAAAATATATTATAATAGTCAAAAAGGTGAATACCTATCACTTGTAAATGAAGCAGTAAGTGAAGAAGAAATAAAAAATAATAATGAATATGCTAATAAATTATTAGATGTTTCAAATGATATAATTGTCTTTGATTTATTAAAACCAAAAGAAATAGAAGAGTAGGAAGGTGGAATAATATGAAATTAAAAAAGAAAGCCAAATTAACAATAATAGGAGTAGCATTAATTTTAATTATTGCCCTTGCTGCTATTATAGTAATTAACTTTATGCCAAAGAAAGAAAAAGTAAAAGAAATTAAGGTCTTAAAGTCAATTGATGAATATGGTTACGAATTAAAAGATAATAAAACAAAAAAGTATAAAGAAATGTTTAAAGAACTAGAAGATATTCTTCGTGAAGACGAAGTTAATCAAGAAGAATATGCTAAAAAAGTAGCTGAAATGTTTGTATATGACTTCTATTCATTAGAAGATAAAGTTGCTAAGACAGATGTTGGTGGAGTAGATTTTGTTCATCCAGATGCACTAGATAACTTCCTACTAAATGCAGAAGATACTTATTATAAGTATATAGAAAGTAATATATATGGCGAAAGAAAACAAGAATTACCTGCAGTAGATACAATTACAGTAGAAAGTATCACACCAACAGAATTTGCTTATAAAAAAGAAAAACACGAAGGTTATGAAGTAAAAGTTAATTGGACATATACCAAAGAAAAGTTCTCAAGTTATCAAAAGAGTGCAGTAGTTGTTCTAATTAAAAAAGATATTAAATACTACGTAGTAGAAATATAAAAGAAGACTTAGTCTTCTTTTTTTATGCAAAAAAAAGAAGCTTCCTAAGAAGCTCCATTTGTATTTTCTCCACTATTATCTGGTGTAGGAGTACTTGGTGTTGGCTCTGTAGGTGTAGGATTTGTATTATTATCAGTCGTTGTGCCACCAGGAGTAGTATTATCTCCACCAGTAGCATCTCCAGTACCTTCTCCAGTACCAGGATCAACAACTTCAGGAGTTTCAACTTTAGTAGGACCAGATAATGTTAAATATAAAGGTCCACCAATCTTATCCATTCTCTTATTAGCTGGATAATTTTGTTCTTTTACTTTTCCTTCTTCACCAATAAATATAACAGATAAACCTAAACTCTTAGCCTTAGCTTCTGCAGCACTAGCAGACATTCCTATAAAGCTAGGTAATAATCTATATAATCCAGAACCAGTTCTATAAGGCCCTTTTCCAATAACGTTCTTTTCATATTTAGAATTAACAGAGAAACTAAATGTCTTAACATCAGAATGACCAGTTAATTCAAGATTTTGTTTCATAGCCTTAACTATATCAGCTTTACTAGATTTATTAGGCACATAGTTATATAAAACCATTCTCATACCTTCATCATAAATCATTTGACTATTTCCTTGTAAATATAATTGTTGAATATTAATTAAGTTAGAATGTTCAGCACTTGAACTCTTCTTTATAATATCTTTACCAACGTTATAAAATTCTAATATTTGTTTAGTAGTTAAGTTAGTGTCTAAACTCTTTGATACTGTATCAAGGATAGAAGTAAATTGACTAACCTTAGTAATTGTTTTCATCTTATTAATTAATGCCATAATAATTTCTTGTTGATGTTGAGCTCTACCAAAATCACCATTAACAAGTTGTTTTCTATTTCTTGCGAATACTAATGCTTGTTCACCGTTAAGTGTTTGACGACCAGCTTTAATACAAATTTTTCCACCACGAGATGAGTTATCAGTACATAACTTAGTAGGTACATCTACCTCAACGCCACCAACAGCATTAACTAATTTAACTAATCCTTTAAAATTAATCTTTGCATAATAATCAATTTTAATACCAAAGTAATTTTGAATTGTATTAATCATACAATCATTACCATAACCTGCAGCATGTGTAATTTTATTTTCTGCTTTATTTGCCCAACAAGCAATAGGTACATAACTATCTCTAGGAATAGATAACATTGTAGCGTTTAATGTTTTGGGATTAAATGTAACTAATATTAATGTATCCCCATTAGCAACCGCTTTCTTAGATAATACCTCAGCGGTAGAATCAATTCCCATTAACAATATGGTAAATGGTTCAGTAACTGACTTCTTAGCAGAAGCAACTTCAACTTTAGATGTTTCCGACTTCTTCATTTCTTTATCTTTACTAATAATAACTTTTGTATCAGTAGCAATATCTTCATAACCAGTAATATCTGAATATAAATCAACATAATCACTAGTAATAAACATTGCATCAAGTTCACCAGCATACATATCAACTAACATAGATGAGTAATTATCATACGATTTAATTACATTTGTATCATGAAGTGAATGTTCCTTAACAATTTCTTGTGGAATAATATATCCTTCAGGTGATTTATCATCTTCTAAAATACCAATTTCATAATCAACAATATCTTCAATCTTAGTAGCCTTATCATCAGACATTACAAGTAAACTAGAAGAGTAAGTAACTAAATCACTATTCATATTAGCAACTTTACTATAAAAGTAATTAATTACAAAACCTGCTGCAAAGCATAATCCTGCAAATAAGAACATCGCAATACCATATCCAATATGTTTTTTCTTTTTCTTATTCTTCTTTCTATTACTTTTTATTAAAAGAAGTTTAATAATAAAAACTAAATCAATTAAAGCAATAAGTCCAATAACTATATATCTAATTAGATTTTCAATACCACTAAGTAATAAAATTTGATATATACAAAATCCACTACAACCAATTGCTAATAACAATAGTATTGTAAATATAAATATACCAAAAGAGAACTTCTTAACTTTTACTTCTTTTTCAGTTTCTTCTTCTTTTTTAATTTTCTTTTCTTTTACTTTTTTTTCTTTAACTTTTTTCTCTTTCTTTTCTTTAGGTTCTTTCTTTTTAAACATAAGTAACCTCCCATCTGCAATTCTATAATAAATTATATCTAATTTATGTTAATTTTTCAAGGTTGGAAAAAGACCAATTTAAATAAAATAATTCTCTTGTAAAAAATATGTAAAATAATGTGAAAAAACAATCTAATATTTTAAATGAAAATATATATTTGTTATAATATAATTGAATAATAAGATGGAGGTCTATGCATATGAAGAAGAAATTATTATTTTTTTCAATATTAACATTATTAAGTTTGTTTAGCATAAAAGATACATATGCATATGACAAGAGTACTTATGCTAGTAGAAAACTATGTGGAACTTATGAACTAGCTTTATTTAAATCAGATGGTTCAATAGAAAAAGTAAGTTGTCACGATACATATGATAAAGCAAATGCTGCGATGAAAGCAGATGGACGTAAAGACTTAGCCGTTCTTGGAACTCAAAGTGGAAAAGTAAAAATATTTAATGCTATGTCTGCATTAGTAGACTTAACTCATCCCTCTGGAACATTTGATATATTTGATTCAGCGAGTCTTAGTAATGCTCATACATATATGGTAGGTGAAAGTGGATATGGTGGAGTAGATGCAGCACTTTTATCAATTACATATTCAAGTAAAGCAGGAACATTTGTTATGAAGATAAAAATTAATGGATATAAAGGATGGGTAAAATTAAGTGCTCATGAAATTGTACCATTAGTATGGGTAAAGTCATCAAGTAGTTATACTGTTTCTGATTCATCAATACGTCATAATTATGTTAATAAAATTCAAAATACATATTCAGGAAGTCAAGGATCTACAATTGGTCCAAAACCAGAAATGTTATCAAAAGGAACTTATTATAGTTATGATGGACACTATTTCTATAAAGATAGATATACAATGGTTACTGATTATAAGAATAATACTTATGCAAATTCAGTAAATCCAGATAAACCATATTATAATTATTATCAATTCCTACCTCAACATACAAGAACAACGTATTCAAGTATTAATATTGATGAATATGTTAGAACATCATTGAAAAAGGGAAGAGATGTATATGGTACAGCTAGTGCAACACATCAAAATATCAATTCATCGCGTTTGTACGGAAAAGGAGCGTTCTTCTATAATGCCCAAGAATTGTATGGAGCAAATGCATTATTATCATTTGGTGTAAGTAGAAATGAATCGGGTAATGGTACAAGTAATTTATCAATAAATAAAAATAATGGTTTTGGATTAAATGCAGTCGATTCTAATCCAACCCAAGCAGCTAATTGGTTCCCAACTTTTGCTCAAAGTATTTATGATTATAGTAATTCATGGGTAACATATGGATACTCTAACCCAGAAGATTGGCGATACTTTGGATCCCAAAATGGAGATAAAAGAGTAGGGATGAATGTTAAGTATGCCTCAGATGTTTATTGGGGAGAAAAAATGGCTTCTAACTATTATTTCCTAGATAAAGCATATGGACTACAAGATTATAACTTCTATCAAACAGGAATAACAACACGTTCAACAGCAGCAAAAGCAGCTCCTAAAACAAGTGCTAAATCAGTATTTACTTATCCTTCATCAGAAGTCGGATTAGTCCTACTAGAAGAAGTAGAAGGTGAAGAAGTAAATGGAAATAAAATTTGGTACAAAGTTGTATCAGATATGAATATAGATGCAAACTTTAATAAGAAAACATCAGGATATTATAACTGGGATTCGTATGTTTATATTCCAGCTGCTTATGTATTAAAAACAAATACAGGGGAAAATGGATACATATCACCAAATGATGTACCAGAACATAAAGATAAAAATTATACATATGATTTATATATAAAAAATGCAACAATCAAACCAAAAGTTGCAGTATCAGTAAAAGATACACCATATTATTATGACCCAACATTAATATCTAAAAAAGGACAAACATTATTAAATAATAGATATGTAATGGTATTCACAACTGCTTATGATGAAAATAAAAAACCAGTAGCTTACTTAGTAACATCAGATTATAAATATGATCAAAAACACTGGGTAAGTGCAGATTCAATCAAATTTATAACTTCTGCATACGGACAAGCAAGCGTAACAGTTGATGGAGTAAATACTTATACAATAGTTACCCCAACAACAATTGATAAACTAGATGGTCATATCAGTGGACTATATCATTATGCATATACGCCAATACTTGAAGAAAAAACAGTATCTGGTGAACTTTGGTACAAAGTACCAGTTAACTTAAGTGGTTCAAGTAATATATATGGTTGGACACTTGCTAAAGCACCAGATGTTAAAATAACAAAATATAATTACTATGCAGAAAATCAAGCACCAGTAATTAATGCAAAAGATAAAACAATTACTCAAGGTAAAGAATTTAAAGAATTAGAAGGTGTAACTGCAACAGATGCAGAAGATGGTTCAATTACTGGAAAAGTAACAGTAAAAGAAAACACAGTTAAAACAGATACACCTGGTACATATAAAGTTACATATGAAGTAACAGATAACAATAATCACACCACAACAAAAATAATTACAGTTACAGTTGTTGAAGATGAAAAACCAGTAATTAATGCAAATGATAAAAAAGTAAACATTGGAAGTACATTTAATGAATTAAATGGAGTAACAGCTACTGACAAAGAAGATGGAGATATTACAAAAAACATCAAAGTAATTAAAAATACTGTAAATACAGAAGAATTAGGAACATATGAAGTAACATATCAAGTAACAGATTCATACAACCACACAGTAGAAAAAACTATTAAGATTTCAGTAGAAGAAATTGTAAAAGAAGAAACAAAAGGATTATTTAATTTAAATTATATAAAAACAAAAGATAATAAACTTCTAATTCAAGGATATGAAGCAATTTACGGTATAGATAATAATTTAAATATAGACATTAACTATACTTTAATATTTTTAAATATTGATACAAATGAAGAAATAAAAGTAGAAGGAACAAGAATTACTAAAAAAGAAGACATTCCTAAAAGTGTTTATAGCCCAGATGGAAAAGATTATACATATTCATGGTTTAATGCTGAAGTAGATGTAGATAATCTGCCAGTAGGTAATTATCAATTCTATGCTTATGCAGAAACTGATTTATATTATGTAAAGGAATTAGTAAATAATAATTCTTATAAACCACAATCTACTAAAGTAGAAAGCGCTACCAATGAAGCAACAATCAGTAATAACTATGATTCATCAACTTCATATGTAGAATTAAAAGTAAGAGATGAAGCAATTGCTGATAAAAACAGTTCTTATATTTATAATCAATATACTAAATATACTAAATTTGAATTTAGTGATGATTATTTATACATAAGAGGTAATAGTTATTCATATGGAATGGATTTATCAAAGAGCATTAATGTAATAAGAAATATTGTATTTGAAAATAAATCAACATATAAAAAATATACTAAATCATTAGATAGTATTATTGACGGGAATTATCAAGTGTTCTTACCAGTAGATGATAAATTAGATAAAACAAAAGCTTGGTTTGATAAGAAAATAGATATATCAGATATCCCGGTAGGAGAGTATGTAATTTATATAACAACAAGTTCTAATATAACTGATTATTCAGAGTTTACCGAAAAACTAGGTAGAAGCTTAGAACCAGTAAAGAAAACTATTAATAATAAGAACTATTCATTCTCTATTAATTTGTCTAAAGGAAATAGAATAGAAATGAAAGTAACAAATTAGAGGATTAAAAATCCTCTTTTTTAATGAATAAAAAAGATAAGAGCAAATCTTATCTTTTGTTTTTACTTAATAATTGTAATAGTTATTGTATTGCAATAATTTTTCCATACACCATCAAGTTCTGCACCATTACATACAGAGCCGGGGGCAATACTTCCATTAGGACATGACGTAACATAATTAAATGAGAACTTATGATTTGGATTCAGTTGTTTAATCATCGATACTGTTTGGCTTCCAGAAGAGCCATTTTGAATATTTAATGCAGAACCTTTAGATGTATCACAAGTCGGCTTAGAAGAACTACTTCCTGATGAACTTGAACTACTAGAACTACTTGAAGGTTTCTTACCATTACTAATTGTAACTGTAATAGTTGTACCTTCAGCTACCTTAGAACCAGCACTTATTGATTGTCTAATAACTTTACCTTTACTAACTGTACTACTATAACTATAAACAAATCCATATCCAAACCCTGCACTCTTTAACTTAGAAGCAGCTGCATCTTTAGAAAGACCTACAACACTTGGAACACTTGATTCTTTTCCATCAGATACAGTAACAACTACTGGATCATTATTTCTAATTGTATCACCAGTTTTATATGAATATTTAATAGCTTCACCAGCTTTTACTGAACTACTAAATTCATGTTTTTCTTCATATCTAATATCATACTTATCAGCCCATTCCTTAAAGTCATTATAAGACTTAAACTCAGGCATAATTAATTTTCCTCGAGAAATTACTACTTCAATTTCAGTACCCTCAGCAACAATTTCTCCTTCTTTATAATTAGCACTAATAACCGAATTTTCTTCAATAGAATCATCATACTTATCAGTAAATTCTAATTTTAATTTATTCTTAATTACCCATTCAGTAATATCAGTCATACTCATTCCTTTTAAATCAGGAATCTTAATTTCAGGACCCTTACTAATACTAACAGTAATTCTATCATCATTAACTGCTACCATAGTACCAGGTTTAACATCTTGTTTAACAACAAGACCTTTCTTAACTTTACTTGAGAAAACTTCTTCAAATTTATATTTTAATTGATTTTGTTTTAAATAAAACTTTGCTTCAAACTCAGTCATACCACTTAAATCTCTTAGTTTAACTTCATCAAATCCAAGTTCTTCTCCATATGAGAATACTAATTCTAACTCTTCATTTCTTCTCATATTACCACTCTTATTTTGTTCAATAACAGTATCTTTTTGTTTAGAAGATTCTTCAAAATCAACATCAACATTAGATAAATAATTATTCTTTATAAATTCTAATACACGTTCACTTTCCCAATTAACCATATTTGGAACAGCTACTTCTTTAGAAGGGTTAGGTCCTTCACTAACTGCAACTGTAAGACTTTTTAAACCGTTAAGTTTAGTACCAGCTCTAACACTTTGACTTATAATATGATATTCACTAATCATATCACTGTACTCATAATCTTGAACTATATCAATTTTATTTTCTTCACTCCAGCTAATAACTTCTGTAAGTTCCATTCCAGAAAAATCTAAAACTCTATTATTTGGAATTTTAAAAACTTCTAGAGTAAGTAAACTACCATAAGTAAAATATCCCAATAAGAATAAACCACTAAGTAGAATAATCGATTTATTCTTTCTATTAATTGTCATTGAGAAAGTAACATAAAGTAGTGAGAAAACTACAAGCAACAAACTACTTATCATACTAGTAATAGAATAATCTTTCTCAAAAAATAGACCAATTATAAAGAAAGCTAAACTACTAAGTAATACAAGAACTAAAACAAAGTTCGTTAAAGGATGTTTATAAATTTTATTTCTAGGAATCTCAACATTCTTTTTTTCTTCCTTCTTAACTTCTTCTATAACAACCTTTTTATCTTTTTCTTCTATTTTTATAAAATCATCAGATTTACTTTTCTTTTTTCTTGCCATTAAATACCTCCATTATCTTATATATTACATTATATAATATATCATGAAAAATATAAACAAATAGAGAGACTATTTTTGTAAATAAATGTACAAGCAACAATCTCTTATGTTACAATATTATTAATACAAAATGTAAAAAAAGGTGATAGTAATGCAATTAATAATAGGAACAATTTTATTTTGGATAGTTATATTAGGATATATGAAAATATTAGATAAAAAATTTAGTATTGAAAAACTATTCTTATTACCTATAACATTTTCTTTATTAGGAATAATTGTTTTTATAGCTGGTATTTTGAATATGATTCCATTAGTAACAATATCTTTAATACTAATAGGGATTATATTATTTGGTTATTATACTTATAAAGAAAAACCTACAATTAAAGATTTAAAGGAAAATATAAAGAAACCATCTGTATTTATTCCAATAATTATATTTACATATATAACTTTAGTTGGAATGAATATGCATTTAACTCACTATGATAATTTTTCTCATTGGGGACTAATTATAAAAAATATGTTTTTAGAAGGATCACTTCCAAATTTTGAAGATACAGTAATATTCTTTAAAGGATATCAACCGGGAAGTGCATGTTTTACATATCTTTATGGATTTCTAACAGGTAAACAAGAAGCATCAATGATAGTAGCACAAAACTATTTAACATTTGCATTCTTAATTCCATTATTTAATTTTATAAAATCAAATACAAAAGTACTAAAAAATATTTTAATAACTATTTTTTATATATTTATAATGACAGTATCAATTAGATTTAATGACTTATTAGTAGATGCAATGGTATCAACAATGGCTATTTCATCTTTAGCAATATTAACACACTATAAAAAAGATATAAAAAAAGGATTCCTTTATTCATTACCAATATCAATATTTGTCTTCTTAGTAAAAAACACAGGATTCTTAATAGTCGCATTTAATTGTATTTATTTACTATACTTAGCAAAACAAAATAAAGAATTAAAAAAAGGATTAAAGTACGCAGCAATTACATTATTAACAGTAACAGCCTTCTTACTTATCTGGCAAAGTCATGTAAAACTAGTTTTTGGTGACATGTCTTTATATTCAAAACATTCTCTAAGTACAGATAATGTAATTCTTTCGTTAAGAACAAAAGGTTGGGATAAATTACTTTTACTAACAAAGAATTATATATTTCATTTATTTACACTAAAAGATAACATATCAAATGTTTATATATTAATAATTAACGCATTATTATTAATGTTCTATTTCTTTGAAAAAGATAAAAAAGAAAAGAAAAATGTACTTTTATTAACAATAACTGTGGATATTTTATATTTAGTATACTGGGGAGTAATTGGAGTTATGTATTTAACATCAATGCCATTCTCAGAAGCAATAGATTTCTCTGGTTATGAAAGATATATGACAGCAGCCATTATAATAATTATTGGAATAGTATTCTTCTATATACTAGGATATAAAAATAATAATAAGAATATAAAATTCATTACAATATCATCAATATTATTAATGCTATCAACAATATTTATTTTCCCGGGCAGTTTTAAATCATTAATAGGAAATGATAGTTATAAAGGTTCAAAAGTAAATAGATATGATATTATCTTAAAAGATTATAAAGATTTTGAAAAAAATAAAAGTTACTACGTATATGAGTCTTTTCCTAAAAAAGACTATAACTTCTTATCATACTTATCAAAATATAAATTAAATAGTAATAACGTTAAAGTTATAAGAGAAAAAGAAGATTTAAGAGAAGTTCAAAAAGGAACAATAATATTCTTCGAAGAAGATAAAGAATTAATTAAAGAATTCAAAGATAATGATTGGAAAGAATTAAGTAAACAAATATTAGAAAAATAGTAGGTGATTAAATGCACAATTTTATAAAAAACAACTTAAATAAAATAATAATAGTATTTCTTCTATTACAACCAATATTAGATCTAATAACAGGAATATCAATTCATACACTAGATTTAAATATAACAATAGGTATTGTAATTAGAATGTTGTTTTTATTATTTTTAATGTTCACAACAACATTTGTATATAAGAAAAAATTATCTTTATATACATATATTGCAGTAACAGTTTACTCCTTATTATATCTAATAGGAATAATTATATATAAAGACGGAGTAGTATTCTACGAATTACAAGGTTTATTAAAGACAATATATTTTCCATTAGTATTAGTTTCTCTTTATGATTTAAAAGATGAATATAGAGTAAGTAAAATGACATTGTTCACAGTATTATTAACTTATTTAATATTAATACTAATTCCAAATGTCTTAGGACTAGGATTTGAAAGTTATAAAATAACAAAGAGCGGAAGTTTAGGATTCTTTAATGCTGCAAATGAAATAAGTGGAATAATCTCTCTATTAACACCAGTAATGTTTATAATATTAAAAGAATTAAAAAATAAAATATTAAAAATAGTATTTGCATTAATCTACTTAATAGTAATTCTAACTATTGGAACAAAAACACCATTACTTACACTATTATTAACTATAGGTTTTTCATATCTTTACTATATTATTTATTGTATAAAGAAAAAAACATATAAGAATGTTGCAATAACAGGAAGTATTATTGTAGTAGCATGTGCATCATTATTATTAATTATGCCAAAGACAAATTTTTATAAAAATATTAAAGTACATCTAGATTACTTAGAAGTAGATAATATATTAGATGTCTTTAAAGAAAAAGAATTAGTAGATCACTTTATATTTAGTCAAAGATTAACATTCCTAGAACATAAAGCATATGACTATACAAATTCATCAACATATGAAAAATTATTTGGTATTGGTTATACTGAAAACCAAGAAAAAACAAAATTAATAGAAATGGACTACTTTGATATATATTACAGTCATGGATTAATAGGTTTTATCCTTTTAACAGGAATTTACTTCTATATATTATATAAAGTAATAATGAGTATAAAACCAATTAACTATGAAAACTATATGATAAGATTAAGCACATTCTTAATACTGGTATTATCTTTATTTACAGGACATATTATTACAGCACCAGCTGTATCAATAATTGCAATAATAATTATATTAGATAATCATATAAGAAGTAAAAAAGACTTAATGTTCGCAACAGTACATTTTGATATGGGAGGAATTGAAACATCTCTAACAAACTTATTAAATTTATTTGACTATAATAAGTATAATGTAACAGTAGTACTTGAAGAAAAAAGAGGAATCTTTTTGCCAAGAGTAAATAAAAATGCAAAAGTAGAAGAAGTGAAAGTATCAAATCATAAGAACATAATAGTAAGAAAACTAACAAATTTAATTAGAAAGTTAATTTATACAATCTTTAACTATAATAACTATGATTTTGGATGTTGCTATGCTACATATAGCTTAAGTTCAAATGTCCTTGCAAGAGTCTCTTCAAAAAATACAGCTTACTATGTTCATAGTAATTATAAGTATATTTATAATAAAGAAGAATTAATGAACTTCTTTAATACAAGAAAAATTCATGATTTTAGAAAAATTGTCTTTGTCGCTCAAGAAGCAAAAGAAGACTTCTTAGATTTCTATCCAGAAATAAAAGATAAATGTGAAGTATTTGCAAACTTTATTGATGTAGACTTAATTCTAAAAAAGAGTGAAGAAAAAATAGATACAACAAAACCAAAAAACAAGAAACTTTTAGTATTTGTAGGAAGACTTGATGATCATGCTAAAAAACTATCTCGAGCAATTAATTTGGTAGATAAGATAGATGAATTAGCTCTATGGATAATAGGAGATGGACCAGATAGAAAAATGTATGAAGACTTAGTTAAGAAAAATAAACTTGAGTCAAAAGTTAAATTCCTTGGAGGAAAAGAAAATCCATATCCATATATGAAACAGTCTGATTATGTAATATTAACATCTGATTATGAAGGATTTCCATTAACATATTTAGAGGCAATAACTTTAAATAAAGAAATTATTACTACTATAGATGTAAGTGATTCACAATTAAATATTGGAAAAGACTTTGCCTATATAGTTTCAAAAGATGAAACTAAAATGGTTAATGAAGTTAAGAAAATATTAAAGGATAAAGGAAAACTAAAAAAAGTTGATTTCAAAAAATTACAAGCAGAAAAACTTAAGCGTTTAGAAAAAATATTTGATGAGGTGATATAATGCCAAAATTTAGTATAATCATACCAGCATATAACATGGAAAAATATATTAAGAAAACATTAGATAGTGTAAAGAAACAAACATTCAAAGATTATGAAGTAATAGTAATTGACGATGGTTCAACAGACAAAACAGTTGAAGTTGCCAAGAAATTTGATGTAAAAGTTATAGAACATAAGCATGCTGGATTGAGTGTAGTAAGAAATGCTGCTATTAAAGAAGCAAAGGGAGACTATTTAGTATTACTTGATAGTGATGATTGGTGGGATAAGGATTTACTAAAGAAATTAGATGAAAGTAGTAAAAATGACGCTGATGTAATTAGATTTCAAATAAGAACTGTAAATGATGAAAATGAAACAGTAGACTATAATGAAAAGCCATTTGAAGGTTTATCTGGAGTAGATGCTTTTAAAGAGATAACAAGTTTTCATTATGTGGATTCAGCATGTATTTATGCAGTAAAAAGAAAATTCTATGAAAAAGAAAAATTTGCTTTTGCAAAAGATAGGGTACATGAAGACTTTGGAACAGTACCACTATGGATAGTAAAAGCAAAAAAAGTAAATTGTTTAGATTTCTTAGGATATAATTACTATCGTCGTTCAAATAGTATAATGAATACAGAAGATTACGAATGGATTAAGAAAAAAACAGATGACTTTTTCTTCCATTATAAGTATTTAATAAAAGAAGTAAATAAAACAGATTTAGATGCTTCGTATTTTAAAAGTTTTATCGCTAACAGTATGATTAAGAAAATTACATATTTAAAGGGAAAAGATTATTTAAAATATAAGAAAGAATTAAAGAAAGAAAAAGTATTTGATAATATCTTAACAGATACAACTGCTAGAAAGATAAAAAAAGTATTACTAAATATATCACCAAAGTTATATCATAAGACTTTAGGAAAGTAGGTGTAAATATGGCAGATATAAGTATAATTGTTCCAATATATAATGCAGAAAAGTATATAAAAAAATGTGTAGATTCTTTATTAAATCAAACTAAAAAAGAATTAGAATTTATCTTAATAAATGATGGTTCAACAGATAAAACACATGATATCTTAAAATCTTATAAGGATAAAAGAATAAAATATTTTAAAAATAAAAATCAAGGAATTGGTAAAACTAGAAACTTTGGTATAGAAAAAGCAACCGGGAAATATATTATCTTTATTGATAGTGATGATTATATAGAACCAACTGCATGTGAAGATTTATACAATAAAGCAAAAGAAGAAAAAGCCGATGTTGTAGTATGTGATTTCTACAAAGTATATGATGATGGAACAAAAGAAGATATAAACTTACCAAGTTTTAAGACATCTAAATTAAAAGATAATCCAAATATTTTAATTGATATAAATTTATCACCATGGAATAAAATATATAGTACTAAATTAATTAAAGATAATAATATATCTTTTGCAGAAGGCATAAAATATGAAGATGTACCATTCGTATCTGAAGCACTAGATAAAGCAAATAAAATTGCTAAGCTAGATAAGAAATTAAATTACTATGTAATTCATGGTAATAGTGAAACTACAGTAAGAGATAAAAGGATATTTGATATTTTAAAAATAGTAGATATGGTAAGAACATATTATAAGAATAAAAAATATATGTCTGAGGTAGTAGATAAATTAACTGTAAGAATAATTACAAACTATAATATACAACAAAGAAATCAGAAGGATATTAAAGTAGGTATGGAGTTTATCGATAATGCATTTAAATATCTTAAAGAAGAAGTTCCAAACTATAAAGATAATAAGTATTTTGAAAATAGAAGTTTCTTAAAACGTATTATAGAAAAGAATAAGTTTATCACAAAAACATACTGCTATATTTATAGAAAAATAAGAGGTAGTAAATAAGATTATAGATATATTCTATAGTCTTTTTAATTTTCCCCAAGGTTTACAAGGTATTCAAAATATTATATAATTTAAATATAGACACTAAATAGTTAAATATTACGAATAGAAAAGATGTGATAATATGAAGAAAAGAAATATTTTAATGTGTTTAGAGTTCTTAGGAGTAGGTGGAGTTGAAACTGCTGTTGTTACACTTTGTAAAGGATATGTAAGAGCAGGTCATAATGTTTTTGTCGCAGCTAAAGATGGAATGTATGCCAAGGAATTAGAAAAAATTGGTGTTAAAGTATTAAGAATGGAACATAAAATAAGAAATTATTTTAGAATAGATAAAAAGAAAGAATTAATGGAGTTCTGCAAAGAAAATAAAATATCAGAAATTCATATGCACCAATATCCATGTATAATGTATTGGCTGCCAGTATGTATGGAATTAGATATACCATATGTAGCATATGCTCACTCAATTGTTCCTGGAGCAATTGAATGGTTTAATAAAGAATTTCCAACATATCAACTAGCACTACCAATCTTTTTTGAAAATGCATCAAAAATAGTATGCATTGCCGAAAGTACAAAACAAGAAATTGAAGATATCTATCATCTAGGAGAAGATAAATATTTAATAATTCCAAACTCACTAAATATGGAAGATTTCCCTGATGGAGAAATACCTAGTAAGTTAGAAATATTTGGAATAGCTGCAAGACTATCAGAAGAAAAAGTCTTATCAGTAGAAAAAGGAATAGACCTATTTGCTGAGTACATAAAAGAAAATGATAATGCAAAACTATTAATAGCTGGTGATGGACAAGAAAAGAAAACCATAATGAGATATGTAGATTCTAAGAAATTAAAAGACAAAGTAGAATTTCTTGGCAATGTATCAAATATGCCAGAATACTATAAAAATATAGATGTTTTTATAGGAGTTGATAGATGTATTCTAGAAGCACTTGCTTGTAAAAGATTATCAATTATAAGTAGCTATACAGGTACAATGAATATAGTTAACAAAAATAATATTGAACTAGCAAGTAATCAAAACTTCTCAGGAATGAATCTAAAAGACAATGAAAATGTATTACAAGATTTATTAAAAATAGACAAGAAAAAATATAAATCAATTACAGAAGATAATTATAAATTTATTAATAAAAAGTATAATGTTGATAATAACCTATATAAAGATAAACTAGAATGTAATTACACAAGTGATTATAAATATATATTTAATACAACTAATAGATATACAAAAGAAATATATAGAATTAATAGTAAATGGCCAATTAAAGCATATAGATATGTAATAAATTTATTTAGAAGAATAATAAGAAAAATAAAATCAATATTTAGTAGATAAAGTGGGAGAGGTATAATGAAATTTTTAAACAAACCAGGAAAAGAACTAGTAAAGATTGGAACTTTAGCAAACAAACAAGAACCAACAATTACAATTATTACACCATTCTATAATGGAGGAGCAACACTAGAAGAAACTGCTAACACAGTACTAGGACAAACTTATCCATATTTTGAATGGATCATAATTGATGATGGTTCTAAATCAGAATCATGCTTAAAGAAATTAGATGAAGTAAGTAAATGGGATTCACGTATTAAAGTATTCCATAAAGAAAATGGAGGACCATCTCAAGCAAGAGACTTCGGTATTAGTAAAGCTTCAAAGTCAACAAAATACATTTATTTCTTAGATTGCGATGACTTAATTGAAAATACAATGTTAGAAGAAATGTATTGGGCATTAGAAACTCACAAGAATGCAAGTTGGGTATATGCTGCCATGATTAACTTCGGAGCATATGAATATTATTGGGAACCATACTTTACACTAGAAGAAGAACTAGTTTTAAATACAATGTGTATCAGCTCAATGATAAAAAAAGAAGACTTACTAGAAGTAGGATGCTTCGAAATTAAAGAAAAAGCAATGTATGAAGACTGGAACCTATGGTTAAAACTTTTATCAAAAGGAAAAGTACCAATAAGATTAAACGCACCATTATTCTGGTATAGAACTAGTTTTTCAGGAGAACTATCTCGTGCTAAATCAAATCATAAGAAAGCAATGAAGCTAATTAATAGTACTGCAAAGAAAATAAAAAATGAAGTAGAAGTAATTCAATTCCCAAGAGTAAGTGCAGAAGGCCCAACTCATAATAGAATTGATTCAATGACTTTACCAACATATAAGAAAGAAAAACAAAATACAATTTTGTTCTTAGTTGATAATGTTAATTTAAATAAGAACTCAATCGCAACATTTGAAACAATCAAACGATTAAGTAAAGATAATAATTGTATTTTAGTAATGACTGAACCATCAAAAAATAATCTAAGACAAGATATTAAAGATTATTTAAGTGAAGTTCATGATTTAAGTAACTTCCTAGATACAAAAGATTATCCATTATTTATTGAATATTTAATTAGTTCAAGAAATGTAAATAATTTAGTAATTAATCATGCACCATATGGATATGCAATGTTACCAATAATTAAGAATACTTATCCAAATTTAAAAGTAACTGAAATTGTTGAAACAAATCCAAGTATAAGAAATGAAAAATTAACTAACTTCATAGATTTCTCATTCACAACAAATGGAGATATTGCTAAAGAATTAAAAGTAAATTTAGTAGAACCATCTAAAAAGAAATTAAAAGAAGTTAAAGTTAATAAAGAAGAATTAAAAGAAAAACTAGGAATTCCAAAAGATAAAATAGTTATCTCATATATTGATAATGTTATCTTTGAAAGAAGACCAGACTTATTCTTAAAAATTGCTAAGAACTTACCAGAAGAATTATTCTTCATTATAAATGGTAATGGTAGAATGGTAATGGATTTAAAAAAGAAAATTGAAAAGAAAAAACTAACTAATATTATCCATATTCCAGAACAAGAAAATTATGATGATGTTTATAAAGTAAGTGATGTTGTTGTTAACTGTGCTTATAAAGAAGGAGTATCATCAACAAACTATAAATCATTATTAAATGGAGTTCCAGTAGTATCAACAACTGCGGACTATCAAGAAGAAATAGTTACAGATAAGACAGGGTTATTAGTATCTGAAAAAGAAAATAAACCAGCAGCATACGAAAAAGAAATACTAGCAATCTTAGAAAAGCTAAGTATTTATAAAAATAATGTTAAAGAAGAATTAACAAAACTTACAAATAAATATGATGTATTAGCTGATAAACTAACAGATGCTTTTGGAACAAAAAATAAAAAACAAGAAGAAATATCATATATGGGTGAAGTATATACATACTATGAAAATATGTTAAAAGAAGACTTTAGAAGTAAATATTTTACATACTTCGTAGAAAATCATTATATAACACCAAGAGAGGATTTCACTCCAGGCCCAATCTCTAAAAAGAGAAGACTAAGAACATTTGCACTTAAATATAATTTAGAACGAGAAATGACTGGTGTTTTAAGTTGGATTAGACAAGTGATTAAAACATTAAAACTATTCTTAGGATTTATTAAAGGATTATTAAAGTCAATTATAATGATTATTCCTTTACTAAAAAATATAATAAAAATAGTATTAAAACTAATAAGAAAAGTACTATCTATAATTAAACAAACACTATTAAGAATAATAAAAAAATAAAGCAATTAATATAATTGCTTTTTTCTATGTTTTTTTAAATGTTGTAAAATTACCTTAAATTTATTATAATAGATATGTATGTATAAATAATATACAAAATTGAAATGAGGTAGTGTTGTGGAAAAAAATACAGCAATTGAAGTTAATCATGTATCAAAAGACTTCAAACTTTATTATGATAAAGCAAATACATTAAAAGAAAAATTATTATTTTTTTCTAAAAAGAATAGAGATAAAAATGATATTCACCACGTATTAAAAGATATCAGTTTAGATATTAAAAAAGGTGAAAGTGTTGCTCTTATTGGTACGAATGGATCTGGTAAGTCAACATTATTAAAATTAATGACTAAAATCATTTATCCTACAAAAGGAAAAATTCACACTTACGGTAAATTAACATCATTACTAGAGTTAGGTGCAGGATTCCATAATGATTTTACAGGAAGAGAAAATATTTATTTTAATGCATCTATCTTTGGACTAACAAGAAAAGAAATAGATGAAAAAATTGATGAAATAATTAACTTCTCTGAACTAGGAGATTTTATTGATAATCCAGTAAGAACATATTCATCAGGAATGTATATGAGACTTGCTTTCTCAATAGCGATTAATGTACAAGCAGAAATACTTTTAATTGATGAAATTCTAGCCGTAGGAGATCAACATTTCCAAGAAAAATGTTTTAATAAATTAAGAGAACTAAAAAAATCAGGAAAAACAATTGTAATAGTAACTCATAATATGAAACAAGTAGAAGAATTCTGCGATAGAGCAGTATGGCTATATCAAGGACAAATCAGAATGGATGGAGAAGTAAAAGACGTTCTGAAAGAATACTTAAAGGTTTGTGGGTGATTAGAATGAATGTTTTTAAAGAGTTATACAATTATAGAGAGTTACTAAAAACAAACATTAAAAAAGAAATTAGAGGAAAATATAAAGGGTCATGGTTAGGAATCCTTTGGACATTCCTTAATCCACTATTAATGTTAGCAGTATATGCATTTGTTTTCCCATACATCTTAAGAGTAGATGTTGATAATTATACAATCTTCATGATTGTAGCACTTATTCCTTGGAACTTCTTTACAACAGCAGTTCAAACAGGAACAAATAGTGTAGTAATTGAAGGTAATATTTTAAAGAAAGTATATTTCCCAAGAGAAATTATTCCAATCTCTACAACAACAAGTCAATTAATAAATTTCTTAATTACTTGTTTAATAATGGTAGTATTTATTATATTTAGTGGAGTAGGATTCTCATGGCATATAATATTCTTCCCATTATTAGTATTAATTCAATACTTAATAACATTAGGATTATCTTTTGTTTTATCAGCAGTTACAGTGTTTGTACGTGACGTATCACACTTTGTAAGTGTTGTATTAATGTTAGGATTCTATGCTACACCAATAGTATATTTAAGTAGCATGTTACCACAAAAATTCCAAATATTCTTAAAGATAAATCCAATGGCACAATTAGTAGAAGCATATAGATCTGTTCTATACTATCATCAACTACCAGATATGACGATGTTAGCTATCTGGGGATTTGGAAGTATAGTAATAGTAGTATTAGGATATATAATTTTCAAAAAATTAGAAAAAAGCTTCGTAGAAGAACTATAAAACACCAAATGGTGTTTTTTATTTGTTTGTATACAATAAATTTATTTGATATAATTATATATATACAAAGATAGGCGGGCGGAAGAATGTTGGCAATAAAGAAAGGATAAAACACTTTTTAAAATTATATATAAAAAGTAAGGGGAAATTTAAAGATATATAGGAGAACTTATGAAAAGAAAATCATGTTTAGTTATTGGTTATATGAGAAATAACTTCGGTGACGATTTATTCTTCAAAATATTGTTTGAAAGATATCCTCATGTAGATTTTTACATGTACCCACCAATAGAATTCTTAAAAAATACAAAAGAGCATATAGAAAATATTCTAATGTAAAGTTTTATGATAAAGAAAAATACTTTATCAGAGAAAAAATGGCAAATATAGGGAAAGAAAGATTAATTAACTTATTTCCAATGATTTGTGAACGAGCAAAGAAAGTAGATTTTTATATAAATATAGGAGGATCTATTTTTATTCAACATGATAATTGGAAAAAAGATGATAGATTTATCCTAAAAGAAATATTAGGAAATAAACCATCATTTATAATAGGATGTAATTTTGGACCTGGAAGTATAGAATACGAAAAATATCTAGCAAAATGGTTTGAAAAATTTGATGATATCTGTTTTAGAGATGTTGATTCATATAATAGGTTCAAAAGTCTAAAAAATGTACGTTTATCAGATGATATAGTTTTAACAATACACAATAATAATAAACAAAAAAAGAAAAAAATAGTTGCTGTATCTATAATGGACTTAGATAATAGAAAAGAACTTAAAGAAATGAAAAAACAGTACTTTAAATTTTTAAAAAATAAAATTAAAAAGTTATTAGAAAAAAACTATAAAATAAAATTATTTTCATTTTGTAAAGATGAAGGAGATGAAAAAGCTATTAAAGAACTATTAAAATTATTTAATTTAAAAGAAAGAAGAAAAATTAGAGTAATCAAATATAGTTCAAATATAAATAGATTTTTATATCATTGGCAAAAGTGTAGTCTTGTAATTGGTTCAAGGTTTCATTCTATCGTTTTAGCAATGGCAAGTAACCAAAAATTCTTCGCATTATCATATAGTAAAAAGATAGAAAATTTCATAAGTAGTTATGATCAAAATATAAAAGTTATAAATATAAAGGATTTAAAAAAGAACAAAAAAATCAATTTACAATTTTATGAAATAAATAAAGAGTATAATGCGGAAAAACAATTTATGAAAATAGATAAATACCTAAAAATAAAATAGAACTCCAGTATTGGTGTTCTGTTTTTATATAAAAATATAGTATCTAGTATTTTTTCTTATTTTGTGGTATGATAAGCGTATATCGAGGGGATGATGTTATCATGAGAAAATGTGTAATTATCATGAATCCAGAAAGCGGAAAAAAGAAGAAATTAAAAAATTATAATATATTTTATGACACTCTAAGAAAATATGGTTATGAAACAGAAATAATCTTTACGAAAAGAAAAGGTCATGCTATTGAAATTGTACAAGAACTAGATAGAAATATTGACTTAGTAATTAGTGCAGGTGGAGATGGAACACTAAATGAAGTAGTAACTGGTAATATGTTAAGAAAACACAAACTATTACTTGCAAATCTACCATTAGGTACAACAAATGATGTAGGAAACATGTATGGTTATACTAAAGATATTAAGCAAAATCTAGAAATTCTATTAAATGGAAAGCCAAAGAAAATAGATGTTTGTTATATTGACGATAAAGCATTTGTATATGTAGCTTGTTTAGGAGACTACATTGATATGGCATATAATACACCGCGTGAATTAAAGAAAAAGTATGGAAAACTAGCTTATATTTTATATGGATTAAAACAATTAAGACCTAAAATTCATTCTTATAACATAAAATATAAAGTAAATGGTAAAGAACATGAAGGGAAATATTCATTCTTCTTTATCACAAATTCATCACGTGTAGCAGGTGTATCAGATATTTATTACGACGTTAAATTAGACGATAATAAATTTGAAGTAGCCTTTGCGGATGTAAAAAATTATCGAGATATTGTAAGAATGTTCATCTTAATGAATGCAGTAGATATTAAAGATATTCCAGGAATAACTTATTATAAAACTAATGATTTAGAACTTGAGTTTTTAGATTCCCCAAAAACATCATGGTGTATTGATGGAGAAGAATATACTAGCCCAGTCCATAAGTACAAGTTCAGAGTAGAAAAAGATATGAAAATGTTAATGCCTAAGAAAAATATTAAAAAATTATTTGAAGAGGAAAATTTTGAGTAATATGAAAAAAAACAAAAAGAAAAGTTTTACTAAAAAGTTATTAGAGGGAAAAGAAAAATCTACTATTACAGTATATTTAACATTACGTTTATTAGTAATCGTATGTATGGTTGCGCAAGCAATGCACGGTAACTGGGAAAATGTATTTTTATGCATACTTACTTTAGTAATGTTTACTGTTCCGACTTTAATAGAAAATAAACTTAAAATAGACTTTCCATCTACATTAGAAATAATAGTATATTTGTTTATATTCGCAGCTGAAATATTAGGAGAAATTCAAAATTTCTATGGAATATTTAAAACATGGGATACATTACTACATACTTTAAATGGATTCCTATGCGCAGCAGTAGGATTCTCATTAATTGATATTATTAATAGAGAGGAAAGATTTAAAATTAAATTATCTCCATTATTTTTATCTCTAGTAGCATTCTGCTTCTCAATGACTGTAGGCGTTATGTGGGAATTCTTTGAATTTGCCGCAGATAGATATTTCCTATTTGATATGCAAAAAGATAGAGTAGTAGACGTTGTATCTTCTGTAGAATTAAATGAAAAAGAAGAAAATAAAGTAAAAGTAATAGATGATATAGAAAAAACAATTATTTATACAAAAGATAAAGAACAAATAGTAATCGAAGATGGATACCTAGAGTTAGGTGTTATTGATACGATGAAAGATTTATTTGTAAATTTCATTGGTGCAATAGTCTTCTCAATATTTGGATATCTCTATGTAATAAATAGAGATAAATATAAATTATTAGAAAAATTGATACCTAAAGTAAAAAGAGATTAACAAAATTTCTTTTTTTTTACAAAATATGATATTATATTAAGTAGAATAAGAGGTAGTTGTAAATGAAGAAGGTAAATAAAACAAAAACAGAAAAAAAACTTACAATAAAATTAGTATTATGTATAGTTTATTTTATAGTAATTACAATATTATTTGTATGTTCATATAAATTATTTATAGAAAAGTACGATGCTAAACCATGGGGAGAAGTAGAAAGTGTTGATGAATATTCATACATAAAAGTATCTAAAATGTCAGAAATGTTTGCTTACTACGAAGAAGAAAATATAGGTATTCATTTTGTTATTGAAAAAGAAGAGACAGGTGTATGGCATACATATTTAATTGCTATAAATGAAGATGATTATGATAAGTATAAAGATATAATAGACTATACTTATGAAAGAACAAAAGAAGAACCAAAAGCAAAAAAAGTATATGGTTATCCAGAAATAATAAAAGCTGATTTAAAAAATATAGCAATAAAGAAAATAAATGATTTTGTCCCAACTGAAAATGAAATAGCTATTACAGAAGATAATTTCGAGACATACCTTACAAATAGTTATTTAGACACAACAAAAGAAAAACAAGATTACTTTAGTATAATATTATTTATTACATTAATCTTATTATTTGTAGTAATTGCCTTATTTATATTTACAATCTTTGATAAAGATAAATTTGTCACAAAAATACAAAAAAAATTAGATAAAATGAAAAAGAAAAATAAAGAATAATAAATTCCATATATCCTCATATACTACTAAAAGGAGGAATATATGGAATTTTTTGATCTAACAGAAGAAGAATATAAAAGTCATTGGAATAATCATCCTTTAAAAACATTTTTATCATCACCAGAAATAGCAAAATTAAGAAGTAAAAAAGGTTGGAAAGTAAATTATATAGGCGTAAAAAATAATGAAGAAATAATCGCATCGGCAATGTTATTAAGTAAAAAAAGATTCTTAAATAATTATGAATTTTATAGTCCTCGAGGATTTCTAATCGACTACAACAATAAGGAATTATTGTCTTTTTTTATCACAAATACTATAGAATATATAAAAAAGAAAAATGGTTATGTATTAAGAATAGATCCTTATGTTATTAATAAGGAAAGAGATATAAATGGAGATGTTGTAAAAGATGGAATTGATAATAAAGATGTATTAGACTTTTTAAAAGACCAAGGATTTAAAAAGAAATCAATAAAAGAAAATGAACAAGTAACTTGGATGTTTTCACTAAATTTAGAAGGAAAAACAGAAGAAGATATTTTAAAAGAAATGAAACAAAATACAAGAAACATTATAAAAAAAGCAGAGAAAATAGGTATTAAAGTAAAAGAATTATCATATGAGGAATTACCTATATTTAATAATATATTAAAAGAAACAGGTATAAGAAGAAACTTCACAACAAGAGAAAAAGAATATTATGAAGATATGTATAATATATTTCATGATAAAAATGAAGTTAAATACTTTATTACAGAACTTAATTTAAAAGAATATGTCGAAAAATTATATACTGAAAAGAAAGAAAAAGAACAGAAATTACAAAATAAAAATATAAAGATAACTAGAAAAGAAGAACTATTAAAAGAAATAAAATCCTTAGAAAATAAAATAAGTGAAGCAAATAGTATTAGAAATAAAACAAATAATGATATAATAACCTTATCAGGATCAATGTTTATGTTAATTAAACCAGAAGTAATATATTTATCAAGTGGAAACTATGAGGAATATATGAAATTTAATTCACAATACTTAATTCAATGGGAATTAATAAAATATGGAATAAAAAATGGTTTTAAAAAACATAATTTTTATGGAATACCGGAAAACATAAATGAACATCCAGATAATTATGGAATATATGAATTTAAAAAAGGATTTAATGGTTATGTGGAAGAACTAATTGGAGAACATGAACTACCAGTAAATATAAACTATTATATATTTAAACTTCTACATAAACTAAAGGAGGTAAAGTATGCATTACACTTATAAAACAAAAGGAACTTGTTCAACTCAAATAGAATTTGATATTGAAAATGATAAAGTACATAATGTTAAATATACAGGTGGATGTAATGGTAATTTAAAAGCAATTTCATCACTAGTAGAAGGACAAGAAGTGGATAAAGTAATTGAAAGATTAAATGGAATTACATGTGGATTTAAAAAAACCTCATGTGGAGATCAACTAGCAAAAGCATTAGAAGAAGTGAAAGTAAAATAGCACTTTACAACAAATAAAACTATGTTATAATGAAATTATCAACGACTTACCATAAGTTGATAAATATACAATTAGGACGATAATTTATATTTTTAGGTAAGAAAAATATATCTATTCGGGAATACTTTGCAAAAGGCAAGGTATTCCCTTTTTTTTGCTTTGAAAGGAGGTGATTAAAAAATAATAAAGTTATTAACTAAAAAAAACAAAAGAAAGAAGGAGATAATAAAATGAAAAATGAAATAATATTATTTGAAGATCAAAATGTAAAACTAGAAGTAAATATGCAAGATGAAACTGTGTGGCTTAATACACAACAAATGTCTCAATTATTTAATAGAGATTTTAAAACAATAAGAAAGCATATAAATAATGCACTTAAAGAGGAATTAAGTAATGAAGTGGTTGTCGCAAAATTTGCGAACACCACTGACCACGGTGCAATTAAAGGAAAAACTCAGATGCATATGGTTGAATATTATAACTTAGATATGATTATAAGTGTTGGATATAGAGTAAATTCAACACAAGGAGTAGCATTTAGAAAATGGGCAACAAAAGTATTAAAAGACTATATGTTAAAAGGATATGCAGTAAATAAGCAAAGATTAGATTACTTAGAAAAAACAGTAAAACTAATTGATATTGCTAATAGAATGGATGAAAGACTAGAAAATAATGATGCTAAAGAAATTTTAAAAGTAATAGGTAACTATTCAAAAGCATTAGATATTTTAGACGATTATGACCATCATACATTAACAAAAGTAAAAGGAAAATCAAGTACTAAAAAAATAACATATAGAAATTGTATGGATATAATTAAAAAGCTTCGATTTAATGAAGAAAGCAAATTATTTGCATTGGAAAGAAATAATGGACTAGAATCAATAATAAATAATATATATCAAACTTATGATAATAAAGAAGTATATAATTCAACAGAAGAAAAAGCAGCAAACTTTCTATATATGATAGTAAAAAATCATGTTTTTATAGATGGAAATAAACGAATAGCTGCAACACTATTTATATATTTTCTACAATTTTATAATATATTATATATAGATAATAAACAGGTTATAGATAATAACACCTTAGTAGCATTAACTCTACTAATTGCAGAAAGTAATCCTAAAGAAAAGAAAATTATTATCGACTTAATAATGAACTTTTTATTAAATTAAAAAGTATATTCTGTTTTATAAATTTTTCTGTTATAATTATTATGAAAAATGTAAGAAGGTAGGCGAACATAATGAAGTATGACATTTGTGTCTTTGGAGGATGTGCTTTAGACCAATTCTATTATAAAAACGAAAAAGGTGAAATACCAGAATGTCCATCACTAGTTTTACCAGGAGGAAAAGGATCAAACCAAGCAGTTGCTGCAGCACGTGCTGGAGCAAAAGTAACAATGGTAAGTAGATTAGGAAAAGACTCAATAGGACAAAGAATTTTAGAAAACCTAGTATACAATAACATTACAACAAATAATATTGAAGTAATTGATGGACTAAGTAATGACTATGCAAAAATTGTAATTGATGAAAAGACAAAAGATAATGATATTGAAAGATTTGCTGGAGCAATAGATAGTTTTACACCAGAAATGATTGAAAGATATAAAAAAGTCTTCTTACAATCAAAAATGGTAATAGCTCAATTAAAAGTACCAAAAGAAGTAAGTGTAGAATTAATTAACTTCTGTTATGACAATAACATTCCACTAGTACTTACTCCATGTAGACCACAAAGGTTAGCAATATCAGAACCAGGAAACAAAGAATTAATTGATAAAATTACATATATAACTGCAAATAAAAAAGAATGTGAAATAATATTTGAAACAACAGATATTGAATCATGTCTAGAAAAATATCCTAATAAATTAATCGTTACATTAGGACCAGATGGAGTAGCTTATCATGATGGAGAAAAAATTGTAAAAATACCAGCAATAGAAGTTGATAAGGTAGAAGACACAACAGGAGCAGGAGATACATTTAATGGTAACTTTGCAGCTGCTTTAATCAAAGGATTTACATTATATGAGTCAGTAGTAAAAGCTCAATATGCGTCTAGTATGAAAATCAGAATAAAAGGTGCTCAAGATGGAATGCCATATGAAGAAGAACTAGAAAAATATATGATGAATTACTATCTTGATAATCATGACTATTCAAGAGAATTTGATTTAGCTTACAATGCAATTGAAGATGCAACATCAACAATTAATAAAAAGAATTTAGTAAAAATCACTTTTAGAGAAAAAGAAGATTCAACATTTGTAACAGAATCAGACTTAATTGTTGAAAAATTACTAATTGATCATATTAGAGATAGTTTTCCAGATGATAACTTTGTAACAGAAGAATTTAATAATGAAAATACAATTCAAAATAGAACTTGGATAATTGACCCAATTGATGGAACAGCTCATTATATGAAAAAATCAATTTTCTGGGGAATACAACTTGCATTTGTAGATAATGGAGAAATTCAATTCTCAATAATGTACTTACCAAAATTAGATGAAATGTTCTATGCCATAAAAGGTAAGGGTGCATACTTAAATCATAAAAGAATTGATTTAGGAAACAAAGTTCCACTAAATCAAAGTACAATTGAATTCTGTGGTTCATGTCATAAGAAATTTGAAGAAAAGAAAACTATATTTGAAAAATTACTAAACAATCCAGTTCGTCCAGCAAACTTTATGCATATTAATGCATGTTGCTTTGCTTTCTCAAATCTTTTAACAGGAAGAACAAATACTCTTGTGTTATCAACAACAAAACCATGGGATATAATTCCAGGAGTATTTATGACACAAGAAGCTGGAATAAACTCATATTCAATTTCAGGATTAACAGTATATTCAAACACTGAAGATATAGAAAAATTTATTAAAGATGAATAAAATGGAGGTAGTATATGAAAAAGTTTTTTAATGAAGATTTAATAAAAATATTAATCAGTATTGTACTATTTATATCTTCATTATTTATAGAAGAAAATGAAATTAAATTAGCTTTTCTTGCAACCTCATATGCAATTATAAGTACAGGAATTTATATTAATGCTTATAATCATATTAAAAAGAAAATTTTCTTTAATGAGAATCTTCTAATGATTATCGCAACATTATGTGCTTTCGCAATTGCTAATAATGAAGAAGCTGTAATGGTAATGTTATTATTCCAAGTAGGAGAATATTTCTCACATTTAGCTGTACATAATAGTAAAAAATCAATTACAAAATTAATGGATTTAAGAGTAGATACAGCAAATCTTTTAGTAGATAATGAGATTGTAGAAGTAAAAGTAAAAGATGTAGAGGAAAATGACATATTACTTGTAAAACCAGGAGAAAAGATTCCATTAGATGGAGTAGTAATTGAAGGAGAATCTCATTTAGATACATCATCATTAACTGGAGAGTCAAAACCAAGAAGTGTAAATAAAGATGATAAAGTATTAAGTGGATGTATTAATAAAGAAGGAGTACTAACAATAAAAGCAACTTCTACATATAAAACATCAACAGCAGCAAGAATTCTAGAAATAATAGAAAAATCTCCATCAAAAAAAGCAGACACAGAAAAATTTATTACAAAGTTTTCTAAAGTATATACACCAATAGTTATAATATCTGCGATTCTATTAACAGTAATACCTGTACTATTTGGACAAAAATTTAAAGTATGGTTCTATAGAGCATTAGTATTTTTAGTAACATCATGTCCTTGTGCATTAGTAATATCAATTCCACTTGCATATTTCTGTGGAATTGGACGTGCTAGTAAAGAAGGTATACTAATTAAAGGTAGTAAAGAATTAGAAAATCTACAAAGCCTAGATTATGTAGTATTAGATAAAACTGGAACAATCACAGAAGGAGTATTTGAAGTAACAAAAGTGTTCCCAGTTGCAATGAAAGAAAATAAGTTCTTACAACTAGCAGCATCTGCTGAACAATATTCACTTCATCCAATAGCACTTGCTATTAAAGAAAAAAATGAAGAAAAATTATTAGAAGCAGAAAAATATAAAGATATGAGTGGTAAAGGAATTTCTTGTGAAGTAAAAGGTAAAAAAATATTAGTAGGAAATGAAATGTTAATGAAAGAAAACAAAGTAATGACACTACCTATTTCTGAAACAGGAACAGTTATTCATGTCGCAATTGATAAAGAATATGCTGGATACTTAGTTATATCTGATAAGATTAAAAAGAGTAGTCTACGTATTACAGAACTTCTAAAATACATTAAAAAAGAATTAATAATTATATCTGGTGATATTGAATCAGTAGTTCAAAAAGTTGCTAAAAAAGTAGGAATAAATACTTATTATGCAGAAATGTTGCCAGAAGATAAAGTAGATAAAGTAAAAGAATATAAGAAAAATGGAAAAGTATTATTTGCAGGTGATGGAGTAAATGATGCACCAGTTCTAAAGATATCTGATATTGGAGTTTCAATGGGACAAGTAGGTTCAGATGCTGCAATAGAAGCAAGTGATGTAGTTATCATGAAAGATGACTTATCAAAAATAAAAACAGCAATAATAATTTCTAACATAACAAAGAAAAAAGTAATTCAAACAATAGTATTTGCATTACTAGTAAAATTAGTTGTACTAATACTAGGAGCATTAGGATTAAGTACAATTTGGATGGCAGTATTCGCAGACGTTGGAGTTACATTCTTATGTATTTTAAATGTACTAACAATACTATGGAAAAAACTAGATAAATAAAAGAAAGGGAAGAATAACTATTTATTCTTCTTTGGTGTCTTATGAAGAAGAAAATAATTATTATAATTACAATTATAATTACGGTAATTCTCCTAACAACAGGTGGAATATTTATTTATAATAAATGGAGAATTGCAAATGCTAAAATAATTGTTGAACTTCAAGATAATTTAAAAATAGATGTCTTTTCAGAAATAAAACTATCAGATCTTATTAAATCAATTAACGGTAAATTAGAAGATGATTACAAAATAAATACAACAAAAGTAGGAGTAAAACCAATTACATTTAACTATACAAATGATGATAATATTGATGTGTCTTATTCCTTTGAAATAGAAATAGTAGATCAAGTTCCACCGGTAATCTTCTCATCAAAATCATTATCTGTTCAAAAAGGATACAACAGTAATCTTGCAAAAGAATTATTTTGTGGAGATAACTATGATGACAAACCAAAATGTGAGATAGAAGGTACATATGATGGAAATAAACCTGGAACATATAAATTAAAATTTATAGGTACTGATTCCTCAAATAATAAATCAGAAAATGAATTCGATTTAATTGTCAAAGGTAGTGGTTCAGGATCACCAACTCCACCAACTTATCAAAACTTCTCTGATATAGTAAAGAAACATAAAACAGAAAATACAAAAATAGGCTTGGATGTTTCAAAGTGGCAAGGAGATATTAATTTTGAACAAGTAAAAAACGCCGGAGTAGAATTTGTATTTATAAGAGTAGGTACACAAAAAGGAATAGGTGGAGAATATGTTTTAGATCCTAAATTTGAACAAAATATAAAAGGATTCCAAAAAGTAGGAATCCCTGTAGGTGTATATTTTTATACATATGCAGATAGTAATAAATCTGCTAAAGCTGATGCTAAATGGGTAGTAGAACAATTAAAACCATACAAGATCCAATTACCGGTAGTATTCGATTGGGAAAACTGGTCATTCTATCAAGAATTTAATAAAAGTTTCTATAATCTAACAGAAATGGCTAACTCATACTTTAAAGTAATAGAAAAAGCAGGTTATAAACCGATGCTTTATAGTAGTAAAAACTATTTAGAAAAAGTATGGTTTAAAACAAATTATCCAGTGTGGTTAGCGCACTATACAGACAAAACTACATATGAAGGAGATTACTATATCTGGCAACTATGTAGTAATGGAAGAATACCAGGTATAAATGGAAATGTAGATATTAATATAATGTATAATTAAATATACTTTAATATCTTCACAATATAATTATTACTCTTAGTAGTTCTAATAACACCAATATATTTAAACTTACCAATCTTTCTTATACTAAAAGTATCGTTTTCTTTTAGAACATAAGAAAGATTTTTTAATATCTCATTATTAAGAAGTATCTCTTTATCCCTAACTTTATCTTTTATTAAAACACGACTAGTACCTGCTAAATGAGATGCTATAGTATCAATTCTTTCACTAGAAACAATAAGTTCTATTTCTTCATAATCTCTTTCATAATCTTTTAAATAATCTAAATCTAATTCAACAAGTTCAATTCTATTATTACGTACCTTAGTAAAATTCATCTCAAAATAATTTTGAAATAACTTTAATATATAAATAAAATATCTATTATTATAAAGAATAATATCACCATACATTTCCTTACTAATATTTAAAGAATACATAGTACCCAATATATCTTGATGTCTTAATTCATTAGAACATTTTATTTCATATAATAAAACTTCAGGTTCTCTATCTAAATAGTAAATAATCTTTTCGCTATCAACAAAAGGAGAAAAAACATTAACTTTGTTTTTTCCTAACTTTCTTTTAACTTCCTTAGCTTCACTTGAATCTAAAAAGAAAGTTGGTTGTCCATTATCAAGTCTGGTTAAATTTTTTTGAATCTCATACATAAAAATACCTCTTAAACACTCGCTATTATACCAAAGAAAATGTTATAATTAAAGAGGTGATTATAATGAAAGTAATAACAGTAAAACAACCATTCGCAACACTTATTGCAGAGGGATTGAAAGAATATGAATTTAGAACATGGAGAACAAAATTTAGAGGAGATATCTTAATACATGCTGGAAAAGGGATAGATAAAAAAGCTATGAAAAGATATGAACATTTAAATTTAGACTATCCATCAGGTCAAATAATAGCAAAGGCAACAATAACAGACTGTGTCTATGTAGATGATGAATTAAAGGAAAATTTACAAGAAAAAGATCCATTAGTATATTATGGTATACTTCAAAAAGATAGCAATTGGGATGGATATGGTTTCAAATTAGAAAATATAAAGAAAATAAAACCAGTAGAAATAAATGGAAAACTAAGTCTCTGGGACTATGATTATAAAGACGAATAATCGTCTTTTTTTGTTGTGGAAAAAATCTTGACAAAAGGTGGGGGGGGGGGTACAATTTTACTAGAAAAAAAGATAATATGACAAAATACTTAATATTTGCAAGTTATTATCTAAGTATCAACATAAGGAGGATATATGGAAAAACAAAGACGAGTAAAAATATTATCCATAGTAGCTTTGGTACTTGCAATATCAGCTATGACTTTAGGTTTTTCAGCATTTTCGACTACGCTAAATATTTCGTCAAGCGCAACAGTAACACCTAATGCATCAGATTTTAAAATGATGGTGTATGGGCTTAATGATGATGTTACAGAAGATGATTATAATGAATATACTTTAGATTCAAATTTATATACCTCTACTAATAGTATTCGTCCTATTTTAGGAGGAGCATGGAATGGATTATCATCACCGCTTTCATCGACAATAGGAACTATATCATCAACAAGCAATAGTATAGTAATTAGTAATATGTCTGTAGGTTTTTACAAACCAACAGAACAAATAATATATCCCATGATCATTTATAATGAAGGTAAGTATGATGCATATGTTACATCGGAAATTTTAGGTGAAAAAGAATGTACAACTACAGAAAGTACAATGACGCCTTTGATGGAATATGCATGTGAACAAGTAAATATGGTCTTTGAACTATATACAAGTGATGGGGATGAAATTTACAACTCAGAAAATAATAATATAGTTCTTAAATCAGGAGAATATATTTATGCACATCTATATATGGAATATAGCGATTCATCTAATCAATTATCTGATGGAAGTTTTAATATAAAATTTCCAAATATTGAATTAAGTTTTTCTACTACAAGTTAAGACAAGTAATTGTCTTTTTTTTTCAAAGTAATAATCTATATATTGAAAAGAAAATTAAACAATGGTAAACTCATATTAGAAAATAGGAGAGTGGTAGTATGGAAAAAGAGCGTCAAATAAAATTATTATCAATTATTGCATTAGTAGTAGCAATAACAGGAATGACTCTTGGGTTTGCTGCTTTCTCAACTACACTTAATATTTCATCAAGTGCAACAGTAACTCCTAATAGTGAAGATTTTAAATAGTTGCGTATGGATTACCAGAAGGATATGATGAAGCTCTAATACAAGGAAATATAGCAACAATTGAAGAGTTTACTTCCACAACATCGGTTCATCCAGTTCTTGGAGGAAAATGGAATGATACAGATATGCCATATAATGCATCAATAGGTAAAATATCTAGCACAAATAACTCAATTGTAATATCAAACATTCATGTTGAATTAAAAAAAGAATATGAGAATGCAATATACCCAATTGTAATAAAAAACGAAGGAAAATATGATGCTTATGTAACTGCTGAACACATAGGAGAAAATATATGTACACCTAAAGATGGAGAGATGACACCGTTAATGACAGAAGCATGTCAACAAATCGATTATGATGTAGATTTGATTGATAGTAGTTTCAACGAATTATACTTTAATGAAGATAAATTTCTATTACCCAAAAATGATTATTTAATAGTTGGTATAGATTTATATAATTTTTATTCTGGAAATACTGTCGATATGCCAGATGGAGCAATGGACATAATCTTTCCTGATGTAAAGTTTACTTTCTCAACAACACAATAAAAGAACACAAACGTGTTCTTTTTCTTTTATAAAAATTCTTTTATCTTTTCAACATATTCTTCTTGTACGTCTACATATTCTTTCATAATTTCTTTTACTTTAGGATCTTCATCTTTATTATTTAATAAACGTCTTCCTTCAATAATCCCCATGTTTAAACCTTGAAGTAATAATTCAGCTAACTTAGAATCACTACCATCAGTCATAGTTCTCATTTGAATACCAGACCAAGTCATTACCTTATTCATTGCATTAGTCTCATGAGGATCATCTTCGCTATAAGAATCATAAATCTTATTTATTTTTTCCTCCATGTCTTCATACTTTTCTAATAAATTCTCACATATTTCTTTAAACTTTTTACTTTCAATCTTATCTAAAATAAATTTAATTGCATCACTTCCCATACAACACCCTTTATTAAGTTCATCTAAAATATCAATATTCTTTTCTTCTTTCATAATTCCCTCCACTAATAGTATTGACATCATTTACAAAAAAATACATTTAATAAATATTAAAAAAAATTAATTATGATATACTAAAATAAAGTAGAGGAGATAATTATGAAAAAGAAATTATTATTCACATTTATATTATGTATTACTTTATTATTAACAGGATGTGGTGCGAAAGAAACACTAGAGTCATCTACATTTAAAACAATAATGGAAAAGAAAAACTTTAATGTAATAGATCAAACAAGTTCAGTAATTTCAGAAAATAATGCAGTTGAAATAAGTTATTACGCTGAAACTCAAGATAAAAGATATGCTATTGAATATTATTCTTTTAATGGAGAAATCCCAGCTCAAGCATTTTACGCAAAACAACAGGCAATCCTAGGTTCAACAGGTTCTCAAGCAACAACTGAAGTAAACGTAGGAAATTATTCAAAATATACAATGATTCATAATGGCAAGTTTACTGCTATATCAAGAGTATCCAACACAATAGTTTATGTTAATGCAAATAACGACTACGCCAATGAGATAAAAACATTATTAAAAGATATTGGTTATTAATATCTTTTTAATTTAAATTGACAAACGTACTAAATACACATATTATATAAATAACGGAGATGATATTATGGAAATAAAAAATCCACTATATAAAAATATAGGAGCACATGTAATTAGTTCAATCTTTACGATTGATAAAGGTAAAATAAAAGTTCTTCTAATAAAAAGAAATAATGAACCATTTAAAGACAAATGGGCATTAGTTGGAGGAGCAATGTATAATAATGAACTTATTGAAAATGCAGCTCTAAGAGAATTAAAAGAAAAGACAAATATTGATAATATAGAATTAACATTTGTTGGAGTAGAAGACTCATTAGATAGATCTCCTTTACAAAGAATGTTTGCCTTTAATTTTATTGGTCTTGTTGATATAGAAAAAGTTAATCTCTTAAAAGAAACAACAAAAACAAAAGATGCAGATTGGTTTAGTATTGATAATATTCCATCGCTTGCATATGACCATAATAAAGTATTAAATCAATCTATTGAAAAACTAAAAGAAATGATTATTTCATCAAACATTCTAAAAAAATTATATCCTAACGGTTTTACTATTCCAGAAATACATAAAGTTTATGAATCAATTTTAGGAGTAGAAATAGATAGACGTAACTTTAGAAAAAAACTAATTAGTCAAAATATAATTATTGATACAAATGAAACAATTAATTTTGAAGGAAAAAAACCTGCTAAGAAATATAAATTTAATAATGAAATTCAAAATAAAAAACTATATTAAAAAAATCCTTTCTAGGCTTTTTTATTTTTTATATTAGTAACAGTATAATTACTAAAGTCTAATGACTTAATAGTTTTAACAAAATCATCATACGTAAAATTTTCAATATCATTAACAGTATCCGGATAAGGATAATTAAATTCAACTATATTACTTACAAAAGGCATAATTGTATCAACTAAATTCTCATTTCGAAGAACAATCTTCAAAATAGAGTCCCTTTTATCAATTTCAAATATTTCTTCATTAAAATCGTTAAGTTTCAAACAAGTATCTTTTATACGTTTTTCTAATTCAGATATATTATCACTATAAGAACCAACTGATACAAGTACAAAGTCATCTATCATAAAGTTACTGCAAGAAAGAGTAGTAGTTATAATTTTATCTTTTACTAAATCTCTATATAAATTAGAAGTCATTCCAAAATACATATCAAAGAAATAATGTAAGTAAAAGTCTATTTTCAATCTTTCTTTTTCGTTAAAGTCCTTTAAACTGATTTTATAAGTAACTTCCATATATTCTTCACCAGTAGGAAATTCTAAAGTGTCAAAATCTTTTTGAACACTATTATCCTCATTACTTGGAATTAAACTCATATCATAACTATTTAAATCTAAGTCATTATAAATATCATTAATTGTTTTTAAGACACTTTCTTTATCAAAACTTCCAGCAACAACAATAAACTGATTACTAGGTTGATAAAAAGCTTTATAACAAGTAACAATATCATCTAATGTAGTATTTTCAACTTCTTCTAACGTTCCACCAATACTTCTAACTTTAATATTTTTAAAACAATTATTTAAAGTCATTTGATTAGAATGATAGAACTTATTTCCCATACGTCCCTTTATTTCTTGAAGTATAGGTTTTTTTATCTTTTCTAATCTTTCTTCACTAAACACAGGAGCATATATTCCACGAATCATAGTTTCAATTCCATATTCAACATTCTCAACAGCTTCAAAATAATATCTTGTCATTCCATAATAAGTAGAAGCATTAGTTGCCATTTGTTTTTCACCAAGTAATTTTAAAAAGTTACCTCTAGAATTTTCCTCTACAACATAATGTTCTAGTATATGTGCAACACCATCTTGAATATGATACTCTTTACCTTCAAAAATAAAATCTTTAGTTTTTCCACCAAATAATGTTATATGTTGAAATAGAGTAGAATGTCTTCTTTTATCTGAGTATAAATAAATAGTTAATCCATTATCTAATTTAATAGTTTCAATATTACTCATGTTCATCCTCCTCAATAAAATAGATTGTATCAAGAACTAATCTTTCAGAAAATTTAGATACATCTTCAGCTGTAATCTTTAATACATCCTCATAGTCATCATACATATTTTTATCTACTTCTAAAGTTTCCAAAACAGCATCATTTAATAATGTAAACTTATCATCTAAACTTTTAATTAAAGCAATTCTTCTACGATCTTTAATATTATCAAGATATTCTCTAATATTATCAGGATTTTTAATATCCTCCATAACTTCTTTTATCTTTTCAATAACGATATCTTTATTATCTTTATTAATATAAGCAGTTATTTCGAAAACACCAAATCGTAAATAAGCTACTGCTTTTGAAGAGTAAACTAAATCATTTTCATCTCTTAATTTTTTATTAAGCATACGGGACGATAATGAACTAAGTAGACCTCTGACTAAACTTAATTTCTTAAAGTCATCCTCTACATAGTCTTTAATCTTATAATAAAATGAAATAGATGAATCTTTAAAATCTTTCTTCTCAGTAACAAAATTAACATCTCTTTCTAATGGTTTTAAGAAATGATTATATCTTTTTTCAATAACATACTTATCAGATAATTTTTTATAAATATATTTATCAATTAAACCATTAATTTTATTATCATCAACATTACCAAATACAAAAACAGCTGGATGATAAGCATTAATTATTTCATTATATAATTCATACATACTTTGTGGATTAACATCTTCTAATTGTTCTCTATGATTTTCAATTGATGCAGAAAGAATTCCTTCATCATCAATTAATTCTAGTCCTTTAACAGTTTGATATGGTCTTAAATTTTTCATAGCATTTTCAATACTCATATCTAAGTTTTTCTTTTCACGTTCAACTTCATTTTTATCAAATCCACCATCAATAATTTTAGGATTATAAATCATTTCACTAAAGAAACTAAATTGTTCTTCTAAATGATCAAATCCTAAAGCATCAGTATCTGGAATTACTAAACTAAAGCATAGACACATATTTGTACCAACTGTCATTTTATTACAAGTAGTACTTAATATATAATTCTTTTTTCTATTCTTTTGAAATTCATCCTCAGTTTGATACTTGTTATTCATATACATTAATAAATTAGGTAGAATAGTCATCTTTGTTAAATATTCTTCTTCATCATAAAAAGGAAACATTACTCTAACAATAATAGTTTGAAAATCCTCATTCTTTATTATTATAGGTCTTTTAGGTATATTTAAATTCATCTTATCACCTCTAATAAAATTATAACAAAAATAAAAGGACTATTAAAAGTCCTATTTCTTTAAATCACTAAATAATACCATCATTGGTAGTATTTCTAATCTTCCTAGTAGCATTCCACTAGATAAAACAATAATTGTAACTTCATTTCCATCTCTTACTAAGTTTTTAGCAAGGTATTCTCCAAGTTTACTAATACCTACAATAATTATCTTCATATTATCACCTTAACTAATTATAGAAAATAACCAAAATTTTTCCATATACAAGAGAAACTAATTTGTTGTATAATAAAATTAAAGGTAGTGATTATATGGATATAATAGTTCTAATAACTAAAATAGTTTTAGTATCACCATTTATACTTGTAGCTTTTTTATTAATATGGCTAGCTCTTTATTTAAGAAAAAAAGATAATGAATTTAAAAATAAAGGAGAAAAAATAAAACTAAAAGTAAAAGATGTTTTAGTTGATGAAATACACCATGAAAATGGAAAAGTGACAAAAGAATTACTAACAATATTTGAGTATTATGCAAATGGACAATTACAAGAACTAGAATTACCAACAAATAAAGAATATGATATTGGTGATGAAATAGAAGGATACTACCTAAAAGATTCTAAAGTAGATAAGATAAGTGCTAAAGGAATTGGTTTTTATAAAAGTAAATATGCAGAATTAGTTTTAATTGGATTTGCAATTGCTATACTTGCAATGGTTATAGTTCCAATAATTTTAGAAATGAAATAAAGTAGGCGATATAAGTGAAAAAAATTTATATAATACTAACATATACAGGTACTATTCTTTCAAAAATTGTAAAAGTATATACAAGAAAAGAATATTCACATGTATCAATATCTTTAGATGAAGACTTAACAAAAATGTATAGTTTTGGAAGACTTTATCCCTATAATCCATTCTTAGGTGGATTTGTACATGAAGGTCTTGATAGAGGAACATTTAAAAGATTTAAAAAAACAAAAACAAAAATATACTCTTTAGAAATACCTGAAGAAAAGTATGATAAAATTGAAGAAATTATTCAATCTGTTCAATCTAAAAAGAATGCATATAAATTTAATCTAATAGGTTTATTAGCAATATCATTAGGAGTAAAAATAAAAAGAGAAAAATGTTTCTATTGTGCAGAATTTGTAAAATACCTATTAGAACAATCTGAAGTAGTAGAACTTCCTGATATGGTAAAACCAGAAGATTTTGAAAAAGTAAATGGATTATCAGAAGTATATCGAGGAATATTAAAAGAATATAATACAAATAATAATTAGAAGATTATTGAATCTTCTATTTTTTTATATAAAAATTTGCTATAATATTAGTAATTATTATTAATTATAAAAGGAGTAGATAATATGTTAATTAAAGTATTAATATTAGTTGTTTTAATTTTAATAAATGGAATTTTCTCTGCAACAGAAATAGCATTTTTATCATTAAATAAATATAAATTAAATAAAGAAGTAAAAAAAGGAAATAAAAAAGCAAATAAGATTGTTAATCTATTAAATGACTCATCAACATTCTTATCAGCAATTCAAGTTGCTATTACATTATCAGGATTTTTAGCAAGTGCCTTTGCAGCAGATAGTTTTGCTAGTGAAATAGCAGAATATGTTAATATTTCGTTTTTATCACAAACAACAGTTACAAACATTTTAATAGTTGTAATAACAATAATTCTTTCATATTTTACATTAGTATTTGGGGAATTAGTTCCTAAAAAGATAGGTTTAGCAAATCCAGATAAAATTTCATATGCCATGGTAAATGTAATCTGTTTTGTAATTAGTTTCTTTAAACCATTTATTATTATATTAAAAGCTTCTACAAACTTAATGGAAAAATTATTAAAAATCAAACCTCAAAAAGAAGAAGTGGAAGATGAACTAAAAGATACAATAGTAGACTCTAATTTAGAAGAATTAGAAAAGAAAATGCTTTTAAAAGTATTTGAATTTAATGATGTTACTATTAAAGATGTTATGACTAAAAGAGATAAAGTTGTATATATAGATGTTGAAGACTCAAAAGAAGTAGTAGCAAATAAAGTCCGACGTTCCAAATTTACAAGATTTCCTGTCATGAAGGGAGAAAAAGTACTAGGAATAGTAAATATCAAAGACATGATTCTAGATTCAGATAGAGAAAAAGAATATAGTGTATATAGATACTTAAGAAAGGTAGAAAAATTAGACGCAAAAACAATTATCGATGATGCATTCTTATTATTAAATGGTAACTATGAAGCAATGGCAATAGTAAAAGAAAATAATGAATTCATAGGTATTGTTACTGTAGAAGATATTCTTGAACATATCGTTGGAAATGTCTTTGATGAATATGACATAAATAACGAAGTAAAGAAGGATGAATAATGGATATATTTAAAATATTAGATGAATTAAAAATAAAATATGATGTTTTAGAACATCAAGCAGTTTATACTGTAGAAGAAGCAAAACAATTAGAAGATATGATAGAAGGTTTAGGATGTAAAAACCTATTCCTTACAGACAAAAAAGAAAATTATTTCTTATTAGTATTAGAAGAAAATAAAAAAGCCAATTTAAAAGAACTAGCAAAATTACTAAATGTTTCAAAGCTAACTTTTGCATCAGAAGAAGCCCTACAAGAAATATTAGGTTTAGAACCAGGAAGTGTAACTCCACTAAGTATAATTAATGATAAAGAAAACAAAGTATTATTAATAATTGATAATGACATAGTAGATAAAAAGATATTAGTACATCCAAATACTAATACAAAAACTATGTCTATTGAATTTAAAGATATAGAAAAATTTATAGAACATACAAATCATAAGTATATTTTATATAAGGAATAAGATGGATTTAAAAGATCAATTTAAATACTTAGTTGGAGGATATTATGGAATAACCTATATGGATGACTATCCATTAAAAGAGTATGTTCTAAAGGATATTGAAAACTATATAGAAACTTTCATAGAAATAAATCCCATAGAAAATTTTAATTATAAAGAAGAAGCGAAAAAATATGATGAAGAGTTATCAGAAATAACAAAATTACAAGATTCATTATTAGTATTAAATAAGATTAATGCCTCTATGGAATTAGTTTTACTTGTAAAGAAACGTCTAAAAAAGTTAAATGATGAAAGAAATAATCTTTTCTAAGAAAAAATAATGTGATAGAATGAAGTTGAATAGAATAGGGAGTGAATATATATGACAGAAAATAAATATATTTGTGCAAATCGTTCTCCAAAGTATAAAGAACGTGTAGAAAAAGTTATTCAAGAAGAAAAGAAAAAAATATTAGATTTCTTCAGTGCAGAAGATGATGGTAAATTTAATTTTACTATTTATATTTATGACACAATTGATGCATTAAAGAATGGATTAAAATCTCGTGGATTTAAAGATGATCCAGAATACATGTGTGCATGTTTCAAAGATGAAGATCAATCATTAAATTTTTATGAACCAGTAGATGAAACTGAAGGTAATGAGTGGACTAAAGATGAATATGATTTAGTAATATTCCATGAATTAATTCACGCAGTAGAATACAAAATTTATGGAAAACAACCAGAATGGTTAAGTGAAGGAATTGCTAAATATTTAGATGGTACATATTCACGTGGAATTAAATGGTTACTACAAAACTATATTAATAAACAACCTATTCCAGAGATGCGCGAATTAGAAGAAGAATTTGGATTCCATGAATATGATAGTTATGATTATGCATATATTATGGTAAGTTATTTAATTGAAACAATGGGTAAAGAACGTTTCCTAGAATTTTTATATGATGCAAATAAAGTTACTGAATTAAGTATTGGACTTACTGAAAAGTCTATAAGATATTACGAAGCATATTTCTCATAAGATGGAAAAAAGTAATAAAAAATATCATATATTTGAAATAAACGTAGGAAAACTAAATATAATATGTATTGTTTTATTTATATTGTTAGTAGTATTAACATCATTTCTTTATAAAGGTGATTTAGCATTAGAATTTTATAAAGTAAATCTAATGTTATTAATACTAGCAAATGTAGTAATGATGTTAGTACATGAATTACTACATAGTCTTGCATATAAGTTATATGGAGGAGAATTTAAAAAAATTGTCTATGGAGCATATTTAGAAAAAGGAGTTCTATATTGCTTATGTAAGCAAAATATAACTCGTAAGAATATTCTAAATGCATTAATGTTTCCATTATTCTATATAGGTATAATTCCATATATAATTGCAATTATCTTTAATCTACCATTTCTATTGTTTTTAGCAATAATGAATATAGTAGGCGCAACAGGAGATATAATGATGTTTATTTATATCATATCTCTTCCAAAGGATATTGAATTCTCAGAATTTGATAACCCAATAAGATTTGCAATTTATACAGATAAAAAAATAAATTATAGACCATTTGGATTAGACTATATAGAGTCAAGTAAATCTCTTTCTAGAAAAGACATAAAAAAAGTAACAATAAGTAAAGGTAGTTATATAGCACTAATAGTACTTATACTACTAACAGTACTAAGTATAATTTTATAATCAAAAGATACCAAAAAAGGTGTCTTTTTTTTTGTGGAAAACTTGACAAAATGAGGTGGGGGGGGGGGTAAAATTTTACTAGAATAGGAATAATAGGATGTGATGGTACTTATGAAGAATTTTAGTAAACTATTTTTAATGATATTAATAGTGTTTTTTGTAATTCCAGTATTTGCTAAAGATTCTATAATTATAAAAGATATAACAGGAGAAACTGATAATAAAAATGTAATAATTGAAAAAGAAGAAATTAATATTAGTTTCAACGATTTAAATCAGTCAGCAACTTATACTATTAAATTAGAGAACAATACGGATAAGACTTTATATGTTAATGATTTACAAGTAGAAGGAATCTCAGAAGAATTTATTGAATTTTCTTTGAATGAAGATTCATATAATTCAAAGATAGCCGCAGGAAAAACTAAAAGTGTAGAAATTGATGTAAAAACATTAGAAATAACTCAAGCAGGAAGAAATGTTAATGATGAAATAACATTAAAAATTTTATTAAGTGAAAAAATAAAAAATCCAGAAACAAGTAGTAACTGGATAGTATATTTAATCCTAATAATAACATTAATAATAACATTTTCAACGATGTTTAAAAAACTTGGAAACAAAAATAAATTCTCCATCTTTGTTATCGTAACATTACTATATGGAACTATCATAGTTTCAGCAAGCGATTCTGACTATATTGAATTAAACGGTAAGGTGAAATATACTTCACAAAACTTATTAACCAATTCTCCAACCATAATAGATTCGGGGACAGCAACTTGGCCTAATGAATTTAAATATATAAAAAATATAATTATTTCCAGTGAAGTAACTGAAATTAAAGAACCTGTACTTGTCCAAGACTTTACCATCAATGGAAAACAAAGGGTAATGGCCTATGCAGTAGAAAATGGGGATAGCAAAGTTCCATTTGATATATATATAATGTCAAAGGGAGTTATTTATGCGCCAGAAGATGCTACTGGATTATTCTCATTTCCGAATGTAGAAACAATACGTGGGTTAGAGAATGTAATATTTGATAATACGACTAACATGACAGGAATGTTTCTAGGAAATAAAAAATTAAAAGATGTAAATATATCAAAAATTAATACTACTAATGTAACAAATGCGTCATATATGTTTTATAATTGTTTAAGTTTAAATATTGATAAAACAAAATTAGATTTAGAGCACATAGAAGTAAAAGATAAAATGTTTGGCATTTCCCTAAGCGGTGTAGTTGAACAAAATGCAAAAAGTGATAAAAATACAGATTTTTCTAAAGCGCCAGTTGCTGGAAATTATATAATGGAAGGTACAAAAAATTATAATAACCCAATATATTATTGTCGTGGTGCTGTAGAAAATAACAATGTAATATTTGCGAATTATTGTTGGAAAATTGTTAGAACTACGGAAACAGGGGGAGTTAAATTAATTTATAATGGTGTACCAAATAATGGAACTTGCAATAATACAGGAAGTGCAAGTCAAATAGGAACAAGTACATTTAACTATTCAGCAACATCACCAGCATTTGTTGGATATATGTATGGTACAGAATATACTATTTCAAAAATTGATTTGACTAGTCAAAATCAAGAGTATTTATATGGTAATGATATTACTTGGGATGGAACAAAATATATATTAAAAGATACAATATATAGTTCAAAATGGTCTACAGACAAAAAAACACTCGCATCAAAATATCATTACACATGTTTTAACAATATTGGTTCGTGTCAAAATGTTTATTATATAAGTTCTTTTGAGAATGAAGACGATATGCCATATTTTTTAACTTTAAAAAATGGTAAGAATATTGAAAATGCAAAAGCAGAAATGTTTACCAATAAAACAAATTCAAAAATAAAAACAACTATAGATAATTGGTATGTGGCTAATATGACATCATATACTAAATATTTAGAAGATATAGTGTGGTGTAATGATAGAACACTATTTGCGGGTTCGTTAAGAGATAAAGATTCAGATGGAACAATTATTTCATATTTTAGTGCATATAATAGAAATATGAAAACATTTAAACCATCTGTAGCTTGTTCAAATACAAGGGATAGTTTTACAGTAAGTACATCAAATGGAAATGGAAAACTAACATATCCAGTTGGTTTATTAACTGCAGATGAATATACACTTGCAGGAAGTGGAAACAATGGTTATAGTACCACTTCTTATCTGCATACGGGAGAATATCAGTGGTCTTTGTCGCCATATTATTTCAATTACAATTATGCAGGAGAGTTCTCGTTGTATTCAAATGGTTATTTGAATAGTGGAAATGTTTCTTATTCACGTGGTGTGCGACCATCAGTTTCACTAAAAAGTGATATTGGTTATGTTCAAGGAAATGGAACAAAAACCAATCCATATATAGTTGAATAAAAAGATATCAAAATGATATCTTTTTTCTTATGTAAAAATATGTCGATTAGTAGTAAAAAATATAAAAATATAGTATAATCTAATATGTATAATAGGAATACTATTGGAGGATTAAGATGAAAGAATATATTACAGTAGATAGTATTGAATCTTTAGAAAGTGCAATTAAGAGAGTACGTGCTGCTCAAGAAAAGTTTTCTAAGTATTCACAAGAACAAGTAGATAAAATATTCCAAGCAGCTGCAATAGCAGCAAATAAAGCAAGAATACCTCTTGCTAAAATGGCTGTTGAAGAAACAGGTATGGGAGTAATAGAAGATAAAATTATTAAAAATCACTATGCATCAGAATATATTTATAATAAGTATCGCGATGAAAAAACATGTGGTGTAGTAGAAGAAGATTCTGCATATGGAATTAAAAAAGTATTAGAACCAATTGGTCTAATTGGAGCAGTAATTCCAACAACAAACCCAACTTCAACAGCAATATTTAAAACATTACTAGCATTAAAGACAAGAAATGGTATTATTATCAGTCCACATCCTCGTGCTAAAAATGCAACAATAACTGCATCTAAAATAGTATTAGAAGCTGCTGTTGCTGCAGGTGCACCAGAAGATATTATTTCATGGATTGATGTACCATCATTAGATTTAACTAATCAATTAATGCACGAAGTAGATACAATTTTAGCTACTGGTGGTCCAGGTATGGTTAAATCAGCATATTCAAGTGGAAAACCGGCCTTAGGAGTAGGAGCAGGAAACACTCCAGCAATAATTGACGAATCTGCAAATATTGTTCTTGCGGTAAACTCAATAATTCATTCAAAGACATTTGATAATGGAATGATTTGTGCATCAGAACAATCAGTAATAGTTTTAGATAGTATTTATAATCAAGTAAAAAATGAATTTGAAAAAAGAGGATGTTACTTCTTAAATGAAGAAGAAACTGAAAAAGTAAGAAAAACAATTATTATTAATGGAGCATTAAATGCAAAAATAGTAGGACAAAAAGCACATACAATTGCAACTCTTGCTGGAATAAGTGTTCCAGAAACTACAAAAATCTTAATTGGTGAAGTAGAATCTGTCGATTTATCAGAAGAGTTTGCGCATGAAAAATTATCTCCAGTTCTTGCAATGTATAAAGCAAAAGACTTTGATGATGCAGTAGGAAAAGCATCTAAGTTAATTGATGATGGCGGACTTGGTCATACTTCATCATTATATATAAATACATTAACAGAAAATGAAAAACAAGCTAAGTTTTATAATAGTATGAAAACATGTAGAGTTTTAATAAATACACCAGCATCTCAAGGTGGAATTGGTGATTTATATAACTTTAAGTTAACTCCTTCATTAACACTAGGATGTGGTTCATGGGGTGGAAACTCAGTTTCAGAAAACGTTGGAATAAAACAATTATTAAATATAAAAACAGTAGCCGAGAGGAGAGAAAATATGTTATGGTTTAGAGCACCTGAAAAGGTATATATAAAAAGAGGTTGTCTACAAGTTGCACTAGAAGAATTAAAAACAGTACTTAATAAAAAGAAAGTATTTATCGTTACAGATACATTCCTTTTTGAAAATGGTTATACAAAACCAATTACAGATAAATTAGAAGAAATGGGAATTGCTTATACAACATTCTCAAATGTAGAACCAGATCCAACTCTAGCTTGTGCTATTGAAGGAACAAAAGCAATGAATATGTTTAACCCAGATTGTATTATTGCAATTGGTGGTGGTTCTGCAATGGATGCTGCTAAAATTATGTGGGTAATGTATGAACATCCAGAAGTTGATTTCATGGATATGGCAATGAGATTTATGGATATTAGAAAAAGAGTATACACATTCCCTAAAATGGGAGAAAAAGCATACTTCATTGCTGTACCAACATCTGCTGGTACTGGTTCAGAAGTTACACCATTCGCAGTAATTACTGATGAAAAAACTGGAACTAAATATCCGCTTGCAGATTATGAACTAATGCCAAATATGGCAATTGTTGATGCTAACACAATGATGAATGCACCAAAAGGATTAACATCTGCATCAGGAATCGATGCTGTAACACATGCTCTAGAGGCATATGCATCAATGATGGCAACTGACTATACAGATGGACTTGCAATTCAATCTTTAAAAACAATTTTTGAATATTTACCAAGAGCATATGATAATGGTCCAAATGATCCAGAAGCAAGAGAAAAAATGGCTAATGCTGCAACAATGGCAGGTATGGCTTTCGCAAATGCTTTCTTAGGAGTATGTCACTCAATGGCTCATAAATTAGGAGCATTCCATCATATACCACATGGAATTGCAAATGCTTTGATGATCGAAGAAGTATTAAGATTTAATGCTGAAGAAGTTCCAACAAAAATGGGTACATTCCCACAATACGATCATCCACATACATTAAGACGTTATGCAGAAGTTGCAGAAGCATTAAATTTAGGTGGAAATACAGATGAAGAAAAATTAGAAAACTTAATTAAAGCAATTAACGAACTAAAAGAAAAAATCGGAATTAAAAAGACAATTAAAGATTACGACATAGATGAAGAAAAATTCCTAGCTACATTAGATGAAATGACAGAACAAGCATTTGACGATCAATGTACAGGAGCAAATCCAAGATTACCACTATTAGAAGAAATTAAACAAATGTATTTAAATGCTTACTATGGAGGTAAATAATATGGAACTAATTGCTAAAAGAAAAAATAAAGAAATATATGCAGATAATGATACAGTAGTTAAATTATACGTAGAAGGATATTCACAATCAGATATTTTAAATGAAGCTCTTAATCAATCAAGAGTAGAAGAATTTTCAAATTTAAATGTACCAAGACTAATTGAAGTAGGAAAATTAGAAAATCGTTGGGCAATTATATCAGAAAAAATAGAAGGAAAAACTATTTCAACATTAATTAAAGAAGAACCTGAAAATTTTGACAAATATCTAAATTTATTTGTAGATGTACAATTAGCAATTCTATCAAATGAAGTTCCATTATTAAATAGAATTAAAGAAAAATTCACAAGAAAATTAGAAAATGCAACTAATATTGATGAAAATACAAAGTATGAATTACTACAAAGACTACAAGGAATGAAAAATCATAATAAATTATGTCATGGAGATTATCATCCTAGTAATGTAATTGTTAAAGAAGATGGAACAGTTTATGTAATTGACTGGGCTCATGTTACTCAAGGTAATGCATCAGCAGATGCTGCAAGAACTTATCTTTTATTCTCAATAGATAATAAAGAAGAAGTTGCTGAAAAATATTTAAATCTTTTCTCAGAAAAAAGTGGTATTGAAAAAAGTAATATTCAACGATGGATACCAATAGTAGCAGCAACACAAATGACAAAAAACATCGAAGAAGAACAAGAATTTTTAAGTAAATGGATCAACGTAGTTGATTTCGAATAAGAAGATTATAAATCTTCTTTTTTTGTAAAAAAATGTCTAATTAAAATTTTACTAAACATAAAATTATAATTAGTGTTATAATCAAAATATGAGGTGGTCACATGAAGCAAGTAACTAAGCTTATGATAGATGAATTTAAGATCAAGGAGCTAGGTTATGACTTTATGGGATTTCATTTAAATAAAAACGACATGGCAACGTTTCATCACTTAATAATACCTAACCGTGAAGGTGGGCCTTATGCGAGATGGAACGGTGCCATTTTAAATGGAGAAACATCTCATCCATACTTACACTTAATCGAGTCCATTGATTACGACAAATTTTGTTATATTACATCGGAAATGATTGATATGAATATTAAGGGATATCTAGATCCAGAAAATCTACAACATATCAATGATATTTTATGTCAATTTGAAGAAGAACAAGGTGATAGAAGAGGTAAGGGTGGAAAGCATCTAATTAAGGAAGAGTACAAAAAGAGATTTCTAAATTGAAATGTCTTTTTTTGCTGAAAAAATTATGAAAGTAGGGAGTTAAAATGAAAAAACAAGTAGAAAAAAATGATTTAAGATTAATGGTATTTAAAAGTGCCGACGAATTAGGAAAGAAAATTGATGAACACTTACTTGATATGTACAAACTTGATAAAGATAAATACACATTTATTGTTCCAATAAAAGAAAACTTCTTTGAAGATGGACATTTTAAAGTTGAAATAGAAGAAACAGTTAGAGGAAAAGATATGTTTATGTTAACTGATGTAGGGAACTATTCATTAGAATATAAAATGCATGGCTTTATAAATCATACTAGTCCAAATGACTTATTTATGGAATTAAAAGACGGTATTGGTGCCTGTAATTGTCATGCTAAAAATATTAATATTATAATGCCACTATTATATGCCGGAAGACAACATCGTAGAAATACAAGAGAAAATCTTATGTGTGGAAGAATGCTTCATGAAATAGATATGACAAGTAGAATAAAGAGTTTTATTACTTTTGATGCTCATGATCAAGGTGTAGAACATGCTATTCAACATATGGAATTTGATAATTTCTTCCCAACAAATACAATACTTGAAAGTTTTATTAATGACATGAGTATGAACAGACTAAAAAAAATAGTATTTGTTGCTCCAGACAATGGTGCTACTGGAAGAAGAAATGTTTACTTAAATTCATTTAACTCTAAATATATACATAGAGAAGCAGGAAGTTTTATTAAACAACGAGACTATAATAATTTAGTTGATGGAAAGTATCCTGTAATTGCCCATGATTATTGTGGTAATGAAGACTTGGATGGATATACTGCAATTGTAAGTGACGATATGATCTCAAGTGGTGGATCAATGTTTGATGTAATTGATGAATTAAAAAAACGAGGAGTAAAATATATTTATTTAATGACAACTTATGCCTTATTTACAAAAGGTATTGAAAAATTTGAAGAATACTATAAAGAAGGTAAATTTGATGGATTATATACAACAAATTTATCTTATATTCCAGAGGAATATAAAACTGCAAAATGGTTACATGTATGTGATTGCTCAAAAGTAGTTGCAGAAATAATCTATAATATCCATAACGATCAATCAATTTCGACTATTCTTAGAGATAAATCATATCCAGTAAAATTAGTAGAAAAGAAATTTGAAAGAGATAAATAAGATGTACATTGTACATCTTTTTTTCCTATGATATAATAAATCCACTAAAGGAGATCGCCTATGTTTAAAACAGATATTAATTTAAATTTATATAAAACATTTTATGAACTTTCAAAATATAAGAGTTTTTCTGAAACTGCTAAACAAACATATATGTCTCAATCAGCGATAAGTAAATCAATAAAAAAACTTGAAGACGAATTAGGAACACAACTATTTGTTAGAAAGAAAAATGGAGTAGACCTAACAGAAAAAGGAGAAGAACTACTTTTCTTTGTAGAGCAATCATTTAATAGTTTAGTAACTGCAGAAAGACGAATGTTAGAAACAAACAATCTAGATAGAGGGAAAATATCAATTGGTATGCCATCAAATATTGGTTCATTTTATTTGTTTGATCACATTATAAAGTTTCATAATGACTATCCTAATATAGAAGTAACAATAATTACTGGTTCAACTACAAAACTATTAAGTTTATTAGAATCTCACGAAGTAGACTTTATTATTGATACTCCTCCTTTTAAAAATCTAGATAAAAATAAAACTTTAATAAAATTAGATACTGTAAATTATTGCTTTATTTCTAAAGAAAAAAGAAATATTACAAGTGTAAAAGAATTAGAAAAAGAACAATTAATTCTACCAATTCCTAAAACTGAAAATAGAAACAAATTAGACTTAGTTTTTAAAGAAAAAAATACTGAAGTACAAAATGTTTTAAATATCCATACTACTGAAATGATTATTGCAGCAGTAAAAAGAAACTTAGGAATAGGATATGTAATAGAAGACTTAGTCAAATATGAAATTGATAATAAAGAATTATACAAAGTACCTATAAAAGAAGAATTACAAAAGATTGATATAGACTTAATATATGATTTTAATTATCTTACAACAGCAGGAATCAAGTTCTTAAAAGAATATATGAACATAGATATGAAATAAAGTCATAACTACTATGAATAAAGGATATTAGACATAATATCCTTTTTATTTTACACTGAATTTGAGGTGGAAATAATATGTTTAAAAAAATAGGAGTATTTAAAGATTTTACAGATGAAACGATAAAATGTGTATACGAAAATAGTACAAAAAAAGTAATAGAAATATCACTATTATTTAACAAAGAAGATAAAAATGTAGTATGTGCACCAACTCATCATTTTTGTAATATGGGTTGCAAAATGTGTCATTTAACAAATCAAGGACTAAATAAAAAAATGAATCCAATTTCATCAGATGACTTTATGGTAGTCCTATTAGATGCACTAAGTTATTTTAATAATGATAAGAAAAAATTAATAATTTCTTTTATGGGAGTAGGAGAACCATTACTTAATTTAGATCTTATAAAAGAAGTATATTTTAAAGAAAAACAAATAAAAGAAAAATATAAATATAAAGATATTGGTTATGCAATCTCTACTATGATGCCTAATAGAAATGTAGATAGATTAATTCAAATAGTTAACCTTCATAATATCCCATTAAAACTACATTTTTCTTTACATACTCCAGATGATAAAAAAAGAAATGATTTAATTCCAAATACAAAAGTAAGTATTGAAGAAGCATTACAACTACTATGTGATTATAGAGATACAATAACTAAAAATAAAAGAATAATGAAGAAATATGAAAAACTTCATAGTACGAATGACCCAATAGAAATACATTATACACTAATCAAAAATATAAATGATAGTAAATATCTTCTAAATAAATTAATATCTTTAGAGAAAAAATACCATATATGTTTAAAATTTATTCGTTTTAATCCAATTAATAATTTAAAAAGAAGTTCATCAGAAAAACTATGGATAGAAACATTATCAAAAGAAATACCAGACTTAAGAGTAAAAACATATTCACCTCCAGGTAGAGAAGTAGGTTCATCTTGTGGAGAATTTACAAAACACTATTATCATCAAGAAATAGAAACAAAAGAAGAACTTCAAGAATTTTTATCTTGGAAAAAAAAGCATGAAATAAAAGGAGAATAAACAATGATAGAATTTTTATTTAAATTAGCAATGAGTGGGACTGCGCTAGTAGCTCCACCTTTTACAACTACAATGACAGTAAGTGAAGATGGAAGAAATGACGATTTAGCAACTACAACAGCAGTTTTATACACTTCAACGTCAGTAGGAGCAAGTGTTTATAGTAACATCGATGGAATAAAAAAAGTATTTGATGCAATAGCATACGTTGAATCATGTAGTCAAGCAGAACTAATAGAATTAGATAGTATGCTACAAGCAAAATCACTAGACTTTGAACTTCCAGCAACAGCAGAATTATTAGAAAAACCAAAAGTACTTTTAAAAACTATACAAAACAAATAAATTATGTTATAATATGAAAGCACTAAAAAGGAGTGGACTATTATGGCAAATTTAATGGATATATATTACAAAGTTGGAAAAAATTTATATGAAAAAGATTTTGATTTCAAATCAACAGAAGAAAAGAAAATCTTAGTAGAAGGAAATTTAAAAAATTATGTAGCTGGAAAAATTGCAGAAGAAAGTACAATGAAAGCAATTGAATTAAGCAATAATCCACAAGTAACACTAGATGAATTAGTTATTATGTTAGGAGATTTAATTCCTAAAGAAGAACATTTTGATACAATGAGACACTTAACTCATTTTATTCTAAATATTGCAGGAGAAATGCAAGGATGGTCAATTGTTTGGTATGAAGAACAAGAACCAGAGTTTATTGATAATCCATTAGTAAAATTTAATGAGGCAGGAAAAATTGAATCACTTACTTCACATAAAGAAACTTCATATGTTCAAACATTCCAATTTGTACATGAAATATTTAAAGAAACATTTATGACAAAAAAGAAAGTTCAAAAACAATTAACTTTAAAAGATACAAGAAATGAAAGTAACCAATAAGGTTGCTTTTTTTGTGCTATAATAAAAGTAGGTGATAATATGTCTAAAATAAGTAATGTAATAACTTTTATGCAATATTTAAGCACAGGAAAAAAATATAGTATTCAAGAATTATCGGAAAAATTAGAAGTATCACCACGTATGATTAGAGTATATAAAGATGAACTAGAAAAAGCTGGTATTTATATTGATACAATTATGGGACCGTATGGTGGTTATGTATTAAATCAATCAATAAGAATGCCAGTAAGAAAATTTAAAAAGAAAGATTATGAACTTATAGAGAAATATATTGCAGAAGAAAAAGATTTAGAAACAAAAGAAAAATTAATTCTTCTTAAAGATAAAATTCAAGGAGTTTATGCCGGTAGTAAACAAGAAGCCCGTGAATTAAATTTAAAAGATGAAACTCAAAGTAAATATAATTTATTGACACGTGCCATAAAAGAAAGAAGAAAAGTAAAAATATTATATTATTCTTATAATAAAGGTGAAAATGAAAGAATAATTTGTCCCGCAGAAATGTTCCTATTTCAAGATGGATGGTATGTCGCGGCGTTCTGCTTAGTGAAGAATGATATACGTCATTTTGAATTAAAAAGAATAATAAAATATGAATTATTAGATGAAACATTTTAAGTAGACCAAATACTTCCTACTCAAGTGCTACTATGTACTTGAAAGGAAGTGTTTTTTTATGAAACCAAATATGCATGATAATTTTAAATTACTTGAAGAAAGAGTTTTAGACTCTTTAGAAAAAACTGATTTAGAAAGGATAAAATATCATCTAGAAAGAATAAAAACTCCAACAATAACTACTGGAGTAGGTGGCTCCAGTGTAGTTAGTAATTATGCAGCTAAAGTTCTAAGTACAAAAAATGGTATAATTGCAGAACATCAAGAACCAAGAGATATGTTATATAAATCATTAAATGGTTATAGTAATGTCTTGGCTTGTAGTTATGGAGGAAAAAATTATGGCGTAAAAACATCATTTAATAATGACTTAAATCGCTATCTTTTATCAAGAAATGAATCAACTGAGGAAGGTGTAAACAATCTTACTTATAATGCAACAATTCCAGATGAAGATAGTTTTATATCATTAGCTGCAACTTTAATGCCAATGAGCATAATGCTTGCATATTATAATGATAATGATATATCTGTTATAAAAGAAATTCTAAAAACTGCCAAAGAGTACAAAATTGATATGGATAAAGTATATGAAATATTAACTGGATATGACACAACTACTGCATCAACATATTTAGAATCTACACTTGCAGAAGCAGGTCTTGCATCTCCAGTAATTCATGATAAGTACTCTTTATGTCATGGAAGAACAACTCTTTCATATCACCATGATAATTCACTAATACATCTAAATAGAAATACTGAACTTGATAAACTATATCAAGAAGAATTACCGCAATATTATAATGCTATAATTACTTTAGATTCAAAATATGAAGATCCAATATTAGATGATTTTTATCTAACATATCAAGCAATGATTTTGTCAAAACAAATGGCAGAACAAACAGGAAGAGATCTATCAAGGATGGACTATTCTCCTGTAGTAAAAAAACTATATAGATATAGTGGAGAAATGTAGTGAAATTGACAATTTGTAAGTAATATGTTATAATCTAGCCGTAGTAAGTTAATTCGACCATTCGCGATTTACTACCAGACAAACCTTGAGTTTGGAGGAATAATGAAGAGCATCAAGAATCTCCTCATGAATGGCAAAAAACCGTAAGCAAAATTATGGTTGTTTTTGCTAATCATGAAAGGAGGTTCTTTTTTTGATACAACCAACAAAAAATAAAAGAAAAGGAAGATGTATATGAAATTATTCAACGAAGTAATAAAAAACAATTTAAAACTAATGATAATTTATGTAATACTTGGAATATTATTCACATTCTTAGGTCTATATGCAACAAATTATTTTCAGGTAATAATTGATTCATTTGGTAACAAATCCATAACATTAGGAATGATAATATTTTATGGGATGATTCTCTTAATAACTGCAATTTTAGGTTACGTTGACAATTATCCAGACAGAAAACTTTTTAATAAGTTATATTTAGAATTCAAAAAACAATCAATGAAAAAACTAAAAGCAATTGATTATCAAGAATACACAAAAATAGGAACAGGACGCTTATCTCAACAAGTAGAAGAAGGTGCAACAGCAGCAAGAGATGCTCTTTACTATTTCTGGTTGAAACTTTTAAGAGAACTTTTACCTGGTGCTCTAATAAGTTTAATATTCATCGGAAAAATAGAAATCAAAGTATTATTAGCAGTCTTAATTGGATACATATTTGTAATAGTATTAACAAACATTGTATTAAAAGTATTATACAATTTAAAAGAAAAAATAATAATAAACCAAGAACTACTAAACAAACATCTAATAAGAGGATTCATGGAACTTGTAGTATTCAGAACAAACAAGAAATACGATGTTGAACTACTAAAAATAGATGAAGAAATAAAAGACATAACTAAAGGAAGAACAAAGATAAAATTAGTTCATGAAATTTTCTTCACAGCATTTGAAATACTAGTAACAATAATAAAAATAGTAATGTTAATTTATGCTTTCTTCTTTGAAAGTTTAACTATAGGTGAAATAGTAGTATTAATATCATTACTTGGAAAAGCATACGAACCAATCGCAATATTCAATGTAGAGTACATTGATTACAAATTAAACAAGGTATCATTAAAAAGATATTTAGAATATCTAGATTTAAAAGATGTAAAAAACATGTACGAAGGAAAATTAATAAAACATTTAAATGGAAAAGTAACTTTAAAAAATGTCTCATTCTCATATGGAGAAAAACCAGTATTAAGGAATATAAACCTTGAGATAAAAGAAAATTCAAAAGTGGCTTTTGTAGGTGAAACAGGTTCTGGAAAATCAACAATAATAAAATTAATTTCCGGATTAATATCACCTCAAGATGGAATAGTAGAAATAGATGGAAAAGATTTATTAAAATTACAACTTGACTCTTATTATGACCATCTATCATATTTATCACAAGATTCTCCAATATTTGATGGAACACTAAAAGAAAACATTGTTTTTGACAAAGAAATAGCTGATGAAAAAATAATAGAAGTTTTAAAATTAGTAGAACTTGAAAAATTTTATTCAAAATTAAAAAATGGTTTACAAACAGAACTAGGTGAAAAAGGAATTTTAATTTCTGGAGGAGAACGTCAAAGAATAGCTCTTGCTAGATTATTTTTTGATGATTCAAAAATAATAATACTAGATGAAGCAACATCAGCAATGGACAACATAACTGAAGAAAAAGTAATGAAAGTAATAACAGAAAAGTTATCAAACAAGACTTTCATAATAATTGCTCACAGATTAAATACTATAAAAAATGTAGATGAAATATTTGTATTAAGAAATGGTGAAATATTATCATCAGGAACATACAAATATCTACAAACAAAATGTGAATATTTCAAAGAATTATCATTAAAGAAAAAGTAGTTTTATATAACTACTTTTTTATTTAAAACAACAATTATTTTGAAAAAATAAAATCTTAATAAAATTATGTTATAATAAAATTTAGAAAGAGGTGTTCGTATGAAAGTGTTATTATTCACTCATAAAAATGATATTGATGGAATGGGTAATGCCATTCTTGCTCAACTTGCCTTTGATGAAGTTAATTATGTTTTGTGTGGAACATTTGATTTAACAGAAGCAGTTGAAAGTTATTATAAAGATGGAAGTATATATGATTATGACAGAGTATATGTAACAGATTTATGTTTAGAAGATCCTGTGCTATCAAAGATCGCTGAAGATAAAAATTTAGAAGGAAAAATACAAGTGTTTGATCATCACAAAACATTTGCTGCTCCAAAGTATACAGATCACCCATTTGTAACTGTACAAATTAAAGATGATAAAGGCCTATGTTGTGGAACAAGTTTATTCTACAATCACTTACTACAAGAAGGTCTGCTAGACCATACAAATGAAGCAATAAAAGAATTTGTAGAACTTACAAGACAACACGATACATGGGAATGGAAAAATATCTATAACAATGAAAAATCTCGTGAATTATCAATTTTATTTGATGCACTAGGTTATGATGGATATATTGCTTTAATGACTGAAAAATTAAAAAATCCTGAAACTAAGGAATTTAATTTTAATTCAATGGAACAAACACTAATAAATAATCGTAAACAACAAATCAAAGATAAATGTGAATATTATGCAGACAAAATATATTATAAAGAAATTCTTGGGATGAAAGCAGGAATAGTCTTTATTACATATGAATACCGTAATGAATTAGCTGAATATTTTAGAGAAAATAACTTTGACATGGATTTCACAATGATGATTGCTTTAGATCCAGGAGTAGTTGCTTATAGAAGTGTAAAAGAAGGAATTCATGTTCGTCCTGTAGCAGAACTATTTGGTGGAAAAGGCCACGAAAAAGCAGCAAGTAATCCAATTACAGAAGAAATGCAAACAGAAATATTAAAAGTACTAACAAAATCAGAAAAATAATAAAAATAAAAGAAGATAAGAGGTATAAAATGAAAAATATAAATACTGGTGCAGAGTTTTTAAACTTAGTTTTTAAAGATATGAAAGATACAATTAAGTCAGATACAAGTGATCCATCTCAAAGAATTATGGAATATCTAGAGAGATTAGAATATTCTCAACAAGAAGCACTTTCTGACGAAAACAAAAGAGTACTTTTAAGATCTTTTTACTATGACAAGTATCTAATAAAAAAGCTACCAGAAAGTTATATTAAATATCGTAAAGGATTTTTTCATGACTTAGGATTAGCAGATAAAGAAGAAATAACAGAACAAGACAAAGCTCTTGTACTAGGATGTATAAAAAATAAACAAAAGGAGTCGCTAGATAATTTATTAGACTTTTTATCAAGTGAAGAAAATCCATATCCTACATGGTTTAAATATTATATCTTTCAAGGAGTAACAAAAGTAGGTACATTTTATCCAATCCTAGGTGACTTTACAAAAAGAAGTTCTTCAACAACAGATCCATTTATCACAATAGATGAAAATGTAATAGGTGAAATGTATGGACTAGTATCAAAATATATGTCTGATGAAAATTTATCTGAAGAAGAACAACATTTAATAACAACAGGATTAAACTTTAGAAACTTATATAGTAAAATTTATAGAAAAAATAATAGAAAGAATAATATCCATTATGGAGATTTATTTGATGATGAAGAATTTGAAGAACATATAGGAGCATCCATACAAGATGATACTTATCTAGATGATATTCCACAAGAAGATGACGGAATACTTCTACCACCACCAGAAGAAACACCAAAAAAAGCAGGAAAATAATTCCTGTTTTTTTATAAAAAAATAATTATATATGATATAATCAAAATAATAGGAGGTATATATTATGACATATATAATAATCGCAGTGGTAGTTGTATTATTAGGTATCTATGTAATGATAACTTATAATAAACTAGCCAAACTAAAAATTAGAGTAGAAGAAGGTTTTTCAACAATGGATGTTTATTTAAAGAAAAGATGGGACCTAATTCCAAATTTAGTTGATATCGTAAAAGGATATATGAAACATGAAGGAGATCTTTTAAAAGAACTAACTAAAATAAGAAAAACAAGTTATGAAAGTTTATCTTTTGAAGAAAAGGCAAACACAAGCAATAAACTATCAGAAGACTTATCTAGAATTATTGCTATAGCAGAAGATTATCCAGAACTAAAGGCTAGTGAAAATTTCATTAATTTAAGTGAAGAAATTACAAAAGTCGAAGAAGAAATTGCAAATGCCAGAAAATATTATAATGGTACAGTTAGAAATATAAATGTAAAAATTGTAACTTTCCCAAGTATGATAGTTGCCCTAATTTTTGGATTTAAAAAAGAAAAAATGTTTGAAGCAACAACAGAAGAAAGAAACGATGTAGAAATTAATTTATAAGGGGTTATATATGAAAAAAAATTTAACATTTCTTCTAGTGATATTAGTAGGATTATTTATCTTTCCGTTTACTACATATGCAGAAGAAAAAACAACAATAAAACACAATATAAATGAATTGCAAGAAGTGATAATGGATGATGTAAGTATTACAAATATAAAGTTTAATAATTACGAAAACACTTCCACATTAGCATATGGTTTATCTGGAACTATAACAAATCGTACAGATTACCAACAAAGTGTAAGTATATGGGTTACATACTATGATTTAAATAATAATGAGATATCATCAAATATGATTTCGAGAACTCTAAAACCAAAAGAAACATCTACATACTTACAAATGTCAAATACAAGTTATCTACCAGAAGAATATAAAGCTTCTGACATTTTGTATTATGAAATAAAAATTTCGACAAAGCAAAGACCTGCACCAATTATTTCATATGAAAAACCAAGTGATGATCCATTAAACTCATATAGAGAATATATAATTGATTCATATGATATAAAAATAAAGGTTAATGAAAATAATACATTTGATATTGAAGAAAAAATAGTAGCATATTTTTATATTAGTAAACATGGTATTTTCAGAAAAATACCAGTAAGAAATGAAGTTGAAAGATTAGATGGTACTACTACAAAAAATAGAGCAAAAGTTAGTAACTTAAAAGTATCTCATGAATATACAACATCTAGAAGTTCTGATACATATGAAGTAAAAATAGGTTCACCTGATTTGACATTAAGAGGAAGTCAAGAATATACAATTTCATACACATATAATATTGGTAAAGATCCAATGGAAGACTATGACGAGTTTTATTTTAATCTAATTGGTCCAGAATGGGACACAATTATAGGTAATGTTACATTTACTATTGAAATGCCTAAAGAATTCGATGCAGCTAAATTAGGATTCTCATCAGGTACAAAAGGATCTCTAGCAAATGATAATATTTTATATGAAGTAAATGACAATAAAATATCTGGTAAATATAATGGTGCATTAGATGCCGGTGAAGCTCTAACTGTAAGAGTAGAATTAGAAGAAGGTTATTTCGTCGGAGCAGGATTCAATAATGAACCTGGATATATAGCACTATTCTTAATACCATTAGTATGTTTATTAATAACAATAATTATTTGGGCAAAATTTGGAAATGATGATGATATAGTAGAAACCATTGAATTTTACCCACCACAAGGAATAAATAGTTTACGCGCAGGATTTTTATTCAAAGGAAAAGCTGAAAGTGAAGATGTTGTATCATTATTAATTTATTTAGCAAACAAAGGTTACTTAAAAATAGAAGAAACAAATAGAAAAAATAAATTTGGTGATAAAGGATTTAAAATTACTAAATTAAAAGAATATGATGGAACAGATGAAAATGAAAAATTGTTCTATGAAGGATTATTTAAGAAAAAAAGATATTCTTATAGAAAAGCATTAGGTAAACCAGAATTAGAAGAATATAAAGAAACTGTAACATCAAGTGATTTATATAATAGCTTTTATCGTACAATGAATAAAATTATTGATAAGACAAATGAAAAAAGTAATCTTCATGAGATATATGAAAAAGGATCTTTAAACAAGAAAGTATTTATAATAATTTTATTAATAATTTCATTATTTACAACAATATCAATTCCAACATATGACTTTGGTGGAGTAGAAATGATAATAGCTTCAGTATTTATAATTGGATTCTACATACCATTTTATGTCGCATTAGGAACAGCAAAAATGCAAATTGTTGCAAAGATATTTGTAATGGGATTTTTAATATTCCACTCTAGTATGTTTATGATAGCTTTACCAATAACACAAGCAGTATTTGAAGAACCTATGTATTTATTATCAACAGTATATGGAATTGCTTGCGTAGTTGGTATGATAGTTACATATACATATATGCCAAAAAGAACTCCATATGGTAATGAAATGTTAGGAAAATTAAAAGGATTTAAAACATTCCTAGAAACTGCAGAAAAAGAAAGATTAGAAGCAATGGTTATGCAAAATCCTAATTACTTCTATGATATTCTTCCTTATACTTATGTATTAGGTATCTCAGATAAATGGATTAAACAATTTGAAGAAATTGGTTTAACAGAACCAGACTGGTATGATGGAACAGATCACTTTAGTCCAAAGAGTTTTGGTAAGTTCATGGATCAAACAATGACATCTGCTAAATCTTCAATGTCTTCATCACCATCAAGCAGCGGAGGTGGTGGAGGCGGTGGTTCTTCTGGAGGAGGATCATCTGGAGGAGGTTCCGGCGGAGGCGGCGGAGGCTCATGGTAAAAGAGAATTAACATATTCTCTTTTTTTATGTTATAATATAGACGAAATTGGGGGATTCATATGAGTAAATTATATATACAAAACTTAGGATTAATTATTACTGAACAATGTAATCTTAAGTGCATGCATTGTATGCGTGGAGTTGCTACATCAAAAAATATGAAAGAAGAAGTGATAGAACAACTAAATCAAATAGACTCAATAGGTAATTTAACTATTTGCGGAGGAGAACCAACTCTAGCACTTCCGACATTAGAAAAAGCATTAACATTTATTGTGGATAATCATATTGGACTTGATAATTTAACTATGACTATAAACGGAACAAATTACAGTGACGAATTATTAAGATTATTAGACTATATTGATGAATATATACCTAAAAGAAAAAGCAACGTAAATGCTTTATTTGGTATTTCAAAAGATCCGTTTCACTTAAAAGATATAAAGGAAAAAGGAAAATTAGATGAATATATAAAGAATCTAGAAAGGTACATAGAGAGTCCCCATTTTTTAAATTACAGAGAAATAGATAAAAAATTATTTAGAGAAGGTAGGGCTGAAGAACTTCCAAAAGAAATAACAGTTCCAATTCGTCCATGGCCAATAATTTATACATATTTAAAAAGTCAAGATGTAATGGAAGTTGGACCTTTAGTAACAATTAATGTTGATGGTATGGTAACTGAATGTGATGCCTCAATAGAACATCAAAGGACTTTATATAACTATGGTAATATCTTAGACGAAAATTTAGAATCAATTATAACTAGAGTAGGAGAAGAAGTATCTCCAAGAACATGGTACAGAAAAACAGGAAAGATTATAAAAAAACAAACTACATATAATAGATAAAATACTAGAATTTGCCAAAATAATAATTATATGTTATAATGTAGCCAGTTAATTAAAAGACGATTCATTCGAAGTAATTATTTTATAATTTTTTTTAGAGAGTTTGTGGTTAGGTGGAAACAAACAAAAATAAAATAATGAATTACAAGTGATGATTTTAATCGGATAATTCCGTTATCAAAATAAGGTAATAAACTATTATTACAAATAAAGGTGGTACCACGAGCATTTCGTCCTTTTGGATGAAGTGCTCTTTTTATTTTCAAAGGAGGTGATTTGTATGGATAGTGACTATTACTATTACTTTAATGAATGTAATTTAATTAACTATACAAATTATTTAGGAGGAAATAAAAATGGAAAAGAAATTATTTGATATCCTTAAAGAAAGAGGATACATAAAAGATTTAACACATGAACAAGAAATTATTGATTTAATTAATGGAGAACCATTTACATTTTACTTAGGAATAGACCCAACTGCAGATAGTCTACATATTGGGCATTTCTTTGCTTTAACTATGTTTAGATGGCTACAAGATTTTGGACACAAAGGTATTATATTAGTAGGTGGAGCAACAGCGCTTATAGGAGATCCTACTGGTAAAAGTGATATGAGAAAAATGTTATCAAAAGAAGAGGTTGCTCATAATAAAAAAGAAGTTAAAGAATTAGTAAAACGTTTTGTAAAAACAGATGGAGATAACCCAGCAATTATCGTAGATAATGCAGACTGGATATCTGACAAGAACTATATAGATTTTATGAGAGATATTGGAGTACACTTTAATGTTAATAATATGCTACAAGCAGATTGCTACAAAAAAAGATTATCCTCAGGTGGATTGACATTCCTAGAAATGGGATACATGTTAATGCAAGCATTTGACTTTGTCCATTTAAATAAAGAGTTTGGATGTAAATTACAAATAGGTGGTTCTGACCAATGGGGAAATATTATTGCTGGAGTAGACCTTTCTAGAAAAATAGGTTTTAGTGAAGGTAAAAAGATTGATCCGTTATTTGGTTTAGTATGTCCATTACTAATAAAAGCAGATGGAGAGAAGATGGGAAAAACTGCATCGGGTACATTATGGGTATCAAGGGACAAAACATCTACATTTGAATTTTTTCAAGCATGGATGAACTCTTTTGATGAAGATGTCGAAAGAAGTTTATCATTCTTTACAAGATTAGAAATACCCGAAATAAAAGAACTATGTAAAAAAGATATTAGGGAAGCAAAAAAACTTCTAGCATTTGAAGTAACAAAACTAGTTCATGGGGAAGAAGAAGCGATTAAAGCAAGAAAGACATCGGAAGAACTATTTAGTAATAAAGGGATTTCTGATAACATGCCAAGTATAACTTTATCAAAAGATAAACTAGATATTAATATAGTAGACTTATTAGTAGAAACAAATCTAGTAACATCTAAATCGGAAGCCAGAAGATTAATAGAACAAAATGGTATAAGTGTCAATGGTGAAAAAGAATTAAATGCTAATGAAAAAATAACAAAAGACAATTTAACTGAAAACTTTATAATTATTCAAAAAGGAAAAAAGGTTTTTCTAAAAGTTATATTTGAATAAATATAAAAATTATTGTATGATTATATACAAGGAGGAGATAGTATGAAAAAAACGAATACGTTAATTCAATCTATCTCTTTTGTTTTCTAGACTTATTATCTATTAGGGTAATAAGTCTTTTTTTATAGGAGGGTATATGAAATATAAAAGAATATTATTAAAACTAAGTGGAGAGTCTCTTGCTGGAACAAAAGGAACAGGAATAGATTTTGATAAAGTATTAGATATATGTAGAGAAATAACTGAAGTAGCACAAAAAGGAATTGAAGTTGCAATTGTAGTAGGCGGAGGAAATTTCTGGAGAGGAAGAAGTAATCAGCAAATGGATAGATGTACATCTGACTATATTGGTATGCTTGGAACTACAATGAATGCACTTGCTATAGGAGATGCCTTTAAACAACTAAATCAACCTGTAAGAGTTCAAACGGGTGTAGAAATGCGACAAGTGGCAGAATATTATATTAAAGATAGAGCAATAAAACATCTGACAAATAATAGAGTAGTAGTATTTGGTTGTGGAACAGGATCACCATTCTTTTCAACAGATACAGCTGCAGCCCTACGAGCAGCTGAAATAAATGCAGATGCATTACTAAAAGCAACAAACGTAGATGGAATTTATACAAGAGATCCTAAAAAATATGAAGATGCTGAAAAAATAGATGAAATAACTTACATGGAAGTTCTAAATAAAAAATTAAATGTAATGGACACAACCGCCACATCATTATGTATGGATAATAATATTCCAATAATAGTTTTTGATATAAATACTAAAGGTAATTTAAAGAAAGTAGTAGATGGTAAAAAAATAGGAACTATTGTCCAAAATTGACAAAATAAACAAACTATTATATAATTAGAACCATCACAAAACCAGTGCGAGGAAGAAGTAGAAAAGTAAAAGCATTTTAGAGAACTCTGTCAGGTGAAAAAGAGGATGTAATGATTTTTCGAACATGGCCCTCAAGGGTGAATGGCTGAAACTAAGTAAGTCATTACAGGTGTGCCTGTTACAGCACAAGCCTATAACTATGCATAAGACATAAGTAGGTTAGCGAGTTTAGTACAGTAATGCACTATTAAATAAGAGTGGTAGCGTGATATATATTCACCTCTTAGGTATATTCCTAAGAGGTTTTTTGTTTATAAGAAAGGAAGGGATAAAAATGAAGAATATATTAATAGGAATTTCTTGGCCTTTTGCAAATGGAGATTTGCATGTAGGTCATGCAGCAAGTAGTTTACCGGGAGATGTTATCGCAAGATATCATAGACTAAAAGGAAATAATGTAATCTTAGTATCAGGGAGTGATTGCCATGGCACTCCAATAGACGTTAAAGCATTACAAGAGAAAAAAAGTGCCAAAGAAATAGTTGATCTTTGTCATGAAAACTTTAAAAGAGATTGGGAAAATTTAGGAGTAAGTTTTGATCTATACAACAGAACTGATGATGAATATCATAAAAACTTTGTCAAAGAACAATTTAAAAAATATTATGATTATGGATATTTATATGAACAAACAGAACAACAACTATTCTGTGATAAATGTAATTTATTTTTAGCTGACAGATACATAGTAGGAGTATGTCCAAAATGTGGAAATGACATTAAAGGAGATGAATGTGAAAAATGTGGAAGTCTCTTAGAAATAAAAGATGTAAAAGAAACAAAGTGTGCAATATGTGGAAATAAAACAAGTATCAAAGAAACAAAAAATCTATATTTCTCCCTTTCAAGGTTCCAAGATAATATAAAAGACCTAGTTTCAAAAAATAGTCTATCTTGGCGAGAAAATGCCATCCAATTTACTGAGCGTTATATTAAGGAAGGTATACCTGATAGATGTGCATCTCGTAGTCTAAATTGGGGAATAGATATTCCAGTAAAAGGTTATGAGGATAAAAAAATCTATGGTTGGTTTGAAAATGTTTGGGGATATGTAACAGCATCAAAAAAATATTGTGAAGAACATAATTTAAATTGGGAAGATTATTGGAAAAATGATAAAGATAATAAAATATACTTAGTACATGCAAAAGACAACATTCCATTTCATACAGTAATATTCCCGTCACTTTTACTCGCAACAAAAGATAATTATAAATTACCAGATAAAATAGTATCAGATGAATACATAACTATTGAAGGAGAAAAACTATCAAAGAGTAAAGGAAACTATATCTCTGTAAAAAATATTTTAGAAAGATATCCAACTGATGCAGTAAGATATTATTTTCTATATAATGATCCATCAAAAAGAGATTTTAACTTTACATGGAATGATTTTATAAATTCAATTAATGGAGAATTATTAGGTAAATGGGGTAACTTTATAAATAGAACTTTAGTATTTATAAATAAATCATTCAATGGAAAACTAACTGAATCAGAAATTGATTCTGAAGTAGAATATAAATTAAAAAGATTATTTGAAACAGTAGGAGAAGATATTGATAATGGAAATGTAAAAGAAGGGTTAATTAAAATATTTGATTTTATAAGTTATGCAAATAAATATTTTGATGAAAAAGAACCTTGGAAACTTGCTAAAGAAAATATAGAAGAATGCAATAAAGTATTATTAAACTGTGTAAATATAATCTTAAATGTAAATACACTTCTAAAACCATATTTACCAAACTCATCAGAACAAGTAGAAAAATACTTAAATGAAAATATTGATAATTGGAATTATAAATCAATCAAAGAAATAAAAATAAGTAGTGAAGTAAAACCACTATATGAAAGATATGATAAGTCTAGAATTGATGAAGAAATTAATAGATTAAAAGATAATACTAAATATGATATACTTAAATAAAAAGGAGACAGCTATGATTAAAAATTTTATATTTGATGTAGATAGAACATTAGTAGATAGCTATATACCAGAAATAGAAACATTAAAAGAAGCACTAAGCATTGTAACAAAAGAAAAATATAATAATGAAATTATGAATAAGTTAACTGTCCTAACAACAGATGAATTTTTTAGAAAACTTGGTATTGATAAAAATTCAGACACAATGAAACAAATAAATTATCATTGGGGGAGATTACTAAAAGAAAAGATGCCAAAACTTTTTCTGGGTATAAAAGAATTAATTCAAAAATTAAAAGAACAGGGATATTTTTTAGGAATTGCAACTTCAAGAACCAAAGAAGAATTAGAAGAATTAGATGAACTAATTAAATATATAAATTTGTTTGACGTAGTAATCACCTCAGATTTAATAAACGAACCAAAACCATCTCCAGAATCAATAAATATAATTATTGATAAATATAATTTAAATAAAGAAGAAACAATTTATATTGGAGATAGTCCAAGTGACCAAAAAGCAGCCAATAATGCAAATGTAAAATTTGGTTTTGCTGCATGGGAAAATAAAAATGAAATATCTGACTATGATTATAAATTTTATTCACCAGAAGATATTTATGAATTAGTAAAATAAGGAGAGTCATATGAAGTTAACTGTTTTAGTAGATAATAACACTTTAATTGATCAATGTTATGTTGGTGAACCCGGAGTATGTTACTACATTGAAAATAACAATGACAAAATTTTATTTGATACAGGTTATTCCAATGTGTTTATTGAAAATGCAAGAAAGATGAATATTGATTTATCAAAAATAAACAAACTAATTATTTCACATGGCCATGATGATCATGCTGGAGGACTTAAGTATTTATTTACAGAAAAAAAAGATGTTGAATTGATTGCTCATCCCGACTGTTTTAATTATAAAGAAAAAGATAATATGTATATTGGTTCGTCAATGACAAAAGAAGAATTACAAAATGTATGTAATTTAAATTTAATAAAAGAACCTACTGAAATAAGTAAAAATTTAATATTTTTAGGAGAAGTACCTACAATATTTGATTTTGAAGAAAGAAAAGTTATTGGCAATTATCATAAAGATAATCAAATTATAGAAGATAAAGTAATGGAAGATTCCGCAATTGTATATAAATCAGATAAAGGATTATTTATAATTACTGGATGTTCACACAGTGGTATTTGTAGTATTATTGAATATGCTAAAAATGTATGTAATGATAATAGAATCTATGGAGTAATTGGAGGATTTCATTTACTCGAAAATAATGAAAAATTAGATAAAACAATTGCTTACTTAAAAGAAAATAATATTAAAGATTTATATCCATGTCATTGCGTGTCATTAGAAGCAAAAATAAAAATAGCTGCATCAACACCGATTAAAGAAGTTGGTGTAAGTCAAGTGATTGAAATATAGAAGGAGAAAAATATGGAAAAGTTTGAAAGATTAATTAATATGTGTAAAGTTAAAATGCCTATTACAGCAGAAAATGTTGGAGAAGGAATGTTCTTAGTTGATAGAGGTAGTTTTCAATTGATTATTCCATCTGATAATACAGAAGAACACGGAGATTTCCTAATTAATTCAATTCAAGGTCACGATAATTATTCATATAATACAGAAAGTACACATGTGTATCATGTGTTAGATGGAACAGGTAAGTTTATTGTTGATGACAAAGAAGTAGAAGTACAACCTGGAGATATAATTACAATAGAACCAAATAAAGTGTTTAGTTACGAAGGAGAAATGATTTTAACATTAGGAATGACACCTAACTTTAAAGAGGAAAATGAACATATCGTAAGACCGGTAACTTATGATCAAAAAGGTTCAAGTAAAAAATAAAAGACTATTTTATAGTCTTTTTTATGTGTTGATAAAAGTAAGTGAAAGTGATACAATCATACTAGAATAGAGATAGTAGGAAGTGGTAGTTATGTTTAAGAAAATAACAAAATATATTTTTATAGTTTTATTAACGGTTATAGCAATACCTGTATTCTCTAAAGAACTTGTTTCTTTAGAACAAATAACAGGTAAAACAGATAACGAAGAAGTTGTATTAAATGCAACCGATTCTATAGATTTAAGTTTTAATGATCTAAATCAAAAAGCAACATATAAAGTAAAATTAAAAAATAATACAGATGAAATTCTGTATGTTAATAATGTAGTAACAGAAGATTTATCTGAAGAGTTTATAGACTTCTCATTAAGTGAAAAATCACTTAATGCAAAGCTTGAACCAGGTAAAACTAAAGAAGTTGAAGTAATTGCTAAAACATTAGATATTACTCATGCAGGAAGAAATGTAAATGATGAAATTAGTTTAAAATTCTTATTAGGTGATAAGATAATTAATCCAGCAACAAATACTAATTGGATAGTATATATCATCTTAGGAATAGTTATGCTAATTGCTTTCTCAATGATGTCTAAAAATGTTGATAAAAAGAAAAATACAGCAATACTAATGATTTGTTTATTATGCGGAACTATAGTAGTATCTGCAAATGATTCTGATTATTATGAATTAAAAGGTAAAGTAACATATACATCACAAAACTTAATGCAAGAATCTGGAACAACAGTAAAAGATTATAGTGCAGATTACACAACTTCATCTGATGTATGGAAATATGCAGAACAAGTAAAAAATATTATTATTTCAGATAATAAATCAACCCCAGAAAAATTTAAAGAAGAATTTGATTTAACTACAAATAATAGTAAACGTATTATGGGATATTTAGTAGAAAATAAAGATTCTAAAGTTCCCTATGATTTATATATAGTATCACGTGGTGTAATGTATGCACCAGCTAATGCAACAGGATTGTTCTCGTTCCCAAATGTAGAAACAATCAAAGGATTAGAATTTGTTGAATTTGATAATACAACAAATATGACAGGGTTATTTTTTGGGAACTCAAAATTAAAAACTTTAGATGTAAAAGAAATTAATACAGCAAACGTAACAAATGCATCATATATGTTTAATGGATGCGATAAATTAGAAATAAACGAAAAAGATTTAGACTTATCAAAAGTAACAGATAAAACACATATGTATGCAACTAAATTGACAGATGTTGTTAAAGTAGGAGCAAAGAGTGATGAAGGAATCAACTTCAGTAAAATCAGTAGTGATACAAATGGTAAAGGATTATATTATACAAATAAAAATACACAAGATAATAAAACAACATATTACTTTAGAGGTGCAGTAGATAATAACTATGTTAAATTTGGAACAGAAAAGACATGTAGTTATAAAGGAAATGAAGTTATTTACCTAAATGGAATTGAAGATGGAGTACCTTCACTTGATATTCATCCATCAGAAGAAAAATGTTTATCAACAACAGCAATATGCGATGTTGGAAATTTCATTAAAGATACATATGGAGATGATTACAGATATGTAATCGGAGATGAACAAATGGCTCAAGCACTTGGTGGAAATCAAGTTGTATGTGGTATGTTTGGTGGAACAGTAATAAATGAAAAAGCAACATATGATAGAGTAGATGTTTACTGGAAAATAGTAAGAATCAATGAAGATGGAAGTACAAGATTAATCTATCAAGGAAACTATCCAACAATTGGAAGAGGAGAAGCAACTATTGGAGAAAGTGCATTTAACGAAATAAGTAATGATAATGCTCATGTTGGATACATGTTCGGAAAAACCGGATCAACAACATATGAAGAAACACATAAAAATACAAATGATAGTACAATTAAGAAAGTATTAGATAAATGGTATGAAAAGAATTTAAACAATTATTCAAAATATATTGCTGATGCTGGATTCTGTAATGACAGAAGTATAACTGCTGCTGGCCCAGGTAATACAAAATTAGGCTATGGAACAAATAGTACAAATTATAAAGCATGGGAAAAAATGTACACTTATAAACCACAGTTTGCATGTCCACAAAAAAATGACTTATTTACAGTAAACAATGTAACTGGAAATAAATCTTTAACTTATCCAATTGGACTTATTACAATAGATGAAGTATCTTATGCAGGAGGGGTTGGATGGCCAACATCTGGAGAAAAACCAGATAATGAAGATTTCTACTTAAATAATGGAACTTGGTATTGGACTATGACCCCAAATGATTATTCAGACTTCTCTAGTTATGAACCATATGAAAGATATACATCTGGACATTGGTATGTTGCATCTACTGGTTATTTATATGGTGATTGGTCTAAAACAACTTCCGGAGATGTAAGACCTGTAATCAACATTAAATCAGATGTAGTAATAACTGGTGGTAATGGTACAGCCACTAATCCTTATGTAGTAAAAACAAATTAAAATAAAAAAGATAATAACAAAACTAAGTTATTATCTTTTTTTTATTTAGACACAAAAAAACTCAGATTTCTCTGAGTTAATATCTAATGGAGCGGATGATGGGAATCGAACCCACGTAGTCAGCTTGGAAGGCTGAGGTTCTACCATTAAACTACATCCGCACATTGTAATTAGCCCCTCAGCCATTTCCGTTTGACTGAGTCGACTAAATCAAGTAGACAAGTTAAATTATATCAGACTGAGAAAAAAAGTCAACACTTTTTTTGAAAAAAATTGAAAAAATCTTAAAATATCAATCTTTTCAACTGTTTTAAAGTGTTATATACTAATAAAGAGGTGATAATATGAAGATATTATGTAGTGATTTTGATAATACATTATATTTTAAAGATGATATACTGAAAACTACAAAGAATATTGAATGTATAAGAAACTTCATTGCTCAAGGTAATATTTTTTGTATTATTACAGGCAGATCATATATGGAAATAAAAACAGATTTAACTAGACTTAATGTTCCATATACATATTTAGTGTGTGCAGATGGTGCTATGATATTAGATAGCACAGACTACTGTTTATTAAAAATTAATTTAGAAAAAGAAATAGTGGAAAAAGCATTTAATATATTAAAAGTAAATGGTTATGAACCATACTTAGAAGATGGATATAATATTACAACAAATACTAGTGATTGTATAAAAGTGGCATCTTTATACGCAACAGATAAAGAGGCAGCAATTAAAATATCAAAACAAATTGCAGAAGAATTAAACGTCTATGCCTATGCTAGTAGAAAACATATCAATATTAATAATATTAAAAATGATAAAGAACAAGCACTTATAAGACTAGCAGAGGTAGCAAACCTAAATCCAAAAGATTTTTATGTAATAGGTGATGATGTTAATGACTATGAAATGTTAAAAAAGTTTAATGCAGCAATTGTGGAAAAACATAATCCAATGTTAGATAAATTCAATTTACCTGTGTATAAAACTTTAGCTGACTATATTGAATATATTATGTCAAACTAAAAAATATTAGAAATATCTAGTATTTTTTTTTACTTTGTGATATAATGAAGAACGTCGTAAGAAGAGGTGTATAAATATGGAAAAAAGAAATATCGCAATTATTGCCCATGTCGATCATGGTAAAACAACTTTAGTAGACGGAATTATTAAACATTCAGGAATGTTTAGAGATAATGAAGATGTATCAAACGTATCAATGGATTCAAATGACTTAGAAAGAGAAAGAGGAATCACAATCTTAGCAAAAACAACAGCTATTGATTATAAAGGAGTAAGAATTAATATTTTAGATACTCCAGGACATGCAGACTTTGGTGGAGAAGTTGAGCGTATCATGAATATGGTTGATGGTGTTTTATTAGTTGTTGATGCTTATGAAGGAGCTATGCCACAAACAAGATTCGTTCTAAAAAAAGCATTTGAAGCAGGGGTAAAACCAATAGTAGTAATTAATAAGGTAGATAAACCAGCAGCTAGATGTAGTCAAGTAGTTGATGAAGTATTAGATTTATTTATTGAATTAGGTGCAGATGATAGTCAATTAGACTTTAAAGTATTATATGCATCAGGGTTAAATGGAACATGCTCATATAGTGAAGATTTATCTACACAAACAGAAGGATTCCAAGAAGTATTAGATACAATATTAGAAGAAATACCAGCACCAACAGGTTCTTCTGAAGAACCATTACAATTCCAACCAGCATTATTAGACTATAATGAATTCGTAGGAAGAATTGGAATTGGACGTATTCATAATGGTAAACTAAAAACAGGAGAAATGGTTACTTGCTGTAGATTAGATGGAACTACAAAACAATTTAGAGTTCAAAAATTATTTGGATACTATGGATATAAAAGAATAGAAATTGAAGAAGCAGAAGCTGGAGATTTAGTTGCTATAGCAGGGCTTGCTGATATTTCAGTAGGAGAAACAATCTGTAACACAACTGATATTCTTCCATTACCTCAACTTCATATTGATGAACCAACATTACAAATGACATTTGGAACAAACTCATCACCATTTGTTGGAAAAGATGGAAAAATCGTTACAGCAAGAAAAATTGAAGAAAGATTAATGCGTGAAACTCAAAAAGACGTAAGTTTAAGAGTAGAACCAGCAACAAATGAATCATTCTTAGTTTCAGGACGTGGAGAACTTCACTTAAGTATCTTAATTGAAAACATGCGTCGTGAAGGATTTGAACTTGAAGTATCAAAACCAAGTGTAATTATTAAAGAAATTGATGGACAAAAATATGAACCATATGAAGAATTACAAATTGAAGTTCCAGAAGACTCAGTAGGAACAGTAATTGAGCAATTAGGTGTACGTGGTGGAAAAATGGTAAGTATGACTAACTTTGAAAATCAAGTAAGATTACTTTATACAATACCATCTCGTGGATTAATTGGATTCTCAACTGATTTTATGACATTAACAAAAGGTTATGGAATTATGAACCATACATTTAAAGAATATATGCCATATGAAAGTGGTGTAATTGGTGAAAGAAAACTAGGTGTTTTAGTTTCAATGGAAAATGGACAATCAACAGCATATTCAATTGGAAACTTAGAAGACCGAGGAATTATGTTTATTGAACCGGGAACAGAAGTATATGAAGGTATGGTAGTAGGTGAATGTAATAGAGATAATGATTTAGCAGTAAACGTAGTAAAAGGAAAACAATTAACTAACACACGTGCAGCAGGATCAGATCATACAGTAGTATTAAAAAGACCTCGTCCTATTTCATTAGAATATGCATTAGACTACATTAATTCAGACGAATTAGTAGAGGTTACACCTAACTTTATTAGAATAAGAAAACGTATTTTAAATACAGAAGAACGTAAGAAATTTGATGCAAGAATGAAAAATAACTAGAAATAGTTATTTTTTCTTTGATTAATTCTAAATCTTTGCTATAATGTTATATATAAGATAGATATAGGATAGAGGTGGAATTATGAATCAAACAAACCAAACACAACAAAGTGCTCAAGTTTCACAAGAAGAATTAGCAAAAACTCAAGTATTAAACTTAACAGATGTACAAGAAATCGCAAAGTTTGAAAGAAAGACAAGTAAACGTCCTGCGGCATTATTCGCATTTGCTGGAGTATTAGCAATTGCTTTGGGATTTTCTTATCCAAATATAATGACAGCAATTGATGCACTACCATCAACTGTAGAAGAAGCACCAGAGATTATTAAGACTGATAATATACTACAACAAGTAAAATTAAACTCAACTACGTGTACATTTTCAAGCCCACATAATTCAAATGGAACAGCAGGAGTAGCAGAATACAATTTCATCTTTGATGAAAATGACCAACTACAAAGATATACAATGACATTAACATTTGATCCACAACCAGGAAATGCTAATGGAATTACAGCTGTAGATAATTATTATAACCATTATAAAAAAGTTGATGCAGTACCACTAAATGGATATACAGCAGCAACAATTTATACAGAAACAGGAATGAGAACAATAATTTCAGTAGACCTAACTAAATTAAATAAAACTCAACTAACTGCAATCCATAATGGAACACAATTTTCAAAAGTTACTGATAACTTAAATGATAACAAAACTGCAATAGTTCAAAAATATACAGCAAAAAATTATATTTGTAAATAAAAAATAGTAGATAATCTACTATTTTTTTTATGAAAAAAAGCAAAATAAAAACTGCACTCAATTATGCAGCTTTATCATTCTTTAATAAAGTTCTTTTTTCTTTAGCTGAAATTCTAACTTTAGTTCCGTCTTCAAGTCTATAAACTTGTAAGTTTAAATTTTGTCTCTTTTTAGTTGCGTTTAAAGCATGAGATCTTGTATTTTTAACATTACCTTTTCTTGTTGTTACATTAACTGCCATTTTTGTTCCCTCCTTTGGTCATTTCGTTCTGCTTAATAACTTTAACATAAAAAAACTAGAAAGTCAAACAAAAATGCCTAAATTACTTGATATATCAGTATATAACAACAAAATTCGCTATTTATGGGGTTTAAATAAAAAATAACATTTAGTATAATATGACCAAACAAAGAAAGTAGGTGAAACCTATGAATAATTATAAAATTGGTGAATTCATTGCTAAAAAAAGAAAAGAACTTGGATTAAAACAAAAAGATTTAGCAGAAAAACTATTTGTTACAGATAAAACGATATCTCGTTGGGAAAATGGAAATTATATGCCAGACCTTACAATTCTAGTAACTCTAGCAGATATATTAAATACGTCAGTGTATGAACTATTAACAGGAGAAGAAACTAAAGAAATAAAAAAAGAAAACATTGAAACAGAAGTAAGATTTTTATATTCATTATCAGAAGAAGATAAAATATTAAAATATTTAAAAGCATATCCTCAACTAACATATAAAGGATGTTTTAAAGAAAAGACAATTCAATATAATCATCCAATGAAAGAATATGACTATTACAAAAAAGAAGTAGATGCTAGGTTTAGAGTAAGAACTACAGTAAATAATGAAATAAAAAAATGTATGATTACATATAAAAGAAGAAATGAAAACTTCTTAAATGAAGAAATAAATACTGAAGAAGAAGTAGAAGTATCAATTAACTATAATGAAGTAGATAATTTAATATACTTATTAGAAAATGTAATTCATATGAATTTAGTAGAAAGTTATGAAAGAAAACGTCATGTTTTCTCTAATGAAGATATAGAAGTTGTAGTAGATATTTATCCATTTATGATAGCAATTGAAGTAGAAAATAAAAGTATAGAAAAAGACCCTAAAACAGTAATTTTATATTATTTAAATTTATTAGGATTTGACTTAAACGACTCATATCGATTATCTTGGGATGATAAGTATGAAGAACTATGTAATTCACAAAATATAAAACAATATAATATTGTAGATAATACTAAAGAAATGCCAGTCTTCTTAAATCATGAATTTAACTTAAAGAACTAAAAGTTCTTTTTCTTTTTTATATAACTCTTTTGTGGTAGAATATAAATGAAAAGGAGGTATTACTATGTATATTCCATTATTTAATAAAAGTAATTATTCATTATTATCTAGTTTATTAAAAATAGATGATATTATTTCTTTTGCTAAAGATAGTAATATCTCATCAATTGCAATTTCAGATACAAATATGTATGGAACTATGGAATTTATCAAGAAATGTAACAACGCAAATCTAAAGCCAATAATAGGTCTACATATTTTACTAGAAGAATTTAATGTAGTTATATATGCAAAAGATTATGAAGGATACAAGTCATTGATAAAATTATCAAGTATTCAAAATGAAAGACAAGTAACAAAAGCAGAACTATCTACTTATAACAAAAATGTAATAGCAGTTCTCCCTTACGAATCAAAAGAAAGTTATAAAGAATTAAAAGAAATATATAGCGATTTATATTTAGGATATACAAATAAAAAAGAGCAAGCAGAAGTTCTTCTTCAAACTAGGGATATTATATTTTTCAGAGAAAATTTATATTTAACAAAAAATGATGAAGAAACACTTCCATATTTATATCGTATAAGAGATGGAAAAACTATTAGTGATGATATTATTTATGAAACAGCAAATCATGAATTAAAAATAAAGAACCTATTAGATTTAACAGACAACAATGGTTTGTTAAATACATTAAATGTTGCAGAAAATTGTAACTTAGATTTTCCACCATCAAAATTATTATTACCAATATATGATTGTGAAGAACCAGGAATGTATTTATTTGAATTATGCAAAGTAGGTTTAACCAAGAGATTAAATGGAACAATCCCAGATAAATATAAACAAAGATTAAGCTATGAACTAAAAATTATAAATGAAATGGGATTTCCAAACTATTTCTTAGTAGTCTATGATTTTATAAAATTTGCTAAAAAGAATAAAATACTAGTTGGACCAGGAAGAGGTTCAGCAGCAGGATCATTAGTTGCATACTCATTAGGAATAACCGATATTGATCCATTAGAATATGATTTGTTATTTGAAAGATTCTTAAATCCTGCTCGTAAAACAATGCCTGATATTGATACAGACTTCCCAGATAATAGACGAGGAGAAGTAATAGATTATGTTATCGAAAAATATGGAAAAAAACGTGTTTGTGGAATTGTAACATTTGGTACAATGAGTGCTAAACAAGTGTTAAGAGACGTTGCTAGGGTTTTAAATATTCCGACATATAAAGTAGATAGTCTATGTAAATTTATTCCAGGAATAACAAAAGATAAATTAAATGATTTTTATAATAAAAATCAAGCTTTTAAAGCAAGAATCGATAGTGATACAACACTAACTAATTTGTATGAAATTGCTTGTAAATTAGAAGGATATCCAAGACATACATCATCCCATGCAGCTGGTATTGTAATGAGCCAAGTTGACTTAGATGAAGTTATACCACTAACTACTGGAGATGGAATGTATCTAACAAGTTACACTATGGAATACTTAGAAGATTTGGGTCTTCTAAAAATGGACTTCCTTGGATTAAAAAATTTGTCAACAATTGATAACATTATTTCAGATATAAAAGAACAAACTGGAGAAGTAATAGACTTTAACAAAATTCCACTAGATGATAAAGAAACATTTAAAGTATTTGAAACTGCTAATACTAGTGGAATATTTCAATTTGAATCAACAGGTATGCGTAATTTCTTACGTCGTCTTCGACCAACTACATTTGATGACATATGTGATGCAATCGCTATCTTTAGACCAGGAGCAGCATCTAATATTGATAACTATATAAAAAGACGACATGGTGAAGAAAAGATAGAATATATTGATAAAAACTTAGAGTCAATTTCTAAAAATACATATGGTTTATTAATCTATCAAGAACAAATTATGCAACTTGCAAGTATCTATGCTGATTATACTTTAGGTGAAGCTGATATCCTTCGCCGTGCGATGAGTAAAAAGAAACTTGATTTATTAAAAGCGGAAGAAGAAAAATTTATTGAAAAAAGTATGAATAAAGGACATACAAAAGAAGATGCTAAAAAAGTATACGAACTAGTTCTAAACTTTGCAGGTTTCGGATTTAATAAATCACACTCAGTAGCTTATGCCATAATTGCCTATAAAATGGCATACTTAAAAACACATTATAAAACAATATTCTTTGCAAACTTACTAACAAATGTAATAGGAAGTGAAGCAAAAACACACGAATATATAATGGAAGCAAAAGCTAATAAAATTGAAGTTGAAAAACCAACTATTAATAAGAGTGACTCTAGATATATAGTTGAAGATAATAAAATTATTTATCCAATTTCTAATATCAAATCAATTGGAACAGTTATTTCAGAAACAATTAAAAGAGCTAAATCAAAAGGACCATTTACTGATATTTATGATACATTCAGTAGATTATATATTGAAGGAGTAGGAAAAAAGAATTTTGAAACTTTAATTATGGCCGATGTATTTAAAGAATTTGAATTTAATAGAGCAACATTAATTTATAATTTAGATAGTTTATTTAACTATGCAGAATTAACTAAAGATATAGATCCATCATTAGTAATGAAACCAGATATTGAATATCAAAAAGAGTATGAAAGTTCATATTTATTAGAAAAAGAAAAAGAAGTATTTGGATTCTACTTATCATCACATCCAACAACAATGTACAAAAAAGACAATCCATACTGTATTCCACTAAATTTTGTGGATAAAAACTTTGGTAAACAAATTGATACCCTTATACTTGTGGATAAAATAAAAACAATAAGTACAAAAAAAGGAGATAAAATGGCCTTCATAACAGGTAGTGATGAAACATCTACAATGGAATATACTTTATTCCCTAAAATATATAATTTGTATTTCCCAATAGAAAGAGGAGAACTATTAAAAATAAGAGGAAATGTTGAAAGACGACTAGATCAAATTCAAATTATTGTTGAGAAGATAAAAAAATTAAATGAAAAGGAGGAAGAAAATGAAGAATAAGAAACTGATATATACCATATCGCTAATAACAGTCTTACTAGATCAAATAATTAAATATATTGTTATGAGCAATATGACACTTCATCAAGAAATAAAACTTATTCCAAATTTCTTCTCTTTATATTACCTAAAAAATACAGGAGCAGCATTTTCTATACTAGGAAATAAAACGATTATTTTAATCCTTGTTAGCATATTTTGTTTAATTATTATAAAAAATGCTATAAAAAAATTGAAAAGAGTAAATACATTAACTATAATATCTCTTGGAATTATGACTGGAGGAATAATTGGTAATTTATTTGATAGAATTCTTTATAAATCAGTAATTGATTACTTATCATTTAATATTTTTAATTATAATTTCCCAGTATTTAATTTAGCCGATATAGGTATAACAGTTGGAGCAATACTTCTAATTATTGATTTAATAATTGAAGAAAAAGAAAAGAAAAAACCCAACATTTAGGGAGGTTCATCATGAATGAACAACAAAGAGAATATGCAGAAAGTTTAAAAGAAGATTATCAAAATTCTGTATCAGACTTATATTATAAAATTAATAGAAATGGTGTTTTTGCATTTTGTGGACTAGGAATGTCTATCGCAATATTTGCAATAGGAGGAGAATTAACTCCATATGAAACACTAGATAATTTTATAGGCGTTTTATCAGGAGCGAGTGTCATTGTAAATGGAATTAGCGCTGTAAAAAGAATTTGTGAAAGAGAAGCACTAAAACAAAGAATTAGAGAAATTGAATATGATTTAAAAATGGATGATTTATCTTCAGATAAACCAAAAATCTATCAAAAGACACCAATTGATAAAAAGTGATAGTGTGTTATAATGAAAATAATAGAGGTGATAACTTATGTCAAAAGACTATACAATTGAAAAAATAGAAAAGCCAGAAGACGTAATTAAAAGAACTAATGGAAATATTGCATTAAATACAATCTTTGCAGTAGCAGGATTTGCATTAGCAGGAGTATCATTTGGTTTAGGATTAAGTACATTACTTGCATTCGGCGGAGTAGGAATTTCAGGTGCTAGTATTAGAGCACTAAGAGAAAATCTTAAAATTAAATCTGCTGCAAAAGAACAAATACAAGGAAAAACAAAATGATTGAAATAAAAGATATAGTCACATTAAGTGACCATAATGAATATCAAGTGGTTAGTAAAGTAGATTATGAATATAGAATTTATTATTACTTAATAGATATTAATGAAATATCTAATGTTAAATTCTTATATGAAAATAATGATAAACTAACAGAAGTAGAAGATCCTGAATTAATAAATACATTACTACCAATGTTTTATAAAAAAATAGAAAATATAATTTAAGTATTGCATAGTCAATACTTTTTTTATGGTAAAATATAAATAAATATGTTATAATACAAAACGAAATGAAGGAGGGGACTCTATGATAAAAGTAGAAACAGAAGTTAATTCAAGATTAGATTCTTATTTATCAGAAAAATTAGAATTATCTCGTAGTAAAGTACAAAAACTTATTAAAGAAAACTTAGTTACAGTAAATGGTAAAAATGTAAACGGAAGTTATCAAGTGAAATTAAATGATGAAATAGAAGTAAACGACGACTTAAATTATGAAATAAATGTAGAACCAGAAAATATTAATATAGATGTAGTGTATGAAGATGATGATTTATTAGTAATTAATAAAGAAAGCGGAATGGTTGTTCATCCAGCTCCAGGACATTATACAGGTACTCTAGTAAATGCATTATTATATAGATTTAATATTACAGGTGGAGAACAACATAGACCTGGAATAGTTCATCGTTTAGATAAAGATACATCTGGCTTAATGTTAGTTGCAAAGAATGAATGGACACATGAAAAATTATCGGAAATGATTTCTAAAAAAGAAGTGTCACGTCATTATCTTGCAATAGTATCAGGTTTAATTAAACACGATACAGGTACAATAGATGCCCCAATTGGAAGAGATGCATCTGATAGACAAAAAATGGCTGTTACAGATCAAAATGCAAAAGATGCAATTACACACTTCAAAGTATTAGAACAATTTAAAGAAAATACACTTATTGAATGTATATTAGAAACAGGAAGAACCCATCAAATTAGAGTACATCTTGCATACATTAATCATCCAGTATTAAATGACCCAGCATACGGAAAAGGAAAAGCCACATCATTTGGACAAATGTTACATTCAAAGTCTATTAAATTCAAACATCCAAGAACAGGAAAAGAAATATACTTTGAAGTAGAACCACCAAAAGAATTTGTTGAAAAACTAGAAGAATTAAGAACAGAAGAATAATCTGTTCTTTTTTAGTGTCTAAATAAGTAAAGTTTGTTGCGAAGATAATAGTAAAAATGTAAACTAAATGTGAGGTGAGTATAATGTTTCAAGAAACTCCATTAGAAAAAAGTAAAAGAGGAAAACCAATAATAGATAGTAAAGCATCAATTAAAATGAAAGATATTGTCTATCCAACACTTTTACAACTTTCTAAAACAAAAGTAAAACACAAAGTTGTAAGAGATAACAAAATTAATTTAATTCCAGAAAAACCAATTATTTTTGCAGTAAATCATACAAGGTTTCAAGATACACCAGTAATATGTACCGCTATAAGAGATGAATTAAAAAAACGAGGTTATGTATTTTCTGGAAAACAAAAACTAGGTTTTTTAGATAATATTTTCTTTTACTTTTATGGTTCTTTATTTTTAGACAGAACTAGTAAGGAAGATATGGCCATGGCTCAAAAAGCAATGGAAGAATATTTGCTAAAAGATAAAATAATGATAGTATTTCCAGAAGGGACATGGAATATGAGTGATGAATTATTAATGTTACCTATGAAATGGGGAATTATCAAAACTGCACAAAATACGGATGCACAAATTATTCCTACGATATTACATTATGATAACCAAACAATGAAATGTCATGTATCATTTGGAGAACCAAGGCAAGTACCAAAAGATGCAAATTTAAAACAAGAAATAGATGATTTGAGAGATGTAATGGCATCAATGAGATTTGAGTATATGGAAAAGACAGGAACTGTTTTACGAGAAACTATAGATATCGAAGAAGAAAGAAAAAAAATTTTCCATGTTATAGAAGAATATCCAAATTATGATTATGATTTTGAACAATCTTTCGTTTATAGACCATATGAAAGTCCAGAAAGCGTTTTTGCACATACAAAAAAGTTAATACCAAATAGAAATAATGCATTTTTATTCAACAAAAGAAATAGTGGGACAAGATAGAAAATAATCTATCTTGTTTTATTATAATTTACTTATTATTGGTTTTGTGTTATAGTTTGAATAAGAATAGAGGGTGAATAGCAAATGACTAATATGACCAATTTATATATTCCAATTTGTGGTTTTTTTATAGCTTTGTTTTTAATTGTATGCTTTTTTATGAAAGAACGAATTAAAAACGTTGAAACAACAATTTTTTCTGGTATGCTTATCACAAGTTTTATCGACAGCATATTAATGATTTTAATTATTTATATTGCATATGTAATGCCACAATGTATCAATTTATTAAAAATACTAAACAAAATTGATTATTTACAATTTTTAATATGGATATGGTTGTTCTTTTTATATGTAATGCACATTTCTTATAATGATAATAAACGCGTGTACAAACACTTTAATAAAATCACAATAATATCTACAATTCTAAATATTATTGGCTACATGGTAATGCTTATATTACCTGTAAAACTATATAATGAAAATAATATTATGTATAGTTATGGACCATCATGTGATGCTCTCTATGTATTTGCAGTTATATATATATTATTAATAATAGTTACATTAATTAGAAATTTTAGAAAAATTTTAAGAAAAAAATATGTTCCAGTATACATATTCGTTATTTTGGAATTGCTTGTTTTAGCTATAAAAAATGTTAATCCCGGATTAGTAATAATTACTGCTGTAATTGCTTATGTAAATCTTATTATGTATAACACAATAGAAAATCCTGATATTAAAATGAAAAGACAATTAGAAGTTGCTAAAGACCAAGCTGATAAAGCAAACCGTGCAAAGACAGATTTCTTATCAAGTATGTCTCACGAAATAAGAACTCCATTAAACGCAATTGTAGGTTTTAGTGATTATATTATGTCAGCTGATTCATTAGACGAAGCAAAAGAAAATGCCAAAGACATTGTAAATGCATCGAATACATTACTTGAAATAGTTAATGGTATTTTAGATATTTCAAAAATAGAAGCAGGTAAACTAGAAATAGTTAACTCAAAATACAATGCTAGACAAACCTTTGAAGCGCTTGCTAAATTAATAACTCCAAAGATGAAAGAAAAGGGTTTAGATTTTACATATTATATCGCACCAGATTTACCAGATACATTATTTGGTGATCATGCAAATCTAAAAAAGATTATTACAAATTTATTAAGTAATGCATATAAATACACTGAAAAAGGTTCTGTTCGTTATGAAGTAAACTGTATCAATAATAACAATATAACTAAATTAATTATTACAGTAGAAGATACTGGTCGTGGTATTAAACCAGATAAAATAGATAGTCTATTCACAAAGTTCCAACGACTAGATGAAGATAAAAATACTACAATTGAAGGAACTGGTTTAGGACTTGCAATTACAAAACAATTAATTGAACTAATGGGTGGAAAAATATTAGTTCATACAGTATATGGAGAAGGTTCTAAATTCACAGTTATCCTAAATCAACACATTGAAAAAACTGAAATTGTAGAAGAAAAAGTAGAAATAAAAACAACACTAGATTTAAAAAATAAAAAAATATTATTAGTAGATGATAATTCATTAAATATTAAAGTTGCTAATAAAATACTAGAAAGATTTAATGCTAATAATATCACTTCATTAGATAATGGTTTTGATTGTATTAATTTAATTCAATCGGGAGCAGTATTTGATATTATTTTAATGGATGATATGATGCCAAAAATGAGTGGAGTAGAAACTTTCCATAAACTAAAAGAAATTGAAGGTTTCAATCAACCAGTAGTAATACTAACTGCTAATGCTATTACAGGAATGAAAGAAAAATATTTAAAAGAAGGTTTTGAAGATTATCTTGCAAAACCAATAGAAAAAGATGAACTTATCAGAGTATGTAATACAATATTCCAAAAATATCAAAGTAATCAACCAGAACCCCCTGAAGAGGAGGAAATAGCAGAAGTTCCAATAATTGAAAAAACTGAACAAGTAATTGATGTTCAAACAATTGAAGAAATAAAACCTATAGAAATGGTTGAAGAAATAGAAGAATTAGAAATTATTGGTGAAGATGAACCACCAGTACAAACAAAAGAAACATACTTAAAAGAAAATGGAGTTGACTTAGATAAATCATTAGAATTACTTGGTGATATAGAAATGTATAATATGACACTTAATGATTTTTTATCTGAAGTAGAAGATAAATGGAATAATATAGTTACTTATAAAAATAATTCTGATATGGAAAACTATGCAATAGAAGTTCACTCTTTAAAAAGTGATGCTAAATATTTAGGATTTATGTCTTTAGCAGATATCTCGTATCAACATGAATTAAAGAGTAAGGAAAATGACATAAACTTTATACTAGAACATTTTAATGACTTAGAAGCCGAATATAATAAAGCGCTTGCTATTGCAAAGACATATAATAAAATGTAAAACTTCAGATAACACTGAAGTTTTTTTATAAATTCATAATATAAATAGTAAATGAAAGTATAACTGCAAAAGTAGAAAGTAAAATATAGGGTATAAAAAATTTTCTACTATTTTCTTTTAAGCTATATGTCTCATTAACTAAAAATAAACAGCTAATTAAAGTGCCTAGGCAACTTACAAACCCTAAAAAGTTATTTTTTAGTCCAAAGAAAACAAGTTGATAACTTTGATTAAATAAATAATTAATAAGTAATGTTATTTTATAAGAAAGAGGAATCTCCTTAAACTTATAAGAATAAACAATTTCTGTAATTGTGCAAGCAACTAAAATGTAAACAATTGTCCAAGCAATACTATAAAATATAGTAGGTGGAGCAAACCATGGTAATACTATTTCGTTATAGTATCCATAATCAACAGGTACTAAAGAAGATAAAAACCATGGAGTAAGACACAAAATAAAAATAAAAAACTTTCTTAACAAAATAATCACCTCTTTTTTTATTTTATGTTTTATATTATAATATTATTAGTATTTTAGGAGGTAAACATGAAACGTGATGATGTGCTTTTTGATGATAAGAACATAATGGCAATGAAATTATTGCATTATTTTATTACCGAAAAAAACTATAATCCTATTATTCTTCAAGGTGTTGAAGATGAAATATGGTTAGAAAACTTACAAGAAGATTATCAAGTTGTTAGAATTGTTTCAGGATATATCCACAATAATGAACAATTTGATTTTGATAAATTTAAAACAAAAAGAATAATGAATAAGATTAAAAGAAAAACTTTGTCTATATTTAAAATGAATGTTGCATCATTCTTCTTAAACTTAAGTGATAATGTAGATTTAAAAGATGCTAATACAAAAAATAGTATTTGTATTCGTCTAAAGGAAGATACCGATTTAAATAAAAATGAAGTTGCTAAAAAAGCCTTTCCAGACCTAAAGAAAAAATTAAAATTTACTGAAAAGGGGACTGAATTATTTATGAAAATAACTGGAGATATTAATAAACATAATCAAGAAGATGCAAGAAAAGTAGAAAAAGTATTTAGAAGCAAATTCCCAATGGTTACATATATGTTAATTGCTATTAATATTATTTGTTTCTTAGTACCAGCATTCTTTAGTGAATCAAACAATGTTATTTTAGATTTCTGTGTACATGGTCCAAGTATTAGATATGGACAATACTATCGTTTACTTACAGGTACATTTTTACACACAGGCATTATGCATTTAGCATTTAACTGTTATGCCTTATATGTACTAGGAAGTCAATTGGAAAGTTTCCTGGGAAAAGCAAAATATATAGTTATATATTTGGTTAGTGCAATATTCGGTAGTTTATTCTCAATGACATTTAATGGTGATACAGCTTCAATTGGAGCAAGTGGTGCTGTATTTGGATTAATGGGAGCATTACTATATTTTGGATATCATTATCGAGTATATTTGGGAAATGTAATCAAAAGCCAAATATTACCATTAGTTGTTATTAATTTATTAATAGGATTTTTAACAACCGGTGTAGATAATGCTGCACATATTGGTGGACTAGTAGGTGGAGCTATGATTACTATGGCCTTAGGAGTAAAAAATAAGAGTTCATGGTTTGAAGAAGTTAATGGTTGTATTATAACTATATTATTCATGGCATTCACAATTTATATGGCTTTCTTTTATGGCCTATAATAAATAGAATTATTGTAATTGATAATAAAAAATGATAAAATAAAATTATAAATATTATAGTGAGGTGATTTTATGTCACAAGAAAAAACAACTTTATTTAATGTTCAAGAAATTGATGCAGAAAGAACACGTGTAACTTTAAAAGAAGTATATGCTGCTTTAGAAGAAAGAGGATATAATCCTATTAATCAAATTGTTGGATATTTAATAAGTGGAGATCCTGGGTATATCTCTAGTTATAAAGATGCTAGAAATAAAATCCAAGAAATTGAACGTGCAAAAATCGTAGAAATATTACTAGTTGAATTCCAAAAGAAAAACAAATAATGAAATATCTAGGATTAGACTTAGGAAGTAGAACCTTAGGAATTGCAACATCTGATGCAACAGGACTTATTGCGTCAACATATAAAACAATCAGACATAATGAGGAATACGATAGACTTCTTGATGAAGTAAAACAACTTATCGAAGAATTAAAAATAGATGAAGTTGTCTTAGGTTTTCCTAAAAATATGAATAATACAATTGGTCCAAAAGGTGAACTTAGTCTCGAATTTAAAGAAAAATTAGAAAAACTAGTAACAGTACCAATTCATCTTCAAGATGAAAGACTAACTACGAAAAGTGCTACAGACATGCTTATTATGGGAAATGTTTCTCGTAAAGATAGAAAAAAAGTTGTCGACAGTGTAGCAGCCACTATAATATTACAAACATATTTAGATAGAAAGAGGAATTAATTATGAAACCAAATACATTCTCAATGTTAGATGAAAACGGAAATGAAGTAGTATATGATGTACTATTTACATTTGAAAGCGATGAAACAGGAAAAAATTATATCGTATATACAGACAATACTAAAGATGAATTAGGAAATATTGAAGTATATGCATCAATCTATCATCCAGAAGATAATAACGGAAGATTAGAAGCAATTGAAACAGAAAAAGAATGGAAAGTAATTGAAACTATTCTTGAAACATTACAAGAAGAAATTAAAAAGAAAGCACAAAATAACGAGCAATAAAAGCTCTTTATTTTTTCTAGGAGGCATAAATGGCAGTAAAAATAAAGTTAAGAGCAAAACCATTGTTATTTATTTTAATAGTTTTAGTAGTAATGGCTTTATGTGTTGGGGTATATTGGTTAATTATGTCACAACCAGTAGATAAAAATAGCGATAAAAAGATAGAGGTAGTAATCCCTAATGGAACAACAACAAGACAAATAGGAGTTATTTTAAAACAAAAAGAATTAATTAAAAGCGAGTTTTTCTTTAATGTTTACACAAAAGTTAATAGAGTTAATTCAATGAAAGCATCTACTTATACACTAACAAAAAGTATGGCACTAGAAGAAATAATTGAAGCTCTTGAAAGTGGAAATAGTTATAACCCAGATGTAATTACAATTACTTTCAAAGAAGGAGAAAGAATTACCGATTTTTGTAAAACAATCTCTAAAAAAACAAACAATACATATAGTGATGCAATAGCATTAATGAAAAATAGAACTTACATACAAACTTTAATTCCAAAATACTGGTTTTTAACAAATGAAATATTAAATGCAAGTATCTATTATCCATTAGAAGGATATCTTGCACCAAATACATATGAGTTTGCTAATAAAGATGTTTCAGTAGAAAGTATTATTGAAACAATGTTAAAACAAACAGATAAAATTTTAACTAAACACAAAGATAAAATGAAAAAGCCAGTTCACTATTACGTTACTATGGCATCAATGGCAGAACTAGAGGGAACAAATACAGATAATAGAAAACAAATCGTAAGTGTATTTGAAAATAGGCTTGCAAGAGGTATGAACCTAGGTAGTGACGTAACAACATATTATGCATTACAACACCCAATGGATAAAGATTTAACTTCCAAACAATTTGCAACAGCAAATCCATATAATACACGTTCAACAACAATGATGGGTAAAATGCCTATTGGACCAATTTGTAATCCATCATCATCAAGTATCGAAGCAGCAGTAAATCCAACAAAATCAAATTATTTATACTTTGTTGCCGATAAATATGGTAAAATATATTTTACAAACACATTGGCTGAACACAATGCCAAAGTAAAAGAAATAAAAGATAAAGGTGACTGGATATGGTAGATAATAATGCTGCACTCGAAGAAATAAGAGAGTATGCAGAAGAAAATAATGTTCCTATAATGACAGAAGATGGAATAAAATTTCTAACAAACTACATAAGAAAACATAATATAAAGAAAATATTAGAAATAGGTGCAGCAATAGGATATTCTGCAATAATGATGGCCTTAGTAGATAATGAAATAGAAATAACTACAATTGAAAGAGATGAAAAAAGATATTTAGAAGCAGTAAAAAATATTAAAAAATTCAAATTAGAAAATCGAATTAATTTAATATATAAAGATGCATTTGATGTTAAATTAGATGATACATATGATTTATTATTTATAGATGCCGCAAAAGCTCAAAATATAAAATTCTTTGAAATGTTTTCTAAAAATCTAAATCCAAAAGGAACAATTATTACAGACAATATGAATTTTCATGGATTAGTAGATAAAGAATTAGATGAAATAAAAAGTCGTAACTTACGTGCTTTAATTAGAAAATTAAAAGACTATGCCGTTTTCTTAAAAGAAAATAAAAACTATGAAACAGAGTTTTTAGATATTGGAGACGGTATTGCAATATCAATACCAAGATAAAAGATGTATAATGCATCTTTTTTTATTACTTAAGATGTAAAGATAAAATAAAATAATACAAAAAAACAAATAATAATGTTAAAATATAATTAACAAGTATTTAGGAGTGATACAATGCAATATTTTCAAATATTAACTTGTAATGAAGCATTAGGTACATGCTGTACAGACTATGCTCTAGCAACCGTATTAGATATAGTTCGTAAGTTTTTTAATATATTTCAATTAATAGTACCAATACTTCTAATCGTAGGTTTAACAATTCAGTTTATAAAACTAGTGATGAATCCAGATGAAAAAGGCGGAGGAAAGAAAGTTATAAATAGGCTTATTGCTGCAGTAGTTTGTTTCTTTATTCCAGTAATTGTTGATGTAGTTATGGGAATGATTAGTCAAACAGCAACATTTAAAATAGCTGATTGCTGGGAACATGCAAAAATAGCAAGTGAAGTTTCGCGTGCCCATGAAGCAAAATATATTGACCCTAATAAAGATAGACCAAAGAATTCTTTCTTAATAGACCCAGAAGCATATGAAACAGGAACACCACCAACAGACGCTAATCAAACAGGAAATGGATTATCAACATTAAAAGGTTCTCAAATAGTTGTTTATGCTAAAAAGTTTGTTGGACAAAGATATGTCTATGGTGGACAATGGAATGGTGAACTACCATATACTCCAACAGACTGTAGTGGTTTCGTTCAAGGTGTATTTAGACATTTTGGAATTAATCTTAATAGAACAACATCAACTCAATGGGCTGCTAAATCAACCTATAAATTAGTTAGTCCAACAGATATTAGAGCTGGAGATTTAATTATGTATGATGGTCACGTAGGAATTCTAACAGGAATTGGTACAGAAGTGATTCATGCCAAAGGATCTAAATGGGGAGTTGTAATAGATAAAGATTATAGAACATGTTCAAGTAAGGCAATACTTGGAATAATGAGAATAAATGGTGTATAGGAGGGGAATATGGCTAGTAAGAAAAACGTAAAAAAAAGAATAAATCCTGATACACAAAAAATATATGCTTATGTAGGTGCAATAGTCGCAATAGCATTTATAATATTTACTTTTTATTATAACTCAACTAATGTAAACTACAATAATATTAAACAAGATAAAGGTGCATACTTAGTATATACAAAGTATTCAGACACAAGTACAAAATATACAAAAGAAGTTCCATATGTAAATTTAAAAGCAGAGGTTTTTAAAGCAGTAAATAAAGACATATTACTATTCTGTGATAAATATATGGATCAAGAAAAAAGTGTTATAACATATGAATATGATGTAAATGGAATAATTTTATCAGTAGTTGTGAAAGTAATAAATAATGCAACAACATATGCCCCAGAACCATACTTCAGAACTTATAACATTAATCTAGAAACAGAAGAAGTCATTGCAGATGATGCCTTGCTACAATTTTTTGGAGTAACTAAATCAAATGTAGAATATAAAATTAAAAGAAAATTCCAAAATTATTATAAAGATATAGTAAAAGAAAAATACTATACATCAAATGAATGTAGTTATGAATGTTTCTTAAAATGGAGAAGTGTTGATAGATATTTAGACCATGTATCTTACTATGTAAGAGAAGGAAAACTAATTGCATTTAAATCATTTATTGCACATTCAATATTTGGAGAAGAAGAATATTTCAATGATACAAGTTTTGAATTTGAAATAGCAGATGCCCCAATTAATCAAAATAATCAAGAAAATATTCCTTTATCAAGTAAATAAAATATCTAATTAAATTAGATATTTTTCTTTGCCTTCCAACCTTTATTTTTTAAAGACTTTATTATATAATATGAACGAGGTGACTTATGAAACTTTTAATAGAACCAGGTAATAAAAAACAACTAAATAATACAAATAATGATGGTATGATTTTATCTTTAAAAGATTATGCAGTACAAAGTTCTAAATATTTCACTATAGAAGAAATAAAATCTATTAAAGAGAATAATCCCAATAAAGAAATATTTGTAAATATAAATAAAAACATTTTAAATAATGATATAGAATCAATAAAAGAAGTGTTATTAGAATTAGATAGACTAAATTTAACAGGTATATTTTTCTATGATTTAGCTTTGTTAAAATTAAAGAAAGATTTAAATTTAAAAACAGACTTAGTGTGGAGTCAAACACATATGGTAAATAATTATAAAACATGTAACTATTACCATTCAAAAGGAGTTAAATATGCTCTTTTAGGAAAAGAAATAACACTAGAAGAAATTATAGAAATAATAAAAAATACAACAATTACTCCGATGGTAGAAGTATTTGGATATCCATCAGTAGCATTTTCTAAAAGAAAGCTAATTACTAATTACTACAAAGATTTAAATAAAGAATCAAAAGAAATATTAGATGTTACAGAAAAAGTAACAAACTCTATTTATGAATTAACAGAAGATGAAAATGGAACAAGTTTCTTCTTAAAAGATTTAGTAAATGGAACAGGAATTATTCAAGAACTTTATAATAATAATTTACAATATATAATTATGAGAGGATATGGTGTTGAAGATAATTTATTTAATGAGTTAATAACTGATACAAAAGAATATATTAATTCAAATTGTACAAATGATTCTTATATTGAAAAATATAAAGATTTAAGTACAAATACAAATTTCTTCTTTAAAAAGACTATATATCAGGTGAAGAAAAATGGATAAAATAGAATTATTATCACCTGCAGGTGACTTAGAACGTTTAAAAGTAACTTTATTATATGGAGCAGATGCTGTATATATTGGAGGACAAAAATATAGTTTAAGAGCAAATGCTACAAACTTTTCAATTGAAGAAATTAAAGAAGGTTGTGACTTTGCGCATAAATTAAATAAAAAAGTTTACTTAACTTTAAATATTGTTTTTCATAATGAAGATATGGATGGGGTAGAAGAATATATTAAAGAAGTAGTAGATGCTGGCATCGACGCATTTATAGTAAGTGATCCATTTATTATTTCACATATAAAGACAAATTATCCAAATGTAGAAGTTCATTTATCAACACAAAACTCAACAAGTAACTATACTGCTGTAGAATACTTTAAAGAAGAAGGTATAGATAGAGTCGTACTTGCTAGAGAATTATCAAAAAATGAAATTAAAGAGATAATTGATAAAACAAAAGTAGATATTGAAGTGTTTATTCATGGTGCTATGTGTACATGTTTCTCAGGAAGATGTGCTTTATCAAACTATGTTACAAATAGAGATGCCAATCGTGGAGGATGTTCACAAGTATGTAGATTTGCCTTCGAAACAGATGAAGAAAAGAAATTTACAATGGCAACAAAAGACTTAAACATGGCAACTCATATTAAAGATTTAATTGAAATAGGAGTTAAATCCCTAAAGGTAGAAGGACGTATGCGTTCTTTATACTATCTTGCAACAGTAATTGGTACTTATCGTGAATTAATTGATTTGATTTATGAAGACAAACTAACAGAAGAAAAATTCAATGAATTAGAATATCGCCTAAGTAGAGTTGCAAATAGAGAAGTATCAACTCATTACTTTATGAAAGAAGCAGATGAAACAGACCAATACTATACAGGAAGACAAGAAATATCAAATCAAGATTATCTAGGACAAGTAATTAACTATGATAAAGAAAGTAACCTAATAAAAATCTATGAAAGAAATTATTTTGAACTAGGTGATGAAATAGAAGTATTTACACCAAATGGAGATGTAATTAACTTTAATCTAGAAAAATTATATGATGAAGATAAAAATGAAATTGATGTTGCTAGACACCCAGATAATATTTATTATTTATATTTAGATTCAGATGTTGAAATACCAGAATATTCAATGATTAGATTAATTAAGAAAAGAGCTGAATAATATGCCAAAGTACTATTGCGTAGATTTATATGAAGTAAGATATAAAGATGGTTTTAGGGGTCAAGCAATTTATGTTTCCGACATAATTGTGGAAAAAAGATTTAACAAAGTGAGTGAATTATTAACCGAGTATAAAATTGATGTACTGCCAGACAGTGCCAAAATAAATCAGTTTGGTGTGATTGATGAAGCATATCACGATAAAAAAACAGCAGAAGAAACTGGTTATCATTTGGTAATTTTTAGAAGTGACCTTAATAAAGAACACTTAGTTACGCCAGAAATGATAGAAGATTATGTAGATGAATATGACATTGACGACATAAGATTTAAAGAAATATATGAAGATATCAAATCAAGAACAGAACCTTCAATTCAAAAAGAACCAACAGTTAGACAAAAAGTAAAAACTTATAAAGGAACAAAAAAATAAAGGAGTGAGCATATGAACTATCTAGAACAAGCTAAAATTAATTTCTTAGCAAAAGAAGATAACTTAAGTGAATATGCAACAAAAAGTTGCGATGCAATTCGTCTAAAAGAAATGACACCTGATATTAGACCAAATTTCTTTAGAGACATTGATAAAATAATTCACTCATTAAGTTACACAAGATATTCTGATAAAACACAAGTTTTCCCATACAAAGAAAATGACCATATATCAAAAAGAATGATTCACGTTCAATTAGTAAGTAAAGTAGCAAGAACAATAGGTAGGGCTCTAAACTTAAATGAAGATTTAATAGAAGCAATTGCTTTAGGCCATGATATTGGTCACACTCCATTAGGACATGAAGGAGAATATATTTTAGATGAAATATCACAAAGAGAATTAGGAGAAAAATTTGCTCATAATACTCAAAGTGTAAGACACTGTATGTATGTAGAAAATAAAGGTAAAGGATTAAATTTATCAATTCAAGTACTAGATGGAATTATGTGCCACAATGGTGAAATGTTATCCAACAAATATGTTCCAATGGAAAAAGATAAAGAAGAATTCTTAAGAGAATTTAATAACTCATATACTAACTATTCAGAAACAAAAAAATGTAGTCCCATGACTCTAGAAGGATGTGTAGTTAGAATAAGTGATATTATAGGATACATTGGTAGAGATATAGAAGATGCTATAGAGTTAGGAAAAATAAAAAGAGAAGAATTACCAAAAGAAATAAGTGATGTCTTAGGAACAACAAATAAAGATATAATAAATACAATTATTTTAGATATTATAAAAGAAAGTATTAATAAACCATACATTAAAATGAGTGAAGATGTATATAAAGCATTATTCGCATTAAAGAAATTTAATTCAGAAAATATCTATACCAAAAGTATGAGTAAAGAAGATAAAGAATATTATCGTCAAGGTATGAATATACTATTTAATGACTATTTAAATGCGATAGAAACAAATAATAAAAGTAGTGTGATTTTTACAATGTTCTTAAATGATCAAAGTAACGAATACTTAGAAAATACATCTAAAAAACGTCAAGTAATAGATTTTATCGCTGGAATGACAGACGATTTATTTATATCTGAATTAGTTAATCATAATCATAAAAAATAATAAATACTTGCATTTTTTTTTAAAATATGTTATAATTAGCTCGCTTTCTGATAAAGGAAAAGCGGGTAAATTTTTTTATAAAAGGAATGATAAAATGAAAGATTTTAGATTAGATCGTAAAGCAGATCCAAAATATATTCTTGATGTAACAACAAGCAAGGATACTACAAGAACAGAAGATGGAAAAAAAGTACAAGAAACTTTATCTGTAAAATTTGCAGATGGTAGAGTATTTAAAAACGTAAATTATGATGAAGAAAATATTGCGAAAATAATTGCACAACAAGAAAGACAAGCAAAAGCTGGTATTGGTAACATTAGTGTTTTCGAAAAAAGAAAAACTAAAGCAGGAGTTATGACAGGAGCATCTATTATTGGTGGGCCAGTTATCGGTGTTGCAGCAGCAGCTATGGCTGGAGCATCTGCAAACCCAGTTGCATTTGCAATTGGAACAGGAATTATAACTTTAGCAGCAGCAATTCCAAGTTTATATTCATTATTTAAAAACGGTGCAAAAGTTAAAGAATTAAATAAAATTAAATACCGTGATGAACATAGAGAAGACTTAAGAGCATATCCACTATATGAGAATGCCTTAGTAGGTCTTTCTGCAAGAAAAAGAAATTGGTTTGAAGCAATGTCAAAAGAAGGAAATGATCCATTCTGTATAACAGAAATTGATTCATATTCACAAAGTGATTTAGAGCTAATTATGGAAAACATGGATACTGAAAAACAATACCAATTCGTATATGCTCCAAAAAGACAAGCATCAGCAAAAAAATAAATATAATAATATATTGTAAATATAATAAAAATATGTTATACTATCGCAAGTTGAGTCTAAAGTTCAACTGTCTAATTAAATAGATAAACATTTACAATGAGGTGATAGAAATGGGAAATAAAAATACTGTATATTTAACAGAAGAGGGATTAGTAGAATTAAAAAATGAGTTAGATAACTTAATTAATGTTAGACGTCCAGAAAACATCATCGCTATTAAAGAAGCAAGAGCATTAGGAGATTTATCTGAAAATGCTGAATATGATGCTGCTCGTAATGAACAAGCACAAATTGAAGCTAGAATCCAACAATTAGAAAAAATGTTAGAAAATGTTTCTATTATTACAGAAGTATCTAATGATACAGTTGGAATTGGAAATACAGTTTCAATCAAATATGTAGATGATGATGAAGAAGATGAATATAAAATAGTTGGGTCACAAGAAGCAGATCCATTTGAAAGTAAAATTTCTAATGAATCACCAATCGCAAAAGCATTATTTGACCACAAAGTTGGAGACATCGTAACAGTTGAAAGCCCAAATGGTTCATATGATGTAGAAATCATTGAAATAAAATAAATAAAAAAGATAGTCTTATTGACTATTTTTTTTGTTGCCTCATAAAAATATATTTGTTATAATTAAACAGGTGATAAGATGAGTGATGTAGAATTATTATTAACACTAAAAAAAGTAATTGCAGTAGGAATGACTATATTAGTGTTAGGATGTGCTGTAACAACATTCATTATTTCAAAATGTAACATTATAAGAAAAAGAAAAAATCAAGAAATTTCACTAATCTATAAAGTGGACTATAAAACTTCATATTAATGAAGTTTTTTTGTGCATAATTATCTTTTATTTTAACTTAAAATACGATATACTTAAAAAGAATAGGGTAAGGGAGTGTAGATATAATGATCATTAGAAAACCATATGCCTTTTTGATTAAACATTTTAGAAAAATACATTTAATTTTACTAGTTTTAAGTGCTTTTGTATATTATAAAAACATGCAATTAAGTTCATTTGTAACAGAGTTTATGAGTTTAGGTACATATGACTCTTATAATGAACCAATAACACAATTTGTAACAGGATTTGTAATTATTGCTATGCTACTAATTAGTGTTGGAAGTATAATGTTAATTCTTTTATTACGACACAAAAAGAAACCATGGAAATTATACATTCTACCTGCGTTAGAATATATTTTTATGATGATTGTCTTTTTCTCAACAAAAAGTTTTTTTGATTCATATAACGGAATTATAGATCAAGCAGGAATAAGAGCTATTCGAGACTTCTTATTTATATCATCAGTATTACAATATCCAGCAATGTTAATATTCTTAATTCGTACAGTTGGTATGGATTTAAAAAAATTCAACTTTAAAATGGACGAAGAATATCTTGCGTTAAATAGTGAAGATAGAGAAGAATTAGAAATAAGTATCGACTTTGATAAAGATAGTTTAAAAAGGACAATAAAGAAATTTATTAGAAATGCAAGTTACGTATATACAGAACATAAATTAATAGTTAACACAATTATTATTGTCCTTTCAATTGCTATATTATATACCGGGTATAAATTTATATTTATAACAAATAAATCTTACAGACAAGGTGACTCCTTAAATGCAAATAGTTACACAATAACAATTCACGATAGCTATTATTCTGATAAGGACTACGCAGGAAGAGTAATTAGTGATAAAAGCGCCTTTGTAGTAGTTAGCTTAACAATAAAAAATAACTACCAGCAAAGAGAAGTTGATTTACAAAAATTTCATATTATGAACGGAGTAAATGACTATATCACAACAGCTAAAACATATGAGGAAGAATTCCAAGATTATGGAGAAGCATACGAAAGTGTAGAACTAAAAAAAGACGAAAGCGTAGATATGATAATGATATTTAAAGTAAGTAAAGAATTATCAAAAAAACGTTTCGTATTGTATTATCAAGAATTCGATGGAGATAAACCACATCTAAGAAAAATTAAATTAAAATTAAATGATGTATCAGAAATAAAGAAACACGATACAATTACCCTTGGAAAAGAAATGAAATTTGTTCTTGAAAATAAAGAAGAAATAGTAACTTTAGATGATTATGAATTGTTAGATACAACAGAATATTCATATCGTATTTGTTATAGTTCAGAGTGTTCAACAAAAACAGGAAAATACACAGCTGAAAAAGGATATAAAATCCTAAAAATACCATTCTCTTCAAACAACTTTGAGGGCAAAGATATGATTGACTTTTCAAGCAAATATGGTACAATAAATTATATAAATAATAAGAATAAGCGTAGTGTACTCAAGATAAAAAATCCATTCAACAAAACATACTATGGTAAGTACTTATATATAAAGATTCCAACAGAGGTTTCAAACTCATCTTCAATAGAATTGGAATACACAATTAGAAATAATCGATACATATACAAATTAAGATAATAAGGAGGAATTATGAATAAAAAAACATTAAGCGTTTTAAAACTTTTAGTTGTAGTAGTAATTGTAGCCTTATTTGTATGGTTCATCTTTATTAAACCATCATACAACTTCAGTAAATATGAAAAGACTTTGGAAGAAGCTGCAGTTAGATATTATCAATTGAATCCAACAGAACTTCCAACAGGAAAAAGAGTTGCAACAGTAACAATGCAAACTCTATATCACAAATCATACTTAAAAGAAGATTTCTACATTCCTTATACTGATAAACCATGCGACTTAAAAGAATCATGGGTTAAGGTAAGAAAAGTAGATGGAGAGTATAAGTATTACACATATCTACAATGTGGAGCTATAAAATCAACAGTAGATAACAAAGGACCAGAAATAAAACTTAATGGTTCTGAAACAATGACAATTGACTTAGGTTCTAAATATAAAGAACCAGGAGTAAAAAGTGTTGTTGATAATACAGATGGAAAGATGAATGTAAAAGATGTTACCATCGATTCTAAAAAAGTAGATACAGAAAAAATTGGAACATATAAAGTAACATATACAGCAACAGATGGATTAAAAAATAAAACAACTGTAGAAAGAACTGTTGAAGTAGTATCAAAAATTAAAAATGCAGTAAAGATAGCAAATGACAAAAAAGATTATTACCAAGGTTCGGCTCCAGCAAACTACGTAAGACTTTCTGGAATGCTATTTAGAATTATTGGTATTGATGGAAATAATGTAAGAATAGTCGCAGATGAAGATATTGCCAATGTTAACTATAGTGGAGTATCTCCTTGGTTGGAAGATTATTTCATGAAGCATATAAATGATAATGCTAAGAAGTTACTAGTAAAAAATAAATACTGTAATATGAAAGTAACTAAGGAAACATTGAATGCAGCAGAATGTACATCATTTACTGATAGTAAATACGCACACATTCCTTCAGTTATAGATGTAAATCTTACAAAAGACGATAAATCAGAAAGTTTTATGAAACCAGAAACATTATCGTGGTTAGCAAATGAAAATAGTGATAAAACAGCTTACACAACAAGAAATGTATTTTTTGGAAATGAAGCTGGTTCAGATTTCTATGCGGATTTAAAAACACAAAATTATGGTGTAAGACCAGTTTTAACAATAAAAGGAAATACACTTATTAAATCTGGAAATGGAACATCAACATCTCCTTATACATTTGGAGAAACAAAAACAGGAAAAACAGATGAACTAATTAATACTCGTTATTCTGGAGAATATATTTCCTACGGTGGTATGTTATGGAGAATTATTGAAGTAAATGAAGACGGTACAACAAAAGTAGTTTCTATAGAAAATATTAAGAAAGATGGAGTAAACATCAAAACAAACTACAAGAAAGTAAAATCTGATAAAAAGATTTACAACCCAACTCAAAAGAATAATGTTGGTTATTACATTAATAATAAAGTAAGTGAATATATAGATACATCTTACTTTGTTAATAAAGAAATTAAAGTACCAGTATACAAAAAAGAAATTCAATATGGAAAACAAAAAACAACTGAAAAATATAAAGTTAAATTATCTGCTCCAAACATGTATGAAATGTTCAGTGCAAGTGCTAAATCAGCATCAAGAACACGTTCATATTGGTTACTAAATTCATCTGAAGAACCATATTATAAAGCTCTTGTCACAGATGCAGGTGTAGTTATAACAGAAAATGTTGGAGATTTTGATGAATATGGAATAAGGGTAGTAGCTAATTTGAAAAAATCAGTTTCAATCAAAAAAGGAAAAGGTACTAAAGATAGTCCATATAACATTACTAAGTAAGTGGGTGTAGCAATGAAAAAGAAGAAAATAAAATTAACAAAGAAACAAAGTCAGAGGATCAAGACATTAGTCTTAACAACAGGTCTTCTGATTTGTTGCTGTATTGTATTCACATTAATATTTGCTCTAAATATATTTGGAACATCAATATATAAAGTGGATAGCAGAGTAAGGAATATAGCAAAAGAACAAAAAAACGAAAAGGATAATACTGGTTATGAAACAATTGGTTGGTTAAAAGTTCAAGGAACAAAAATAGATGCACCAATCATTGGATATGAATATGTAACAGATTTAGCTCATGTTGAAAAAGATGACTATCTATGGAATAACAATAATAAAGAAAAATTATTCAATCAAGTAGTTATATCAGGACATAACATAATGAATCTATCAAACACACCAAAGATTGGAGAAAAATATTTTTCAAGATTTGATGATTTAATGGCTTTTGTATATGAAGACTTTATTAATGATAATAAATATATTCAATATACAGTTAATGAAGAAGATCATGTATATAAAATATTTGGAGTATTCTTTGAAAAAGATTATAAATTAGATTTAAATCACAAAGAAAACTATACAAAAGAAGAAACAAAAGATTACATCAAACAAATCAATGAATCAAGTATCTACGATTTTGATGTAGAGGTAGATGAAAATGATAGTCTTATTACATTAACAACATGTACAAGAATATTTGGTAAAAATAATCAAAAACAATTTGTTGTTGTAGGAAGATTATTAAGAGAAAATGAAAAAATGGACAATTACAAAGTAACAGCAAATGATAAATACAAAGAAATAAAGAAATTGATGGAAGGAGATGATGACAATGCGCAAGCATAAAGTAAGAATAATCGGGGTTGTATCAATATTACTATTAATGCTAAGTGTAGTTGCAATTCCAAAAATTTATGCAACAGAAACAGAAGAAACAACAAGAGATTTATCTTGTAAAGAGTTAGCTGATGAATTTGGTATATATATCAAATCAACCAGTACTTCTGGAGAATATACTTTAATAAAAGATGTTCCAACATGTAGCACACCAAACGAAAGTCACGATTCCGCTGAATACGAAATAATAAGTGTTAACGGTGGTAAAAATGATGCAGTTGGGTCTAAAATCAGCAAGAGTAATAAAGAAGTAACAATAAAAGCAGAATTAATACGAAAAGGTAATAGCAACGAATATTACTTAACAGTAAAATTAAAAAATACTGATCCAGCAGCAAAAGATCTTGAATATCAACATATCGACGTTAAATTTTCAGAAACAAGAGAACCTGCAGGAAGTAGTTCAGTAAAAACAGTAGCAAATAAATATTACAATACACATTGTAAAGATTATAGAACTGCCGCTGGTGCAGTAAACTCAGAAAAATATAATTTCTTTAAAAAAGCAATTCCAGATTGCTGGAAACAAAATGTAGCTTCAAATCCAGCTGAAGAAACATTAAAATCAAATATCAAAAATACAAAGGATTTATGGGAAATCTATAGTAATAGAACTCCAGAACCGGCAGATTTTGCAACAATTGCTAAAAAGGCTAAAGATGCTGGAAATAAAATTAAAAATCCATCAGATGAAACAATCTGCTTAAATTGTAATTACAAATTTGTAAATACAGGAAATAAAGAAGTAAAAACATATACAAATAAATATGGAGATAGTATTCAATCTGCAGAATATTATTTAAATAAAGATTATTACTATACAAAATCAGAAACAAAAACAGATACATTACAATACACATACAATTATGCAGTAGGACAAACAGTAACAAAAACACATAATGCATGTGAAAGAACTTGTGAAGAAGCAGTAAAATTAGAATATGGTCCACCAGTTGCTTCAAAAGCAGGACTATGTTTTGAATATAAAGTTAAAGTAACAAGTTATGTAAAATGTGATGCTAAATTCGTAGCTCCAGAGCCTACAGTTCCAACAGGAGCATGTACACCAGCACCACGATGCGAATCATTATCAGGTACAGAAAGAAATAAACCACAAGCTGGACCAAATGAAGAATTTGATTCATGTGTTGAAAAATGCGATGGTGGAAAATATACAGAAAAATGTAGTTTAAAATGTTATGAAAAAGCATATGGAAAAACAAATAAGAAACTAGCAGTTGATTATTCAAATGTACAAGTTGAAAGATTAGCTGATTCTAATTCATATACAATAAAACAATGTTTAGAAGAAAATAAAGGATATTATGGATGTTATGGTCGAGGAGATTCCAAAATTGATTGGTATGCTTTAGATAACTATACTAATTCAGAAGGAAAGATTGATGTAAACAATCCAACAATCCTATATAACAATAAAAACTCTTTAGGTAGATGGTACCTTGATAGAGCAGCGATAAATAATAACTACTATGCTGGTGGATATGATATTTCTGGAATAAAAAATACATGTACATCAGGATACTGTGGCTCATATGTAGCCGATGGAAATGGATTCTATCGTGCAAACTATAGTGGAAGTTTATGTACAGATAATTGTGAATGGCAAACATCTTCATGTGCAGAAGATAAATACCTTAACCCAGGTACAATTGCCAAAGATGAAGAAAGAAACAGAGCTGAATATAACAAAGCAATGTCAGCTTGTATTGCAAGTACAACATGCGAAACACATCAAGCAACATTCAGTATCTCAATTAATTACGACAAAGGTAATGATGAAGACAAAACAACAATTACAAGAATTGACTTCCCATTCACTTCAGATGCCGATTCAATTGGAAAAGGAAAAGCTGAAGACAATGAAGCAAAAACAATGGCTGGACTAAAACCTGGTGAAGCATCAGGAACAAACGAGTCAATTATATTAGATAAAGATGGATGTTATAAAGATAAAAATGCCGCAAATAAATACATGACAGAATGGAGTTTCCCAGGAACATATATTCATAATAAGACTGGTGAAATATCATTTGCTGAAAAATCAGGAGATGGATGGTATTACGATGATCAAAAATTCTGTATGCCACTAGATGCTGAAAGCGTAAATGCAAAATGGTGGGAATGGTATAAGTTAGGAAATAATTGTTATACACCTGCTCAAATAGAAGAAGAATTAGCAGGTTCACCAGGAACATCAAATGGCTATAACATTGTTGCTCGTACACGTGACTTTGGTAAATTTAAATGGAACTTTGATATTAAATGCTTCTATGCATTAAGAAATGAAATATGTAATGTTAAAGAAAACGGATGTTGCGGAACAAGTAAAAAAGAAAATAACGGTGTTATGAATTATACATTCAGAACAATTGATAAAGGAAATATGTTCCCTAATGCTCTAGAACCAGGAGTAGTAGATCCAACAAAACGTGAAATTGGATTTAACTGGACAGATAAAGCAAAAACAAGTAAAAATCCAGAATATGAAATTAATCCTACAGCATTAATTGAACATATTCAAAGTAACTCAGCATCATTATATGATAGTGATAAAGAGTCTGATAATTTAGATTATAGATTCCATTTAACACCTGAGGATTTAGCTTCAATTAGAAAAGATAACAAAGAACATTCCTATGGTAAGTGGACAAATGGAAAAATAAACAAAAACCCAGTAAATGGAGTATACGTATATCAAAGTAATTTATTCCGCGATACAAGTGGAACAAGAATATTATCAGGTGACTCAATAATAAAATTAGGAGAACTTGGTGAAAATAACCAAGGTAGTCAACCAAGGGGGGCTGAATAATATATGAATAAGAGTATGTTAACAGTAGGAATCATCTTACTAAGCTTAATTTCATTATTACTAATTAACGTAATTAGTAACTATTCTACAGGTGGAGAATTAGATTACTACCTTGTAAAAGAAACAACAGAAGCCGCTATGGAAGACGCAGTGGATATTGAATATTACCGACTTAATTCGCAATTAAGAATCGACAAAGAGAAATTCGTTGAGAGTTTCCTTCGTCGATTCGCGGATAGCGTTGATGCTACACGTTCATATACACTAAGTTTTTATGATATCAACGAAGTACCACCAAAGGTAAGTGTAAAAGTTGATTCAAATACTGTATTAAGTTTCTCTGGTCAAGCAGCAAATATTTCTACAGCATTAGATGCGATTTTAGAAACAGATTATACAGAAGATCCTTTTACAGAAAACGCGCTTCAAGATCATACTGACTCAACAGGAATGTCAATTGAAGATAGAGAAAAAAATATTAAATAATAGTAAAGGAGAGGAATAAAATGGGAAATTTAGGTACAGGAATTAAAAAGTTTTTACAAAACAAAAACACAGTAACTGTTCTAGGTGTAGTTGCAGCAATTATAATTTTATATGTAGCATATAATATGCGTGTACAATCTGCAATTAACCCAATCAATGTACCATATGCAAGAGAACAAATATCACCAGGAACACAAATAACTGCTGATATGGTTGGTACAAGAGCAGTTCCACCATCAATGCTTGAAGGTAGTGTAATCACCTCACAAAGTGCAGTAATTGATAAATATGCAAGTGCCGATACAGTAATTCCAGAAGGTAGTTTATTCTATGACAGAACAGTTGTAGAAAAAGAACAATTACCTGCTAATATTATTCTTACTTATCCAAAAGGATATGTATTATATAATATGTCAGTTAATACACAATCTACATATGGTAACTCTGTATATCCAGGTAACTATATCGATATTTATTTAAAAGCAGTAAATAAAATTACTGATGAAAAAGAAATGACAGACGATGCTAATAAAATCATGTTAGGTAAATTAATGTCTAATGTAAAAGTTCTAGCAGTTAAAGATTCATCTGGACAAGCAGTATTCTCTAATCTAGATGAAAAAAGAACACCTGCAATGATCGTATTTGCTTTACCTGAGGAATATTACATTTTATTAAAGAAAGCAGAATATTTAAGAACATATGATTCAACTCTAATTCCAGTTCCAACAAACGAAAGTTTAAAAGATGAACCAGGAGAATTAGAAATTAGTAGTGAATCACTAAAAGACTGGATTAATAAAGTTACAGTTTGGAATGAAACATAAAATAAAGAATAAAAAAAGAAGAATTAAAGGGATGTGAGTTAGATGAATGAAAATATTTTCGACAAGTTAGACTTCGGTGCATTTCGTCCATTATTAGACAACGATGATATTACCGATATTTCATATAGTAACGGAGGACAAATATGGATTCGTTCACTAACTCAAGGATCCTTAAGAGTAGAAATAGATGGAGCAACTCCAGAATTTGTAGAAAAATTAGCATTCCAATGTTCAAATGTAATGGGAACAACATTCAATAATGCGAAACCATTCTTGGACGCTGAATCTGCTGAGTTGCGTATGAACTTCGTTCACCAATCAATTGCAACAAACGGAATTGCATTAGTTATTCGTAAAACTCCTGCAAAGATCCGTTTGGAAAAAGAAAAGTTGATAAAAGACGATTATTTCACTCAAGATGTACATGACTTACTAATTAATTGTGTTCAAGGGCACTGTAACGTCATGGTAGCTGGAGAAACAGGTTCAGGTAAAACTGAGTTTGTTAAGTATCTAGCAAGTCATACAAAAACAAGTGAAAAAATTATTACAATAGAAGATACATTGGAACTTCACTTAGACAAAATTTTTCCACAAAGAGATATTGTTTCAATGAAGACCAATAACGTTGCAAGTTACTCAGATGTTTTAGTTACTTGTATGCGTCAGAATCCAAAATGGATTCTATTATCAGAAGTACGTAGTGCTGAAGCAGTTTCAGCAGTACGTAACTCAATTTCATCAGGACACAACATTTTATCTACAATCCATGCTGATAAAGCTTCAGCAATTCCATATCGTCTATATTCCCTAATGGAAACAGACTTAGATGTTAATCAATTCCTAACAACAATATATCGTTATATTCAATTAGGAGTTCACATTAAAGCTTATTATAGTAAGGAAAGAGGAAAGTTCCATCGTGAATTAGATGAAGTATGTGAATTCTACGTAGATGATAACAATGTTCCACAATCAAGAATTATTTACCAAAAGATATTTGGTAAGAAACCAGTAATGCGTAAGCCAAGCGCCCACTTATTACAATTCTTAGAAAACCAAAATATCGACGTAAGTGCAATTGTTGATAAACTACCTGATGAAATGCCATTTAAAGAACAAAATGATATTGAACTAGAAAAAATTGAAGATAAAAAAGAACCTGTGGCAAGTGAAGAAAAACCTGCAGCGACAGTTACAGAGGAGAAAAAAGCAACACCAACAGTAGAAGCAAAACTAGAGGAACCAACATTAATTCAACCACAAACACCAAGTCCTCAAATAACACCAGTTGCAGCATCAGCTCCACAACAACCACAAGTTCAACCTACAGCACCAGCTGTAGTTAAATTAGATAGTTTATCAGAATAGAAAGGAGTAAGTATGTATTTAGAAGAATTATTAATTATAATAGTAATAATTGTTGGCGTATTTCTATATAGAAATTATAAAGGACAAAACGTTGGTAAATTTATTACTGAACAAGTACAAACAATTTATGATAAATACGCACCATTCTCCTTTAAAGTTGTTAGAGAAAAAGCAAAAGAACTTGGTCAAGAATATTCAACAAAACAATATGTTATGCAAATATGTTTATTTGCAGGAGGAGCAGGTGGAATATCATACTTATATTTTTATAACATCGTAATAAGTTTAATGTATGCAGCAATTGCCGTAACATTTGTTCCTTACTTAGCTTATTTAAGATGTAAGAGAGTTTATAGTGAATTTATATTTGAGCAAATTCAAGTATATACATCAAATGTAATTATGGAATTTGCCACAACACAATCATTTGTTAAATCACTAGAAGGAGTTAGAAATTCAGGAATTCTTGAAGACCCAGTACTAAGTGATGTTAACCACATGATTGAACTATCATATGATAACGGTACAATTGATGAAGCATTAGATTATATGAGTGAATTATATCCATATTATATAGTTAAAAATATGCATCAATTATTCTTACAAATTACAAAAGAAGGTGCAAGAAACTCAGCAGACTCACTAGATAACATGCAATTAGACATAGACATGTTAATTGAAAGTGTATATCGAGACAGAATTGAAAGAGCTTCTTTCCACAAAAACTTCTTAACATTCGGTGTAACGTTATATTTATTAGTTATGTTAGTGCAGCTTTTATTAGGGAATGAAAGTTACATTATCTTATTAGAAAGATGGTATATTCAAGTTTTACTACATGCAGTAATCGTAGTTAATACATATTTCCTTTTAAAAGGAGAAAAATACTATAATGAGAATGTAGGTGCTGAATAATGGAAATATTAATTATAGGAGCAATCATATTATTCGTACTAATATATAACAATACCATCGATAAAAATAAATTCTTTGCCGATAATGAAAAATATTTAGAAGCTTTAAAAGAAAAAGATTATGAATTTTTAGTATATGCAAGATATGGAGAAAGTGTTGATATTAAACAGCTATATATGAAAAGAGTAACATATGGAATATTTACATTCTTCATGGTACTAGCATTTGCAGTTAGTGGAGGAGAGCAAGACCAATTAGGTTCAGAGTTCTTCTTATATTTAGCACTATCTGCAGTAGTTGCTTTTGTAGTATTTAAATCATCATATTCTCAGTTAAAAAGTTATTATAAAAAACATTTACATGAAATTGATATTATGTTGCCATACTATTTAAAAAGTTTGGAAATTTTAATACAACATTATACTGTACCAGTAGCATTAGGAAAATCTATTGAAGATGCTCCTGAAATATTTAAACCTGGACTTAGAAAACTAATCGATAGAATTAATGCTGGTGATTCAACAATTGATCCGTATATGGAATTTGCAAACACTTATCCAGTACGTGACTCAATGCGTATGATGCGTTTATTATATCGTTTAGGTCTTGGTTCACAAGAGAAAAAACAAGAACGTTTGATGATGTTTTCAAAAACAGTATCAGCTTTACAAAATAAAGCTCGTGAAACAAAATATAAAGAACGTTTAGGATTCATGGAATCTCAAACAATGGTAATGTTAGTCGTTACTGGAGTTGGTGTAATGTTAATAATCTTAATCTCTATGATGATGATGTTCAGTATGTAAACCGATTTAAAAAAAGTTGTATGACAAATATTAATTTGTTATAATAAAATTATGATAATGAAAGGATGTGTAAGTAAATGAAAGATGCGACAGGTGAATTAAACTTAACAGTAATTACTTTAGTAGCAATTGCTGCAGTTATCGGATTCTTCTGGGTTATGTGGCCAAATATCCAAAACTCGTTAAATGCGCAATGGAATAATATTAGTGGTACTCCAGCAGGAATGGTTGTAGTAGAAAAGTAATAAAGAGGGTGTATTTAAATGCGTGATGCTTTTGGTGGAATAGCTAACTTAGCTATTATAATTGTATTTCTTACTTTAGTTTCAGGATATTTAGCTCTTAATGTTAATTATACAAAAGCATTCAGAGTTAAAAATAAAATTATTTCTACAATTGAAGAATATGAAGGAGATTGTAAAATCGAATCAACTAATGCATGTCATTTAAAAATTCAGGATTATATGAACAGTTTAGGATATAATGCGCCTTACTTAGATATAAAAAATGATACTGGAAAAAATGCAGATGCAGCAGAAAATCAAAATGAATGGGATTGTGGAAATGGTGCTGGATATTGTATTAAAGAAGTACCAATTAATGATATTTCGGTAGGAAATGCAGACGACACAAAGAAAAGGTCATACTTTAAAGTGGTAACACAAATAAATATAGATATACCAATAGTAAATCGAATATTGCCTAAAATATTTGAAGTTCGTGGTGATACAAAACCTATAGTTATTAAACGTGGTAGTTAAAAGGGTGAGTGATACAGAATGAATGTTATAGTTTCAAATGAACAACAAGGAAAAATGGCTAATCTTGATGTTGATATAATTAAAAGTATTACAGGTTCATATAGTGCAAATGAACTAGTTGAAATGTTTAAAAATTTCTTCTATAGTAAAATGGTATTAGATGTAACTGCGATTAAGGATTATAACAACATTCTAATGTATAAGGCATTAGCAGATGGATTAGATGCGGAAAAAATAATATTCTTCATTCCAGAAGGAAGCAGTTTATGTACTCCTAATTTTCTAGCAAAATTAGTAACATTAGGAATCTACAACTTTACAACTAATATAGATGGAGTAAAATATTTATTAAAACAATCAAATACTTATAATGATGTTGCTCAAATTCAACAAATGGGTGGAGGCGGAGTTATTCAAGAACTTCAACAACCAGCACCAGTTGAACAAGCCCAACCGGAGCAAGGTGGAGGATTTGTTTCTCCAGCAGCTCACGCAGTTGTCCAACAAGGAAATATGGCTCGAACAATTAAAATTGGTGTTAGAAATGTTACAGACCACGCAGGAGCAACAAGTTTAATATATATGTTCAAAAAAGAACTTGTATCAGTATTTGGTGAAAATAATGTAGTAGGAATAGAAATTAATAAAAACGATTTTCAATTCTATAATGATAAAAACATGGTATCAACAAATACTAATGATGTAAAAAGTGTTATTGAAAGATATAGTGGTGTCTCAGTTATATTAGTTGACTTAAATGATTATGAAGATAATACAATATGTGATGATGTTTTATATTTATTAGAACCAAGCACATTGAAATTAAATAAATTAATCAGAAAAAACAAGCACATTTTTGGTAAAATAAAAGATAAAAAGATTATATTTAATCAAAGTCTATTAACTAGTAAAGATGTAAGTGAATTAGAGTATGAAGCAGGAATTAAATCATTCTTTAATTTACCACCAGTTAATGATAGAAAGAAAAATGAAATAATAACAGAATTACTTGCAAAAGTTGGATTATTACAAATTTCGCAAGGTGGAAATTCTGGAAAAATATTTGGTCTATTTAGACGTTAAATATTTGACAAAAAAAATGATATAATGTATTATATACATTGAAGGAGAGGTTTGTATGTTAGAATTAGTTCAATTAGCTTCAGCTTGTGGAGGATTAGACCCACTAGTAAGTTTAGTTAAAAACGGGTTATTCCCAATAGTATATATTGTTATTCCAATTGCATTACTTATTTATGCAGTTATCGATTTTGGTAAAGCTGTAATAGCAAGTGACGAAAAAGAAGTTAAAGCAGCACAAAGTAGATTAATTAAACGTGCAATTTATGCAGCACTAATTTTCTTCGTAGTATTCCTAGTTAAAGCAATAATGGATGTTGTTGCTAAAGGTGGAACTGGAAATACAGGAGATTGGTGGTCTTGCTGGGAATCAGTATAATATTGACAGCAAAATAAAAAATAGTAAATAAATTGCTATTTTTTTTTTCTTCTGATATACTTAATATGTTATAATGTATTTGGAGTGATCTTATGAAAAAAATGCAACTTTTTGGTATGATTTTGATGATAATATCAATCTTGTTTATACCAAATAATATCAACGCAAAAGAAGAAAAAGTAATGTGTAAATATATGTACCAAGACAAAGAATTAGTTTACACAATAAATAGTAAAGTTGACGTACCTTTTACAGATGGAGAAAATAATTTTTATCATGCAGATAATTTTAAGGAAGATTATTTAAGATCAGCAAAGACAAATAGTATAAATTATGTATGTCCTACAATTACAATTGAAGAATCATCATTATTTACAACAATATTTGTTAATGCGAAAAATGATGAAGATTGTAATGGAAAATGTACAAAAGTAAGTACAAAAAACTATTCATCAAAGGAAAATATAAGTGTAAAAAAAGCAGTAGATACTACTGCTATTGGTAGTGTTGGAATATATAATGAAAATAAATATTTCATTCCAATGTTTAGATTATTAAATGATGGAACAAAAGAATGGTCTATTAATGGAAAAGATTTTGTAGAAACAAATGAATCAATCCAAATAAATAATATTGAAATTAAATTAGATAGTAAGCTAATTAACAAGATATATGCTAATAATAAAGTAAATGATGTAACAATATATAGAAATGTTAAAGTAGATGAAAATCAATATAAATACTTATTATCAACTAAAAAAGTAAAAGGATATGATTTAATAGATGGACAAGAAATAGCATCAAATTCATATCATAAAGCACTTGGTGAACCAGAAATGGATGAATGGTTAGAAGACTATAACCAAAACCAAGATTGTACTGGTGATAATAGTATATTAGGAAGTTATGATGACCCAGAGTCAGTAGCTTACTTCTTACAAATTATATTTAACTGGGTAAAATTAATTGGACCATTTATAGTAGTAGTTATGAGTGGTATTGAATTTGCCAAAGTAGTTGTCATGGGAGATGACGATGGAATGAAAAAAGCGCAAAATAAGTTAATTATAAGACTTATCCTTGCAGCAAGTTTGTTCATATTACCAGATATAGTTTCAGCATTCCTAGAGTTATTTAATATAACTTCAAGTGGAATTTGTGGATTACAATAATTAGAGCAAAAAAAGAGGTGATTATAAATGACAGATTATATGACAGCCAACACGATAAACGACATATTCCGAAGTCTGTTTGCATTATTAGATAGAGCAACATATTGGTTACTTGGAATCATGTATGAAATCTTGTTTAACGTAGCAAGTGCAGATATTTTTGCTAATGAAACTGTTCAAAAGTTCTATGGTCGTGTACAAATGATCATTGGTGTATTCATGATATTTAAACTTGCAGTATCAATTATTCAAGGAATTATAAACCCTGATACTTTTACAGATAAGAAATCAGGTTTTTCTAGCATAATAGGAAGAATAGTTTTTGCTTTAATTATGTTAACAGTATTAACACCAATTAATATTCCAGGAGCAAGAACAGATTATGAAATTAATCTTAATAATAACGGTTTGTTATTTGGAACATTATATGAGTTACAAGATAGAATTTTAGAAAATAACACATTAGGTAGATTGATTCTGGGAACTAACGATGGAACATCATCCGGTAATACGGCAACAACACAACAAGAAAAATTGAAAAAATCAGCAAATATGTTTACATCAACCATCTTAAAGGGATTTGTTCGAATTAACTTAAAAGATACAGGAACTGATGAAACAAAACCAGAAGACCGTGTATGTAGTTATATTGATCAAGATGTTTTAGATGCTTATTCATCTTTAGAAGCAAGTCCTAATCAAATTCTTTCATTAGTAAATGCAAGTTGTGAAGGACAAAATGAAGGATTCTTTGAAAAAATGGCAGGATTCTTCAAAAGATTATTTAGTGGAGATAGATATGTATTTGCATATATACCAATTATTTCAACAATAGTAGGGGCAGTATTTATTTACATCTTACTAGGAGAAATAATTACTATCGCAATTCGTTCAATAAAACTAGCGGTATTAAGACTTTTAGCACCAATACCAATTATTAGTTATATTGATCCTAAATCAGAAAAAGATGGAGCATTTAGTGCATGGGTAAAATCCTTAACTTCTACATACTTAGAGTTGTTTATGCACTTAGCAGTAATATATTTCGTAATATTCTTAATCCAAGACATGATTGTTAATGGGTTAGTTATAAATACAGGAACAGGTATAATTGGAGTAATTTCAGCAATCTTTATTTGGATTGGATTATTCTTCTTCGTTAAACAAGCTCCTAAATTTATTAAAGACATTCTTGGAATTAAAGGAGCATCATCAAATGTTGGACTTGCTGGACTACTTGGTGGTACAGCAATGGCCGTTGGTGGTGGAGGTATGAAAGGATTTGCTCTTGGAGCAATGCAAGGAACAGAAGCCGCTACTCAAGGGTACAATCAAGGAAAAGCAGTTCCACTTGGTTCTGTATGGAGTCAAAACAGTGACCTTATGGCTAAAATTAGAACAGGTGATAAGGATGCCAAAGGTGGAGTATTTGGTGCAATGCAAGATAGACTTAATTTTGATACACGTGAACGTCGTGCAAATATGTTAGGTATTGGAAGAGAAGCTATCGCAGATGCAAAATACATTAGTGACGTCAGAGAAGCACAAGCTGCCACTGCAAAACGAGAACTAGATGCAGCAACAATGGAATACAACAATTTATCTCCAACAGCAACAGCCGCGGAGAGAACTGCTGCAAGAGAAAGATACGAAAAAGCATACAGACAATACGATGCTTATCAAATTGCTGCTGCAAAGGCTAAGAAGAAATATGACGAAATGGATAAAGACCGTGGTAACTTCGGAGTTGGTCCACGTGTAAGTGATAAACGTAGACATCAAAATACACTTGCATATAGACTTAATGGTGAAGATTATGATGATAATGACTATGTAATAAGAGAAGGAACATATCGTTCGCCTATTACAACAAATGAAGATTCTAAAAATTCTCCAATTGGTGGAATTGATTATGCTCATTTACCAGATAGCGATGCTGGTAATATTACAAAGGCAACCGGAAATAGAGATCAAGATATCTTGGATGAAGTATCTGGTCACAAAAGAGATCTTAAAGATTTCTCTGGTACAACAGACGATTCAACAATTGGAAGTTCTGGTCATGGTGCTGGTGGAGGACCTGGAGGTCCTAGACCATAAGATTAAAAGGAGTGTGATACATAGTGCGTAACTATTTAATTCCTGCAAATACGAAAAGAGGGAAATTAATATTAGGAATGTTTAAGCCTTTTGATTTAGTGTTATTTGGAACAGGTATATTAATTACATTTACATTTTTAGCATTTATGCCGCTAAGCTCAACATTTGTAACAATACTTGTGTTGAGCCCAGCGCTTGTTACTGGTTTCTTAGTATTACCTGTGCCTTATTATCACAACATACTAAATATCCTAATTGAAATGTATGAGTTTTTAACAAATAGGCAGACATATAGATGGAAAGGTTGGTGTTTTAGAAGTGGCGACAAAGTCATCCAAAAACGTAAGTAGTGGTTATACAGAAGATTGGTTACCAGTTCGTGGTATTCAAAATAATATGATTATTACTCGTGACAATTACAAAGTAACAGGAGTAAAAATATCTCCTAAAAATATATTTATCTTAGATCCAATAGCTCAAGATAATATGTTAATAAGTTTAAAAAATTTTTATAATACAATTGATTTTGAATTCTGGTTAGTAGTTGCAGATAGACCAGTAGATATTTCAGTTTACTTATCACAAATGCAATTACTTTATAATGAAGCACATACACCAGCAATTAGAAAGTTAATTATGCAAGATATTGATAAGGGGCAAACATTCATTAACAACAATATCGTAGATACAGAATACTATTTCTTATTTAAATCAAAAGATCCAGATGTTTTAGCAAAAAGAGTAAGAATGATAATTAATGGACTTGCATCATGTGGAATGGTAGCAGCACAAGCAAGCAACTCAGATTTAAGAATAGTACTTGATAATTTCTTAAATGGTGGAAGTACAACAGAGTTTGGGGTGGTGATGCCAGTATGAGTACAGGATTAAGAAGTCAATTAGCTCCAAAAGGGCTACATTTCTCACCAAGTGAGTTTTTCATAAGTGATAAATATGCAACAATTCTTACAGTTGTGTCATTTCCAAAATATATTACACCTGGTTATTTATCATCATTAACAAATATGGCTGGAATAAAAATCGTTGTAAAACACATCCCAGTACCATATCAAGATATGGTTAAGATGTTAAATAAAGAAGTTGCAGATTTAAAAGAAAAATATCGTAATGAAAGAGACCAAACTATTCGTGAAAGATTAAGACAAGATGCGGAAAGTTTGGAATACTTTACATCAATGATTGCAGGAAGCCAAGCAAGAAACTTCGACTTTCAAATGCATATCATGATTGCAGCAAATACAAAAGAAGAATTAGAATTAAAGAAAATGAACGTTAAAAACTACTTAGATGCTATGGAATTAAAAGCAATTTCACTACGTTTTGAACAAGAAAAAGTATTGAAATCAATGTTACCAATTTTCCCTGCTCAAGATATTGAACAAAGAATTGGAACACCAATTCCATCAGTAACAGTAGCTGCAATGTATCCATTTATCTTTGATAGTATTAAAGACCCAGGACTATCAACATTACTTGGAGTTGATTTTTCTGGAGGAGTTATTCTATTTAACCAATTCTTATATAAAATAAGAAAAGAACATAATAGAAATAATGCTAATATGATTATCCTAGGAACTTCTGGTTCAGGAAAATCAACAGCAGCAAAATTATTATTAAGAACACATATCAGAAATGGATGTCAAATAGTTATAATCGACCCAGAAGATGAATTTAGAGAAATAACTAAAGCTTTTGGTGGAGATACAATAGATATTGGAAAAGGTGGAGAATTTGGTCTTATAAATCCACTTGAAGTTATCTTTGATGCAGATGAAGAAGAAATTAAACAAGGAATGGGCTATACAGTATTAAATAGAACATTGAATTTCCTAAAAGGATTTATGAAATACTATAATCCTTCAATTGCTCAAGATGTTTTAGCCATGTTTAGTGACGTAGTTCAAGATACATATAAGCGCTTTGGAATTGATTTTGAAACAGATTTCTCAAACTTCACATCAAAAGATTTTCCAATCTTCTCAGATGTTTATGCAACAATAAAAGGAAGATTACTTTCTATGACTGATCAAACTAAAGAAAGAGATATCATGGAAAGACTAGAATTAGAAATTAGACCAATAGTTAAAGAATTAAGATTCTATTTCGATGGACATACAACGTTAAGAAGAAATAGTGACTTTATGGTATTTAACATAAAAGAATTAATGAATAGTGATGCAAACATCAGAAATGCCTTATTATTCAACGTATTAAAATATGCTTGGGGAATGTGCTTAGATCCAAGTGTAGATACAGTAATGTTAGTAGATGAAGCCCATGTATTAATGAGTAGTAGAAACCAACAAGGTTCAGAATTCTTAGCTCAAGTACAAAGACGTGCTCGTAAATATAACACAGGAACAATTATCATTACACAACAACCAAGTGATTTTGCTGATGAAGCAGTAATTACTGATGGTAAAGCTATATTCGATAATGCTTCTTACTATTTAGTAATGGGATTAAAGAAACAAGCTGTTGAAGATTTATCTCGATTAATCGATTTAAATGAAAATGAAAAAGAAAGTATTAAACGTTATTCTCAAGGTGAAGCATTATTCGTATGTGGAAGCAGAAGAATGAGAATTAACGTAGTAGTAACAAAAGAAGAATTAGATTCATTCGGTACAGGCGGAGGATTCTAAAACTAAAATATAAGTAGTAAGGTGGTGGAAGCATGGCATACGAAGCTAAACGCGAAGGCGACCAACGAGAAAATCAAATGTCGCAAGACGAACGTAATATACAAAATAATGCTAACAACGTAAAAAATGCAGCTGAAGTAGCCATGGCTTCCGGTAACCCCTATGCAATGGCTGCAGGAGCTGCAGTAAAAGCAGCAGACAAACTAACTGGTGGAAAAAGTACACAAATGCTTGGAAAAGCAATCAATCAAGCAAATAAACAAACACCAGGGGGAGACAAAATCCAAGATTCACTTAATAAAATGAGTGAGAGTGGAGCAAGTGATAAAGTAGGACAAGCAGCAGCCATAAAAAACGGAATGAGTAATGGTGGATCTGGAGGCGCAGATGCTGCTTCAAAAGCAGGAGATGCTGCATCAGCAGCAGATAAAGTAGATAATGCATCTTCGACTTCAAATTCATCATCACCGTCAAAAGGTGGCGGACTTGGTGGATTTGGAGGCAGTAAACCTCCAAGTTTTTTAGATGAGGGAGAAGATTCTGGTGAAGAGGGAGACCCAATGGATACAATGTTCCAATTCACTGGAAAAAAAGAAATGACTGCTGTCATGATCTTCGTAGCTCCTTTAGCAGGAATCATCCTATTGTTCCTAGCAATATTTGGTGCAGTAGGTGGAGGAGTAGGAGATTTTAATGATGCCTTAGGTGCAAGTGATGCATCAGGTGGTGATACTGGAAACATAGTATTTACTGTATCAGATCCAGAAGCAAAAGATTTTTATAATAGAATAAATACAGTAAAATTATCAATGCAAATGAGCGGAAAAAGTGTAGATGCTTTAAAAATCGCAGCTGTATACCATGTATTAAATGTTAACAATAACGAATATGATTATGATTATATGACAACACCTAGAATTTATGATATTGCAAACGCAATGTTTAATGGTAATGTCTATGATGAAGATACATTTAAATATAATCTTGCAAATGACATTTTCTACCAATACTTTCCAGAAGATTCATTAAGTAGAAGAGAAAAGTACGCCGAAGATGTATTTGATTATATTGAAAGATATTATAGTTTTATAGGTAGCGATGGCTTTGCATGTGCCTCAGCTGGTTCTTGTAATTATGATATAAAAGGATTCTATTTACCAAGTGCAGGAAACGTTTCAAAACCGATGAAGATTTCTAACTTAATGGTTAGATTAATGGAATGTGGAAGTCCATATGGAAATGGAACTTATGGTAAACCAATTGATCAAGATATGGTTGCATTTGAGGAATACGTTGCAGGAGTTGCCTATGCCGAAATTGGTCCATCAGCACACATTGAAGCAATAAAAGCTCAAATGGTAGCTGCAAGAAGTTATGCTTTAGCAAGACCAACGGCCATGGGAGACTCTCTAGGTAAAAAACTAGAAGAAGAAAATGGACAATGGGTTCTACAAATTACATCATGTGTGGCAGACCAAGTATTTTGTAACATAAATGAAGGATGTTCATACATGGGAGGCGGAGATGGCCAAGGAGGAATCTGCCGCAGTGGAAAAGTACCAGGTGCAATACGTACAAGAGATGCTCTTGCTATGGAGCACCAAATTAGAACAGCAATGGCAGCAACAGCAGGAGAAGTACTAGTAAATGATCAAGGATATATAGTATCAGCAGGATACTTATCGACAGAACAAAAACAATTCTCAAACTTAGCAAGTCAAGGAATGAATTATAAACAAATTTTATTACAAGTATATAACTCTGGTGATAGAAATTATCATGCATCAGATATTCAAAAAATGGCATGTAACACATCAGGTTCTACAAGTTGTGGAGTTACATCAACAGGTCCATATGCAAGTTGGAAACAATATGAAGGACCATGGACAAATATCCCAATGGGTAACAGCGGAAAAAATATTAGACAAATTGGATGTTTAGTTACATCAATCTCAATGCTTGTAGCAAAGAGTGGTGTACCAACAGTTTTAAATGAATTCAATCCAGGAACATTTGTTGAATACTTAAATTCACATGGTGGTTTTGTAGCTGGAGGAAACTTTGTATGGGCATCAGTTGCAAAAGTTGCTCCATCATTCCAGTTTGTTGATAGAGCATATGTCTCTGGATATTCAAAAAATCAAAAATTAAAAGTTTTATCAGAATTAATGAGTAAAGGATACTACGTAGTTGCTGAAGTTAAAGGTAACACAGGACAACACTGGGTTGCAGTAGATGCAATAGCCGGAGAGACAATTGTAATGATGGACCCAGGAAGTAGTAGTACAGATATGTGGGCTCAATATAACTGGAGAAATACAAGTACTTTTGCATATTTCAAAGCGGGGTAATTAGATGAAAAAGAAAAAAAGATATATTGTGATATTAGCAGCACTTGGTGTTTATGTAGTAATAATGCTTTTAGTATTAGGAAAAGATTTACTTATTCCAAGTAAAGATAAATTAACACTTATTGTTGGAGATGAAACAATTTGGACATTAGAAAACGATAATTGGACAAATGTAACAAATAGTTCAACTATCGCATCTCTTAATTGGAAACAATATAAAGTTTATCTAGATAATAAAGCATTTGGAAAATATTATTTATGGAAAAATGATAATAAATGGTATGTATTTGATAAAAATAAAAAAGCTGTAACAACAGATGGAAATATTCTAGCATATGATGCAAATTATGATGTTAAAGTAAAAAACTTTTCTACAAAAAATATAAGAAATTATTATCATGTAGAAAAAATGTTAGAAAAAAATAATTTAAGTACATCATCAAAATATACAGTAGCATCAGAAACAAGTATAGATATAGACAATGATGGTCAAAATGAAACATTCTATTTTATAAGTAATGCATTTTCATTAGATTATAATCCAAGTAAAATATTTTCATTTGTATTTATGGTAAAAAATAGTAAGATATATCCAATGTATACAGACATTGCACCTAATATGACAAATAATGGTTGTAAGCCATATTTAAGTGCAGTATTAGACATTGATAAAGACAATATTTATGAAATGGTTGTAAGTTGTGGAAAATACAGTACAGATAAACCAGTAGATATGTTATATAAACTAACAGATAATGAGTTTAAAATAATAATTTCTAATCAATAATTAATGACAGTTTTAAGATCATAAGTTATAATAGTAAGGAAAAAAGAAAGGAAGTAGTAATATGAAATTTAAATTCCGTGCAGACCCAGAAGATTGGTTAATATTTTTAGCATTTGCAGTAGCATTACTATATATTATTGCAATTGGAGTAGTTAACTTATCATCATTTGCATCAGATGGAACATTAGCAGGATTTAATCCATTTCCAGCATTTAGTGCAGAACATATAACAACAACACTTGTGTTCTACTTTTTAACATTAGGAGGACTATTTATTAGTGTTAGTTCTTACTTCTTTGAAAGAGAAAAAGGATTTGGTATAACTACAGATAAAAAAGATAAAGGATATTCTAGATGGGCAAAAGATAAAGAAATAAAAGAAGAATTAAAGAGAGTAGAAATTCAACAAAGAAACTCAAAAGCCGCAGGAATTCCAATTATTGTTAATGAAAAAGAAATGTGGGTAGATGATGGAGAATACCACTCACTAATTATCGGAGCTACTGGTTCAGGTAAAACACAAGGTTTCGTATTCCCACAAGTACACAGTCTTGCAAAAGCAAGAGAGTCAATGATTATTACAGACCCTAAAGGTGAAATCTATGAAAAGACATCTTTAATGTTACGTAAGAGAGGATATCAAATATTACTACTAAACTTTCGTGATCCTCAAAACGGTAATGCATGGAATCCATTAGCATTACCATATAAAATGTATAAAACAGGTAATCAAGATAAAGCAATCGAGTTATTAGATGACTTAGCACTTAACATCTTATATGATGATTCAAATAAAAACGCTGACCCATTCTGGGAAAAAACTTCAGCTGACTACTTCTCAGGAGTAGCACTTGGATTATTTGAAGATGCTAAACCAGAAGAAATTAATATTAATAGTATTTCCTTAGCAACAACAGTTGGAGAAGAAAAATTTGGTGGTTCAACATACATCAAAGAATATTTCGCAGCAAAAGACCAAGCAAGTGCAGCAGCAATTAATGCATCAAGTACTATCATGGCACCAACTGAAACAAAAGGAAGTATTCTTTCAGTATTTAAACAAAAAGTTAAATTATTCGCTTCCCGTGAAAATTTAAGTGAAATGTTATCATATAGTGATGTAGATCTAGAAAGCATTGGTGAAAAGCCAACTGCAGTATTCATCGTAATTCAAGATGAAAAAAAGACATACCATTCATTAGTAACAATTCTTTTAAAACAAATTTACGAAACACTTATTTCTACAGCACAAAAACATGGTGGGAAATTACCAGTAAGAACAAACTTCATTCTAGATGAGTTTGCCAACATGCCACCATTAAAAGATGTGACAACAATGATAACAGCGGCGCGTTCTCGTAGAATTAGATTTACAATGATTATTCAAAACTTTGCTCAACTTGATTCAGTTTATGGAAAAGATGATGCAGAGACAATTAGAGGTAACTGTGGTAATACAATTTACTTAATTACAACAGAATTAAAAGCATTAGAAGAAATTTCTAAAATGTGTGGAGAAGTTAAATCTAAAAAAGATGATAAAACAGCTTCTACACCACTTGTTACAGTATCAGACCTACAACGTATGAAACTATATGAAACTGTAATACTTAGACAAAGAAAACAACCATTTAAGACAAAATTAACTCCAAACTTTAAATTAAATTGGGGAGCAAACTATCCAGATGCAAAATATCCATTACGCCGTAAGAGAGAAGTTAAAACATTTGATATTAAAGAATTTGTAAAAGATCAAAAGAAAAAGAAATTACTTGAAATGATGAATGGACCAGAAGATGCAAAAAAAGAGATAATGTCAAAATTACCTCCAGCAGACTTTATGAAGAAAGAACCAATGCCTTTTGATAGACCTGCTGAAGCACAAAGAATCCCAGATTTCTTAACTAGAGCACCAATAGAACCAGAAGAAAGAAAAGTAATGGGAGGAAGCAGAACTTCATCAGTTTCATCGCAACCAGTATTTGAACAACCAATGAGTAAACCACCAGTTGATGATGATTTAGGCTTTGATGTTGATGAATTAGTTAAAAAGATTGATGCAAAAATTGCTGAACTTGAAGAAGAAGAAAGACGTAATAAACAAGCTACTTCTGAAACAAAACCAACAACTAAAGCTCAACCAATTATTAATAAACCAGTTGCAGTTCCAAAAGCAAAACCTGTTGAACCTATTATTGAAGAAACTAAAGCGCCAGTTTCAAGCTTAGATGAATTCTTAAATACTAAATCAACAAAGACTGAGGAAACTCCAACAATTAAACCTTTAGAAGAAAAAGTAGTCGAACCAATAAATTCAATCGTAGCACCAAAAGAAAATTTAGTTTTAGCTGATGATGAAAGCGATGATGATGATTTCTTTGATGACTTTTTTGATAATTAATAAAAGGAGAAATGCATATGACAATGAATTTTAAAGTTGATGGCAATAAAGGAAAAGAAATTATTGCTGAAGAAACATTAGAAACAGAAGAAGATTATGATGAAGAAGAATTAGAAACAAGTAGTTCTTCATCTTCATCAAACAACAACGACGAAAAGAAAAAACTAATTAAATTATTAGGATTACTTCTAGGAGTTGTAATTGCTTTTATAGTAATTATGTTATTATTAACATCATGTACTGGTGGAAATAAAACATATGAAGAAATGGAAGCTATTATGGTAGAAGCTGCAGAAGAATACTTTGCAGATCATCAAGAAAATTTACCAAAAAAAGATGGTGGAAGCCAAACTGTTGATGTATCAGTTTTATCAGCAGAAGGTTATATGAAAGACTTATCAAAATATAACAAAGCAACATGTACAGGTTCAGTTAAGGTAAGTAAAGTAGGAGCTATTTACTCATATACTCCAAACTTAAATTGTGGTGAATCATACACATCTGCACAACTTGCAGATCAAATTAAAAATGATAATGGAATTGTAAGTTCAGGATATGGATTATACAATAAAAATGGAAATTATGTATTCCGTGGTGAAACAGTTAATAACTATGTGCAATTAGAAAATTCATTATGGAGAGTTGTTAAAATAACAACAAGTGGTAATGTTGTATTAGTATTAGACACACCATTAGCTATGACATCTCCATATGATAATAGATTTAATACTGCTGCAAACTATAAGTCAGGAATAAATGTTTATTCTGCAAGTAGAATTAAAGAAAACTTACTAGCAGAATATAATAAAGAAAAATCATTCTTAAGTGATAATGATAAAGCAAAAACAACTACATTTAATCAATGTGCTGGAGCTCGTGGAGTAAAAGAAACAGGAGTAGAACAAGCAGTTGAATGCAGAACTGTAGAACAAAATCAAAAAGTAGGACTATTAACTGCAGCTGACTATATGAATGCAAGTATTGATAACGGATGTTCAACAGCGGCAAGTAAAAATTGTCAAAATTACAATTACTTAAATGGTCCAAAAACAGAATGGTGGACAGCAACTCCATCAAAAACATCAACATATCATGCATATATAGTTAGTATAAATAATGGTATGAAAGACACTGAAACATATAACTATGCAGCTATTAGACCAGTAGTTTATTTAAATGCAAACGTATTATACAAAGCTGGTTCAGGAACAAGTACTGATCCATATACAGTAAAATAAGAATCTATTCAATAGATTCTTTTTTTTTCATCTAATATATTAGAGGTGAATAAAATGGATAGTATAGATATCATTAAATTAATAACGAAGTTAGAAAAAGAACCAATAAATATAATAGATATAAGAACAAATTATGAATACTTAAATAGTCATATCCCAACAGCAAAAAATATAGATAAAAATATATTAATGATGTATCCTGATAAGTATTTAAATAAAGAAGAAATTTACTATATATATTGTCAATCAGGACATTCAAGTAATAACATTGTTAAAATACTAAATAACAAAGGATATAATACTGTAAATATTCAAGGTGGATTTAATAATTACTTGTTAAGAAAATAGAATTATACTATAATAAAACAAGAAGGTGGTTATATGGCAACACTTACAGAATTAATAAATATGGCCACAGAAATGGTTCAATCTGGAGGCTTTATAATTGGATTTTTACTAATTATAATAGAAGCATTTCTACCAGTACTACCATTAGGTGCATTTGTAACATTAAATGTAAATGCTTTTGGTATTTTTCCAGGATTATTATTATCATGGGTAGCCGCAATTATAGGAAGTTATTTAATGTATTTACTATGTTATTATATATCTACTAAAATAATATATAAATTTCTAAAAAAAGAAACCCAAGAAAAAGTAGTAGATAAAATGACAACATTTAAAAATATAAAACTAACAAATTTAGTATTAATAATAACCTTACCATTCGCACCATCTTGTTTTATAAACTTACTCGCAGGAGTATCCAATATCAAAAAAGAAAAATATTTATTATCACTTATCATTGGAAAAGCATTTATGATATCATTTTGGGCTTATATAGGAATGAGTTTAATAGAAAGTTTAACCGATATTAAAGCAATTATATTTATATTATTAATATTATTAGTTGCCTATATAGTTTCAAAAATAATTTCAAAGAAATTAAAAATAGAGTAGAAAGAAGGAATATAATGGATTACGTAATTATTGGATTATTAATTATAATTTTAATACTAGGAGTAATATCTCTATTTAAAAACATTAACGAAAGTAATATTACTGAGAGACTAGGAAAATTAGAGTTAAGTATGATGAAAGAAATGGGAGACTTCAAAACAGAACTAAGTCGCAATATGAATAAAGACTTTAATGATTTAAATGAACAATTAGAAAGAAGACTTCTAGCAATTAATGAAAAAGTAAATACACGTTTAGATGAAAATTTTGAAAAAACAAATAAAACATTTATGAACGTAATTGAAAGATTATCTAAGATTGATGAAGCTCAAAAGAAAATAGAAACATTATCAACAGATATTGTTAGTCTTCAAAGTATTTTAACAGACAAGAAAACAAGAGGAATATTTGGAGAAGTAAATTTAAAACATATTCTAACAAGCGTCTTTGGAGAAAAAAATGATAATATCTTTAAATTACAACATACATTATCAACAGGCGTAATTGCTGATTCAGTAGTTTTTGCACCAGAACCATTAGGAACAATAGCAATTGATTCAAAATTCCCATTAGAACATTATCAATTAATGGTAGATAAAAGTTTAACACAAGATATGCGCGATAACTATGAAAAGATGTTCAAGCAAGATATGAAAAAACATATTGATGCTATTAGTTCAAAATACATCATTCAAGGAGAAACAGCAGATCAAGCAATTCTTTTCTTACCAGCAGAAGCAATATTTGCAGAAGTAAACGCATACCATCAAGATATTATTAATTATGCCTATAAGAAAAGAGTATGGATTACATCTCCTACAACCCTAATCTCAACATTAACAGTAGTTGAAATGATAATTAAAAATATGGAAAGAGATAAATATACATCAATAATTCATGACGAACTAAATAAACTAGGTTTAGAATTTGCAAGATATAAAGAACGTTGGGATAAACTTGCGAAGAGTATACAAACAGTCAATAAAGATGTAGAAAACGTAACTATTACAACAGACAAAATAACAAAGAAATTTGAAGCAATAAATAAAGTTGAAGTAGAAGTAGTTAAACAACTAGAAAATAAAGAAGACTAGAAAGCAAATGCTTTCTTTTTTTGTATAAAAAAATTGAAAAATCATAAAATATACTATGTTAAAAATCTCTTTACTATTTATAGGATATCTTTTTATGGTCTATGGAATAACATACATAATAATATACATAAATTTATTTTCATTTGGTTATACTATAAAAGAATATTTCCTATTTTTATTAACAACAATTGAAGGATATCTTTTGCCTTTAGGAATAATACTAGTCATAATTAGTTTAAACATAAGGAGGAAAAACAAATGACATATATATATGATGTATTATTAAATTTTTCAGACACAGAAAGAATAGTAGAATTTTTTGAATGGAATAATAATGATTCCATAGATCATATAAAAAGGATTCCTTTAATAAGAATCTCTTCTAAATCACTTAATGATTTAATAAATAATAATATTGTAGTAGAAAAAGAGTTCTTAGATAAAATAAAAGATTTAACATTAATGTATAAAAAAACAAAAAACTTAGAATATGCCATATTAATAACTGATCTAAATAAAGTAATCGCCATTGAATTTAATAAAGAAGGAAAAATAATTGCCAAGAGTGGGTTACTATTAGATGAAGAGGAAGAAATAATAGACGAATCATATGATTTAAAAGAGGAAAAACTAAATTACAAAATAGAAACTAAAATTAACAATAATATATTTTTAACTAGAGAAGAACAAAAAAAACAAAGATATTTATTATTAGAACTAGACAATATAGTAAAAGAAAATAATAGAAATAAATTAAATTTTTTATATCAAGAAATCTTCTTAAAAGATAAATTATCATTTGAAGAAAAATACTTAAAATTAAAAGAAGACATAGAAAAAAACTATACCTCTAAATACAATAATCTTTATGAAATTGTTAGATTAACATATATAAAAAAATAGACTACATATTAGTAGTCTATTTTCATTGCTTTTTTAACTTCTGCCATCTTGTTTATTGCTCTTTCTCTAGCAGCTTTCGTACCATCTTCTAATACTTTTTTTACCTCGTTTGGATTTTCTTCATAGAATTTTCTTCTTTCTTGAATTGGTTTTAAGAATTCCTTCATAGCTTCAATTAATTCTTTTTTACATTGAACACATCCACGAGTTCCAGCTTTACACTCGTTACAAACTGTATTAATATTTTCATCATTATTAACTAATTTATGATAGTAATAAACCATACAAACATCAGGATTAGCAGGATCATCTTTTTTAATCTTATTAGGATCAGTAACTGCACCCATAACTTTTGTTCTAATTGTATCTTCATCATCAACTAAGTAAATAGCATTTCCAAGACTTTTTCCCATCTTTTCATTACCATCTAATCCTTTAACACGAGTAGTCTTACTTAATACTTGTTGTGGTTCTTTTAAAACATCACCATAAATTGAATTAAATTTACGAACTATTTCACGACATTGTTCAAGTAATGGTAATTGATCATCACCAACAGGAACAACTTCACCATCAAATGCAGTTATATCAGCAGCTTGACTTACTGGATATCCTAAGAAACCATAAGTAATACTTTCACCACTATTACCAAATAACTCTTTCTTCTGACTAATTTCAGTTTTAACAGTAGGATTTCTTTGAAGTCTCGCAACAGTAACTAAGTTTGAATAAAATACTGTAAGTTCAGCAATTTCTGGTATTTGTGATTGAATAAAGAAATTAACTTTCTTAGGATCTAAACCAATTGCAAGTAAATCTTTTGTAATTTCAAATACATTCTTTCTTACCTTATCAGGATTATCAAAGTTATCAGTTAAAGCTTGAACATCTGCAATCTCTAAAAAGAAATCATAATCATCTTGTAATCTAACATAATTTTGTCCAGCTCCAAAATAATGACCTAAATGTAAGTTACCTGTAGGTCTTAATCCTGTTAATATTGTTTTTTTCATAAACATCACTTCCTAGAGATATTTTATCACATAATTATAAAATATGCTTATAGATTTGAAAAAAAAGGAAAATTATGATATATTGAAGCAGTATAAAAAAGTGGTGATTCATATGAGTAAAGAAAATAAATTATATACATTTACAATACCCGAATTAAAAGTATTTAGACAAGAAGTTAAGAGTGTGAAATCAAAACAAGAACTATTAATGTTAATTGATGAAACAATTTGTCAAAAAGAATATGTTGCAACTCAAAGTTTAAATGCTAGATTTCCTGTAGATTGGTTTAACATTGATAGAGATTATATTGAACTTCTGCATAGAAATGGTATTGACAATTTACAACAACTACGTGAAATACCAGAGGAAAATCTATATCAATTAACTGGTATGACTAAAGGCGGATATAGTCAAATAAGTTGGGCTAGAGATTTTTTTGATATGACACCACTAGAATCATTAACACCAGAACAAAGAACACGTAAAAATATAGTAAAAGAAATAGTTAAGCACGCAAATGAATGTAGTAAAAAACATCCAAATATTTAAAAGAGAAATGAGATTCTCTTTTTTTGTTTACACCAGTATTTACAACTAAAACTTGGCTCATTGCAATTATTATGATATAATATAAAAAATTTAAATTAGAGGAGGGAAATAATGAAAAAATATTATAAAATACCAATGACTGAAAGAATAGCAAAAATAAATGATATTTCACTATTCGACATCTTGAAGGATAACTATCCGGATTTATATAATAGGGAAAAAGGCCGCGTTGAATTACAATATGGCGGAACTAACCCTGGAGTTATGACACCTCAGCTAGAAGAGGCTGTAAAAGAATACAATCAAGAGACTGATTTAATGTATGTTGCCTTGGGTGTACCAAAATACATAATAGCAGTTTCAACATCAGATGATGATGTAAAAGAATATGCAACAGGAGCAAAGATAGAAATATCTGGATATGGTTGTGTATTACAAGGAAGAGAAGTTAAGCAGACTCAAGCTTACGAATATTTAGATAAGACACAAAATTATATTGGAGTAGTAAATAATTTGTTTGCTAAGGAAGAAAGAAAAGAATTAAAGAAAACTCCTTTTCAAAGAGTAGTTGCAGCAATAACTGGTAACAAAGATAATTAAGAAAAATTATTGTTTTAAAATAAAATATACTGTATAATATAAAACGTTGGAGGGAATACAAATGGCAAAAGCAAAAGAAACAGTAGAAACAAAAAAAGAAACAAAGAAAAATGTTCATGAAGTAGTAATTAAAATTGAAGGAGAAGAATGGTCTAAAGCATTAGATACAGCATTTGCAAAAAGACAAAAAACTGCAAAAGTAGATGGATTCCGTGCAGGAAAAGTACCAAGAGATATTTATGAAAAGAATTTTGGTAAAGAATCATTATACTTTGATGCAGCAGATGCTTTATTACAAGTAGCTTATGTAAAAGCAATGGAAGAATCTAAATTAATCCCAGCTGTACAACCAGCAGTAGATTTAAGAAGTATTGATGAAAATGGTGTTGAATTTGCATTTAAGATCATTACAAAACCAGAAGTAAAGGTTAAAAAATATAAAGGTTTAAATATTAAACCAGAAGAAGTTGAAATAACAGACGAAGAAATTAACCACGAACTTGGACATTTATTAGAAAGATATACAGAATTAACTTCAAAAGAAGAAGGAAAAGTTGAAGATGGCGACGTAGCTGTAATCGACTTTGAAGGATTCAAGGATGGAGTAGCATTTGAAGGCGGAAAAGGAGAAAACTATTCATTAGAAATCGGTTCAAATACATTTATTCCAGGATTTGAAGAACAAGTTAAAGGAATGGCAATCGGAGAAGAAAAAGATTTAGATTTAACATTCCCAGAAGATTACGGTGCAGCTGATTTAGCAGGTGCTAAAGTAGTATTCAAAGTAAAAGTAAATGAAATCAAACAAAAAGTTGCTAGAGAATTAGATGAAGAATTCTTCGAAGATCTAGGAATGGAAGGTGTTGATTCAGAAGAATCATTAAAAAATGCTATTAAAGATTCAATTAGAGCTCAAAAAGAAATGGATGTTGAAAATAAATATGTAGACAAAATTCTAGAAGAAGTTTCTAAACATGTTGAAGTAGACATTCCAGAAGAAATGGTTGAAGAAGAAGTAGAACGTTTAATGGGAAGATTTGCAGAACAAATGAAGATGCAAGGAATTTCATTAGATTTATACTATCAATTCACAGGAAGCAATGAAGAAGCATTAAAAGCACAAATGGAAAAAGAAGCTTATAACAACGTTTTATATAGATTAATGTTAGAAGAAATTATGACATTAGAAAAAATCGAAGTTACTGAAGAAGAAGCTGATAAAGAAGCAACTGAATTAGCTGAAAAATATCAAATGGATAAGAATGAATTCTTAGCTCAATTTGGTGGAGTTGAAATGATTCAATACGACTTAGAAGTTCGTAAAACAATGGAATTATTAAAAGAATTAAATAAATAATAATAAAAAGAACACCTAATAAAAAAGTGTTCTTTTTTTTGTAAAAAAAATCATGGAAAATTCATGAAAAATGGCCTATTTCCTTGAAAAAAAATTTTTTTATTATATAATAGTAAGCAGTATTTAAAAATTGGAGGTGGATAATCGCATGGAAATCGAAAAATTACTAGTATTAATAATTAACGATATGGTTATCTTCCCCAATAACGAGATAAGAATTGAATATGATAATACCTTCGATAAATCAATGATAAACATAATTGATAAACTAGATAGTGATTTAATGCTTATAGTAAATCCAATTGAAGAAGGTGAAGATATTGATTTAACAAATCTACCAAATTATGGAACATTAGGTAGATTAAAATTAAAGATGAATGTTCCTAATGGAAAAACAAGAGTTGTAATTGAAGGTTTAAAAAGAGTAGAAATATCAAATTATTCAAAAGAAGCAGATGAATTCTTCTATGCAAATTACAAAGAAATAAATCCAACTGGATCATCTGAAGAAAAAGATTATTACAATATTTTAGTTAAATCACTAGAGAGATATATTGAACGTGTTCCATATATGAGTAATGCAGTTATTACTCAGTTAAATAAGGTTAACACACTAGATGAATTATGTGATTTAACAGGTTCATTTTTAACAATAGATTATCAAAAAAAGAAAAAATATATTACGATAACAAACCCAATAGAACGATGTAAACAATTAATTGAAGATATGAATCAAGATCTAAAATTCTTAGAACTAGAACAAAGAATTGAAGAACAAGTAGAAAAAGAATTATCAGAAACACAAAAAGAGTACTTCTTAAGAGAAAAGATAAAAGTAATGCAACAAGAATTGGGTGAAGTAAATAGCAAAGATGATGAAGTAGTTAAAATTAAACAAAAATGCAGCAAACTAAAATGTTCACCTAAAGTAAAAGAAAGAATTAAAAGAGAAATTGCTAGATATGAAGCAATTAATAGTAATTCACCAGAGTTAGGAATTGTAAGAGAATATCTAGATTGGATGTTAAATCTTCCATGGAATAACATAACAAAAGACAACGATGATCTAGTAAAAGTAAAAGAAATTTTAGATTCATCACACTATGCATTAGATGATGTCAAAGACCGTATTTTAGAATATTTAGCAGTTAAACAAAATACTAATAGTTTACGTAGTCCAATACTTTGCTTAGTTGGACCTCCTGGGGTTGGTAAGACATCACTTGCATTAAGTATTGCAAAATCATTAGGTAGAAAAACAGCAAAAATTAGTGTCGGCGGAATTAACGACGAAGCAGAAATAATTGGACATAGAAGAACATATGTTGGGGCAAACCCTGGAAGAATTATCCAAGGTATCAGAAAAGCAGGAACAACAAACCCGGTATTTATCATTGATGAAATAGATAAAATGACAAAAGATATTAAAGGAGATCCTGCAAGCAGCTTATTAGAAGTTCTTGATCCAGAACAAAATAATAAATTCTCTGATCATTATATAGAAGAAGACTTCGATTTATCAAAAGTTTTATTTATCGCAACTGCAAATTACATAGAACAAATTCCATATGAGTTAAGAGATAGATTAGAAATAATTAATGTTTCTAGTTACACAGAATATGAAAAATTAGATATAGCAAAAAGACATCTTGTTCCAAAAGAATTAGATGAACATGGATTAACTCCATTACAAGTTCAAATAACAGATGAGGCATTAATGTTAATAATTAGAAACTATACTAAAGAAGCAGGTGTCAGAGAACTTGAAAGAATGATTGCGACATTATTTAGAAAAATTGTAAAAAAAATATTATTAGAAAAAGATATGCCTTTTTATAATATAGACAATAAAATAATTGAAGAATTCCTAGGTAAAAAGAAATACCAATATACTGAAACAGCTGAAAAGAATGAAGTTGGGGTAGTAAATGGAATGGCTTATACAGTATTTGGTGGAGATATTCTTCCAATAGAAGCAACTTTATATAAAGGCAAAGGAGACTTGACATTAACTGGATCATTAGGTGATGTAATGCAAGAATCTTGTCATATTGCACTAAGTTATATAAAAGCAAATATGAAAGAATTTTCATTAGAAGAAAAAATATTTACAGAAAATGATATTCATATTCACGTACCTGAAGGCGCAGTTAATAAAGATGGTCCATCTGCTGGTATCACAATAACAACTGCATTAATAAGTTTACTTACAAATAAAGCTGTTGATAAAAATGTTGCAATGACAGGTGAAATAACACTACGTGGTAGAGTCCTTGGAATAGGTGGTTTAAAAGAAAAAATTATAGGAGCCCATAGAGCAGGAATTAAAAAAATAATTTTACCACAAGAAAATGAAAAAGATTTAGATGAAGTACCAACTGATGTAAAAAATAGTATTGAATTCGTATTTGTAAAAAACTATAAAGAAATATATAAAGAATTATTCAAAGTAGGTAAAAAGTAAAATGTATAATTTAGAAGATAAGAAAAACATAATATATTTAAAAAATCAGTTAATAAATGCAAAATTAGAGAGTCTAAAAGAAATATATTCTAAAGAAGATGATTATGGATTCTTCTTAGATACACTAAATATTGCACTAGATGCAGAACCGGTTTTCTTTATAATAGATGAATCAATACTAAGAAAAGCAGAAGATATTCTTCATCACAAAAGATTTGATTATAAAATACCAGAATTTAATTCTGTAATTAATGAAATAATTGGTCGAATAAATGCTATAAAGGCAACTCCAGAATCAATAAAAAATGTCCATAGAAGACAATATTCTATTTGGCAACAAAAAGTAAGAGAAACATCATTCGCAAGTCAAGAAGATTTTCTTCAAGGAATAGCTTATGATGCCATAGTAATGGAAAAATTATATCAAGGAGAAATTGGTGAAGTTGATCCTATATACTTCTTTTCCAGTACAACATATCTTGCAAAAGTACTTCCAGAATTCTACCAAGAAGATGAAGAAAGAATTAATCTAACAATAGAAAGACTAGAAGTACATGCAAATAAAAGATGGATCTGGAATTGGGCTGAAAGATCATTTGCTAAATCAGCAATAAAAAATCTTCAAAAGGTAAAAGCAAAAGAAGAATAAATATTCTTCTTTTTTCATACTCTTATTTAGGAGGAAAATATGAAAAAAACAATATCTTTTGAAAAGAAAATTGAATTTCCATCTATGATTGGAGAAATAACATCAATATCATTAGATCAAAATTTAAAATTTATTGATAATTATAATATTGAAGGAAATCTTATTGTTAGTGGGACATATAAATTAACTGAAGCATCCAGAATTGAGGAATCTTTTAGTTATGAACTACCATCAGAAATCATATTAAGTGAAAAACTAGATTTAAATACGACAAAAATTGAAATAGAAGATTTTTATTATGAAATAGAAAATGATGATACATTAAAATGTTATATAGAAATTAAAATCGAAGGTGTTGAAGAGATAGAAGTTGAAGAAATAGAAACTGAAAAAGAACTGGAAGAAATACCCTTAAAAATAGAAAACATTGAACTACCAGAAGATGAATTAGTAAGAGAATGTGATGGGGATGTTAAAGAATATATTGAAGAAGAACAGGAAAGAGATGAAGAAATGATAAAAAAAGAAACTTCAGTAAGTTCATTATTCGAAAACATAAATGATAGTGAAGAAACATATGCTACATATACAGTATATATTCTAAGAGAAGAAGAAACTGTAACATCCTTAATTGGAAAATATAAAACAACAAAAGAAGAATTAGAAAACTATAATGACTTATCAAATTTATCTGTCGGTTCAAAAATAATAATTCCACTTCATGAAGACTAAGCAAATACATCATAAAACAAAAATAATTTGTAATAATGATAAAAAATATGTATACAAGTCAAAAGTAAAAAATAAAGATAAAATATTTAAGTATTTAAAAAGTAAAGGATTCGAAAATTATTTAGAATATGAAAGAGAAACAGAAAAATATGAAATATATCCATTCTTAAAAGAAGTAGAAATACCACTAGAAGATAAAGCACAAGAACTTATATATTTGTTAAGTTTATTGCATATAAAAACTACAACATACCAAGAAATAGATATAACAGAAACACAAGAAATATATGAAAATAACCAAAATAAAATCCAAGAACTAAGAAAAATGTATTATGAACTACAAGATAGTATTGAAACAAAAATATTCATGTCACCAGAAGAGCAACTTCTTATGAACAATATATCAAACTTTTATAAAGCTTTAAATTATGCAGAACACAAACTCGAAGCTTGGTATAAAGAAAAAAAACAAGAAAAAACAGAGAGAACAACTCAACTTCATAATAATATATCTTTGAAACATTTTTTAATAAGTACGGAAAAGAAAGTCATAATAGATTGGGAACAATCATCCAAGGGACAAGTAATTTATGACTTTTTAAATTTTTATAAAAATGAATTCAATAATTTAGAAATGATATCATTATTTAAGTTATATCAATCAAAATATATGTATACTAAGTCAGAACAGCTACTGTTTGAATCATTAATTGCAATTCCACCAAAAATTGAATTTAATAATACACATATTATTAATACAATAAATACAAGAATAGCAGTTAATTACGTAAATAAAACAAGTGTATTTTTATCAGAATATAATAAAGAAAATCAAGAAAGCAATGAACAAAAACTCGAATAACAAAATTATTGCATTCAGTTTTGTTGTTATAAAAATTAAGAGTAACATCTGATAAGCCATAATTATTAAAAATATAAGAATACAAGAAAGATAGAAGATGCTACTTCTTCTTTTTTGTTTACAAAAGTTACACCTACAAAAGAATGGATGCTTATTCTTCATATAATCACCTATAATAATTTATGTAAAAAAAAGTATATTGACAAGAATAAATAATATGATAAAATATTATTGATAATCATTATCAATAAGAGGTTTACTATGAATCAGAGAAATACAAAACAAAAAGAAATAATCTTAAAAATATTAGATGAAAATAGAATCCATCCTACAATGCAGGAAATATACGACCTTGCAAAAAAAGAAGATCAAAATATTGGTCAGGCAACAGTATATAGAAATATTAATAAACTTGTAGAAGATGGTATGGTAATAAAAATACCAAGTGTTGGTGAAGAAGGGTATCATTATGATATCAATAATCATCCCCATACACATTTAGTTTGTAATTCCTGTGGAAAGATAATAGATATATTTGAAAATGATTATGAAAAATTTATCAAGAAGATTGCGAGTAACAATTCTGTGATAATAAAAAAATCGTTATTGGTATTAGAAGGAATATGTAACAATTGTAAAAAATGATACTAAAACCTTCGAATTACTGATATAATAAAAGTATATTATGAGAGCAATCTCATAGATATAAAAATAATAAAAGAAAGAGGTAACAAAATGGAACTAAAAGGAAGTAAAACAGAACAAAATTTAATGACTGCATTCGCAGGAGAAAGCCAAGCTAGAAACAAATATACATATTATGCAAGCAAGGCAAAAAAAGATGGTTATGAACAATTAGCTGCAATTTTTGAAGAAACAGCAAACAATGAAAAAGAACATGCAAAAATATGGTTTAAAGAATTACATGGAGGAGCAGTTCCTTCAACAGAAGAAAACTTACTTGATGCAGCAACTGGTGAAAATTATGAATGGACAGAAATGTATAAAGAATTTGCAGAAACTGCAAAAGAAGAAGGTTTTGATCGTTTAGCAAAATTATTTGAAATGGTAGCTGCAATTGAAAAAGAACATGAACAAAGATATTTAACACTATTAAAGAATATTAAAGATGATAGAATATTTAAAAAAGATGAAAAGAAAATCTGGGTATGTCGCAACTGTGGACATGTATACGAAGGAGAAGAAGCTCTTAAAGTATGTCCAGTATGTGCACATCCACAAAGTTTCATGGAAGTACAAGCTGATAATTATAAATAAAAAAATTCCTTCGGGAATTTTTTTAATTGAAAGAAATTTCTGTTTCTAAATTTTTATCATTAATTGCAATATATAAAAAGATTATTCCAGCAATAACTATTAAAGATGTAGAAAATAAATTCAATTTGTTAAAGAAAATCTTATCATATGAATCATCACAATTCAATTTATTAACAGTATCAATATTTCCTTTAAAAAAATAAATATAAATAATAAGCGCAACGGTAAAAACAAATATGTTAATTATTCTATATTTTTCTTTATCAGTAATATTACCATTTATATAATAATCTTTTTCAAATTTATTAGCTAAAAATGATAAACCAATTAGAAATAAATAAATTATCCAAATAAAATTTTCTGTTTCAATTTCCTTCAGGATGGGAGAATTATTCATAATAAAATATATTCTAAATATTAGATGGTAATTCATAATCTTTTTTGTTAAATAATAAAAAATAAAATAACAACAATGTACCAGCTAAAACTAAGATACTACCAATTAAACGAATTTCGTATATAGTACTTTTATTATCTTTATAGTCATAATAATTTCTAACTAAAAAATAAATGTAAACAAGAATAGAAATTAAAGATACAAATAGAAATAAATTATCAGCCTTATAACTTAATTCTTTATTGTTATTAGTAATACTTTTCTTAAGCAACTCATCACCATAAATATCTATTATAGAAACAATAATAAATATAACCCAAATTATGTTTTCAAAACTAAGTCTTTTAACAATTTGCTCACTATTATCCATATTTAAATATATGCAAATACAATGTATAAACTAATAAAAATATGATATAATCAATATACAAATTGGGGTGATATTATGACCAAACATGAATTACTAGTACCAGCAGGAGATATGGAGTGTTTATATCAAGCTATATCTAATGGTGCAGACGCTGTATATTTAGGTTGTAAAAGTTTTGGAGCAAGAAAATTTGCCAGAAATTTTGATAATGAAGAAATTATTAAAGCTATTAAATATGCTCATTTATATGGCGTAAAAATATATGTTACAATGAACACTTTAGTAAAAGATGATGAAGTGGAGGAATTTCTAAATCAAGTAGAATTTCTGCATAAAAATAATGTTGATGCAATAATAGTTCAAGACTTTGGTATGATTTGCTTATTAAGAGAAATGTTTCCTAAGTTAGAAATACATGCATCAACACAAGCAAATACTTCATCTAAAGAAACAGCAAAACTATTTTATAATTTAGGAGTTAAAAGAGTTGTTTTCTCTAGAGAAATGTCATTAGATGAGATAAAAGAAGTAGACATTCCTATAGAAAAAGAAGTATTTATTCATGGAGCATTATGTATTTGCTATTCCGGATGTTGCTTAATGAGTAGCATGTTGGGAACACGTAGCGGAAATAGAGGAGAATGTGCAGGTAGTTGTCGATTACCATACTCTCTAGAAGTAAATGGTCAAATTATAGAAAGAGATAAATACTTATTAAGTACAAAAGAATTAAATTCATCAACAAAAATTAATGATTTATTACAAAGTGATATTGCTAGTTTTAAGATAGAAGGAAGAATGAAAAGCCCAGAATATGTCGGGTTTATAACAAGATATTATAGAAACCTGATCGATGGAAAAAATATTAATTTAGAAGAAGAAACTAATAAATTAAAAACAATATTTAATAGAGAATTTACTGAGGGTAATCTTTTTAATACACCATCATATGAACTAATGAACTCCAAGACACCAAATCACATAGGGCTAGAAATTGGAAAAGTAATAGATGTAACACCTTCAAAAATAAAAATAAAATTAACAAAGCCACTTAATCAACAAGATGCTATAAGGTTCTTAAATAGTAAAAAAGGATTTATTGTCAATTATTTATACGATGAAAAAGATAATTTAATTAATAGTGCAGAACATATATGCTACGTAGATAATAAAGTAAATTTAACTGAAAACGACATTGTGTGTAAAACCCAAGATTATAAGCTAAACAATGAACTAAAAAATCTTCCTCAAAGAAAAGTAGAAGTAAGTTTTAACGTTCAAGCAAAAATAAATAAACCATTAACTATTACCATTTCTGATCAAGAAAATACAATTTCACTAATAGGTACTAATGTTCAAAAATCAATCAATGCACCTGTTACAAAAGAAAGAATAAAAGAACAATTAGAAAAATTAGGAAACACACCATTTATTTGTAATGAATGTATCGTTGAGTCTGATGAAAAAATATTTATATCAATAAAAGAGTTGAATGAATTACGTCGTTCTTTGGTTGAAAAGTTAATTGAGATAAGAGAAAACAAAGTCATTTCATATCAAAAAAATGTAGTAAATTTTGAAGGAGTACCAAGTTTTAAAAAAATCGGAATTACAGCATTAGTTAAAACAGAAGAACAACTAAATATGTGCCTTAACAAAAAAATATCAATAATATATGTAACAGATAAATTATTATATGATAAGTATAAAGACATAACGAATATATATCTAAAAACACCAAGATGTAGTAGAAATCCAAAAAGTTATGAAGTAGAAAACAATCTTGTATCTGACTATTATGAATACCAAGATGGTAAAAAGTTCATCGCAGATTACACAATGAATATTTCAAATATATATACAATTTATTATTTATCTAAATATAACATGTCACATATAACCTTATCTGTTGAATTAACTGAATATGAAATAAAAAATATGATAACTAAATATAAGGATAAGTTTAATACACTTCCAAACGTTGAGATTGTTGCATATGGAAAAGTAGAAAATATGCTTATCAAAGGAAATATATTACAATTAAATAATTCTTTAGATGCAAAGTTAATAGACTTTAAAAACAGAAAATTCCCAGTATTCTATGATGGTGAAAATACACATATATTAAATTATGAAAATAAAATAGTAGAAAACAATGAAATTTTAAAATTAGCATCAAGTATAAGATTACAATTCTTTGATGAATCAAGCGAAGATGTAGAGCAAATTGTAAACAAATATATATAAGACATTTTATAGTATAAAAAAGAATTTATTTATGGTAAAATATTGATAGATAAGGAGTTGTTAAAATGAAGAAGAAAGAAGAAACAAGAAAAATAGGAATTAAAAATTATTTAATATTGGCCCTTATTTTTATAATAACAACAATTATTACATTATATTTATGTAACGTATACAATGTATATCAAGAAAGTAAAAAACAAGTTCCAGTTATAAGAGGAGTATTATCTGAAATAACAAGCGAAGAACTAGAACATTATATCTCAGAAAATCCTACAGTTATGATGTATATGTGTACAGCAAGTAATGAAATATGTAGAGATTATGAAAAAAGTTTAAAAAAATATGTTATTAGGGAAGAACTACAAGATAAAATAGTTTATTTAAATTTAACAGATGAAGAAATAAATGATTTTTCAAATAAGTTTAATAGTGTATATACAAAAAACTTAAAATTAAAAAATAATTATCCAGCATTAGTTATTTTTGAAGAAGGAAAAGTAACACACTTACTTCAAGCAAAAGAAAAAGAAAAATTAACAATAACAAAAACAAAACAATTTATGGACTTACACAAAATAGGAGAGTAATCTCCTTTTTAAATAGGAGGAGTATATGAATAATATCGTTTTATACCAACCAGAAATTCCCCAAAATACAGGGAATATTATGAGAACATGTGTCGCAACAGATACAAAGCTTCATTTAATAAAACCACTTGGATTTCAAATAGACGACGCTCATTTGAAAAGAAGTGGAGTAAATTATATAGATAAGTTAGATTATGAAGTATATGAAAATTTTGAGGACTTCAAAAGAAAAAATCCTGGAATCTATTATTATTTTACAAGATATGGTCATAAACCTCATACAAGTTTTGATTACAGTAATAAGAATAATGATAACTTATACTTCATATTTGGTAAAGAATCTACAGGGATACCAAAAGAAATTCTTCAAGAAGATTTAGAACATTGTATGAGAATTCCAATGACAGATAAAGTTAGAGCATTAAACGTATCAAATAGTGTAGCAATTGTAATATATGAAGCTCTACGACAACAAGATTATAATGATTTGTTAAAAGAAGAACCTCATAAAGGTGCAAATTTCTTAGAAGATTAAGAAAGAAGTGATACCATGTCCGAAAGACAAAATGAAATAGAAAGAAGTATAATTACAAAATTTAGAAAAACTATATGGAGACCCTTCACAAAAGCTGTAAGAGACTACGAATTAATTAAAGAAAATGATAAAATTGCAGTTTGCATATCTGGAGGAAAAGATTCAGTATTATTAGCAAAATGTATGGAAGAAATAAAAAAACATGGAAAAGTTAACTTTGAATTAGTATTCATAGTCATGAATCCAGGATACAACGATAAGAATCTAAATAAAATAATTGAAAACACAAAAACACTTGGTATTGAAATAAAGGTATTTGACTCTGATATTTTCTCAGTTGTAAACAAACACGCAAGTGATTCACCATGTTACTTATGTGCTAGAATGCGAAGAGGATTTTTATATGACCATGCAAAACAACTGGGATGTAATAAAATAGCTTTAGGACACCACTTTGATGATGTCGTAGAAACAATTCTTTTATCTATGCTTTATGGCGGAGAATATAAAGGTATGATGCCTAAATTAAAAAGTACAAATTTTGAAGGAATGGAATTAATAAGACCATTATATCTTGTTCGTGAAGATGATATTATTGCATGGAAAAACTATAATAAACTAGATTTTATTAATTGCGCATGTAAATTCACAGAAAAAGATAGTTTAAAAGATTCAAAAAGACTAGAAATAAAACTTCTAATAAAAGAGTTAGAAAAGAAAAATAAAAATGTTGCATATAATATTTTTAAATCAAGTGAAAATGTAAATGTAGATACAGTTCTCGCTACAAAAAAAGATGGAACAAAAACAATGTTTTTAGAAAACTACGACAAATAAATGTATAAAAAAAACTCCCTTCATTCATTATGAAAATGAAGGGAGATTTTTTATGGCAAAATATAAAGTGGAAATCAGTGGTATAAACACTAATGATATAACAGTATTATCTCAAGAGGAAATGAATGAACTATTTAAAAAGATGCATCAAGGAGATCCTTTTGCAAGAGAAATATTAGTTCAAGGAAATCTAAAACTAGTATTATCTATTTTAAAAAAATTTGTTAATAAAGCAGAAAACTTAGATGATTTATTTCAAATAGGCTGTATAGGATTATTAAAAGCAATAGACAATTTTGACTTATCACACGAAGTAAAGTTCTCAACATATGCTGTTCCAATGATATTAGGTGAAGTAAAACGATATATAAGGGATAATACAAGTTGTATAAGAGTAAGTCGTTCTACAAAAGATCTAGCATATAAAGTGTTAAAACTTAAAGAGGAATATTTACAAAATATTGGTGAAGAAAAATCTAATGAAGCAATTGCCAAAGAATTAGAAGTTCCAATATACGACGTAATAAATGCTTTGGAATCTCTTAAAGAACCAATAAGCATGTTTGAACCAATATACAATGATGGTGGAGATACAATTTATTTATATGATCAAATAGAAGATAAAACCAATTCTTCCTCTGAAATATCCACAAAACTTGCAATAGCAACCGCAATAGAAAATTTAAGTAGTAGAGAAAAATATATATTAGATGAAAGATTTATTACAGGAAAAACCCAAATGGAAATTGCTGAAGAATTAAATATAAGTCAAGCTCAGGTATCAAGATTAGAAAAAGGAGCTATAAAGCAGTTAAAAAAGGTTCTAAAGTAAAATGAAAGTCAATATGTTTATAATAGGTGATGCATTTGAGATTATCTGATTTACAAACAAAAAAAATTATTAATGTTAATGACGGAAAAAATGTTGGAAATATAGTGGATGTAAATATTTATGAAAATGGTAGTATAGAATCATTAATTATTGAATCATCAAAAGGAATATTCTCGCTAAATAAAGAATTAGATATTCATATTTATTGGAAAGACATAACAAAAATTGGTGAAGATGTAATATTAGTAAAGACCGGTAATAATGAATAAAATAAAAGTATTCATAGTAATTTTTATTTTCTCTGTTATATCTTCTTTTTTTTTGCTTTATGAAATGGGAAATAAACTTAACAAGAAAATATATAATTACATAAATTTAGAATCATCAAGATTAGTTTCCAACGTAGTAAATTATTCTATCAACCAAATTGTAGAAGAAAATATAAAAGATGATATTTTTGAAATAACAAAAAATAAAAGAGGAGAAGTAGAACTACTAGATTATGACACAAAAGAAGTAAATAGATTATTAAAAATAATAAATCAATCAGTCCAAAAAGAACTTATTCAATTGGAAGAAGGAAATATTCAAGAATATGTAATTTCAGAAAGTTTTAAACAAGGAAAATTTAAAAATATAAAATCAGGAATAATTTGTGAAATACCATTGGGGATTTTAAAGGAAAATATACTCTTATCAAATTTTGGTCCATATATACCAATAAGAATGTCTTTTTTAGGTTCGTTGAGGTCATATATAAATACAAAAATAACATCGTATGGTTTTAATAGTTTGGTTTTAGAAGCAAATATTCATATAGAAATAGATGAAAAAGTAACAATGCCAACATCATCAAAAATATCCACATTAAAAATTAAAGTACCACTAACATTAAAAATCATTCAAGGAATAATACCAGAATATTATTACACAAAAGGAATTGAAAAAACATCAAATCAATATTCTACAGACGAATAATATTTTATAAAAATAAATTATATGATACAATTAAACTGAGGTGTAATATGAAAACAATAGAAATAAATGGTATCAACTATGAAATTATAAAAAATGAAGGTGATTGTATAAACAAAGAAGAACTAAGTGAAAAAATAACAGAATATTTTGATAACTTTGATTATATATTTGGAGATTATGCATACGAGAAAGTTAGATTAAAAGGATATAATGAAAGCAATAATAAAAAAGCAAATAAAATTAATGATATAAAAACACTTGATGATTATATAGCTAATTATTGTAGTTATGGAGCAAAAAATTTTCTTATTAAAAAAGTTAAGTAAACTACTTGTAATTATCTAAAAATATGTTAGAATTATATTATATGAATAATAAGGGAGGATTTTTATTATGACAGAAAATCAAGAAGTAGAAAAGAAAATGATGTCAATCGTTGCTGAAGATGGTTCAGTAGAGGAAGTTGAAGTTATTTTAGCATTTGAATTTAAAGATACAAAAAAAGAATATGTAATTTATACAAAGAATGAAAAAGATGACAATGATAATATAACTGTTTATGTTTCACATGTAGATCGTTCAACAGGAGAACCAAAACTATTAGGTGTTGAAGATGAAGAAGAGTGGAGCAGAATCAAGGATGTTCTACGTGAATTATCAAAATCAGAATAATAAAATGACATTATAAGGAGGTATAGTTATGGTACGAGAAGATATCGAATTAGTAGATAAGGAGTATTTTAGAATACCAATAATAAGACCAAGTAGAAAAATAAAGTTTAAAGGAATATCATTTAAGAATATTTTATCTCGTTGGAATAAATTTAGAATTAATAATTTAAAGAAACGTTTAGCAGCCAAAAAAGAAAGTTTAGTTGAAATGGAATTTTCGGGAGAACAATTAACTCCAGGAAAAAAACGTGAACGTCTAGAAAATAAAGTTTTAAGAAAAACACAAGCAATTGCAAGACTAGAATCAAGAATTAATTTCTTAGAAAACGGTGAACATCTTAGTGAGGAATTTGTAGACTCAAGAGCTATCAAATTAAAATCACTTATGATGAAAAATCTAGTATACAATAGAGATTCACTATACTGCGTAAACGAAAAAACTGCAGAAGAAATAATGAGCGAAAATAATTATAGTGCTGTAATAGACGATACATCTGAAAAAATTGGAGCAAGAGTTAGAGAAATTCTAGCAGAAAAAGAGGCTGCAAGAAAAGCTGCCGCTGTAGAAAAGAAAACTCCAAGTACACCTGAAACAGTAGGTGCTGCTATAGACGAAGAAGTAAATAAAATAAATATTATTCCAGTAGTAAGTAATGATGAAGTTGCTGCTGCTATTGATACAGAAATGAATAAAATCAAAGTTGATGAACCAAAAACTTCTGTGTCATCAGTTAATAAATTTATAAATGAAGATGGTACATATAGATTAAAAAGAGAAGATATTGATGAAGACTTCAGAATTACAAGATTTGATAGAAGTAAATTACAAGTAAATGAAACTATACCTAGTGAAGTAATAGAAGAACCAAATATTCCTCCATTTAATACAACAGCAGAAATTCGTAAAAAACCAGATGTAGAAGCACCAAGAAAAGCAATTACTGCTATAACAGAACTACCAAAGCATGAGTTCCCTAAAATTATATTACCAACTATTAAAGAAAATGTTGAAGAAAAACAAGCAGGAGAAGAAACAGATAGAGTAGTACCTGTTGTTGTTCCAGATAGAAATAATGAAGTTGTTAAGCCTGTTGTTAAAACTGCTGACGATTCTGCAACAGTTCAAGCAGATGAAAGAGAATACGGAGATTTAGGTGCTTTAATGGCTAGAGTAAGCATATTAAGAGCCGAAAAACGTACAATTGATGGTAAAACAGCTGAAGCTGAAAAGAAAGCATCAAGTGTAAATGAAGCTTATAGAGACATGATGAGAAGATTATCTGAGTATGCAGATTCACTAGAAGCAGATTGTAATGCCTCATATCGCGAAATGAGCGAAGTTGAAAAAGAATCAGCAACAAAAGAAGCACAAATCAATGCAATGATTCAAATGATGGAAAATGTAGGCCCAATTGAAGGAGAAATAAAAGGAAGAGTAAAATAACTCTTCTTTTTTTTTGCACTTAACATATATTATAACAAGTGATAAAATGAAAATAAATTTAATGTATAATTATAATTTAGCTAATCCAATTATGTATATTAATAATAACAAAATATACATATACAATAATTATGAAAAATATTTATTACAAGAAATAAACAATTATGAAGAACTAAAAGAGATAAGTACCTTAATAACAAGTAATAAGTTAGAGTCAAACTATTACAATATTATTAAGACAAATAATAATGAATTAACAATGAAATATAATAATAAAGAATACGTATTATTAAAAATCAGTAACTACAACTGTATAATCAAAAAAATTGAACTAAATAATAATAACATTTTAAACAGAAGTAATTGGTATTATTTGTGGATAAAGAAAAATGATTATATCATATCAATAAGAGAAAAAATAATAAAAGAAAATCCAAAAGTTGATGGAATAATTGATTATTATATCGGAATGGCGGAAAATTCAATAGAATATTTAAAGGTAAATATGGATATAGGAGCGTCTAGAAATGTTTATACGTCGTCAAAAAGGTATAGCGATATTAATAATCCTATAAACATAGTTTTGGACTGTCGTGAGAGATTGTTTGCAGAGAAAATAAAAGTTCAATTATTTGAGCAAAAAAAAATTCTTCAAGCAGAATATATATTAAATCTAATAAGAAAATATGAATTAAATGTTAACCGTGTATATGCGAGACTATTGTATCCAACATTTTTTTTCGATATTATAGATAATAATTTAAAAATAAAACAAATTAGTGAAATAACAAAACAAACAATACTTTATGAAAATATATTAAAAGAATTAAATTTATTACTAAAAGAAAATTATAAAATAAAAAAAATAGATTGGTTATAAAACTAATCTATGTTTCTTACTTCTTTAATTTCTGGAATTTCACTAACAATAATTTCCTCTATACCTTCTTTTAATGTAATATCCATCATTTCACAATCTTTGCAAGCGCCCATCATTCTTACATAAACTATGTCATCTTCAAGTTTTACAAATTCCAAATTTCCACCATCATTGATTAGGAAAGGTCTAAGTTTATCTATTAAAACTTTTACTTTTTCAACAATAACATTTTTATCCATATATATCACCAAAAAAATTATATCATATTATATTATTCAAAACAAATTATAATTCTTGTGATAAACAACAAAAAGTGATATAATACAACCGGAAGGTGTATTATATGGCAAAATACAAAGCTGGAGATATCGTAACAGCATGTGTAACAGGAATAGAGAAATATGGTATTTTTGTAAATGTAGATAATAAATATGATGGGCTTATTCATATATCAGAAATTACTAGTTCCTATGTTAGAAACATCAACGATTATGCTAACATTGGAGAAATAATAAGAGCCAGAGTTATCGAAGAAGAAAATAACAATCAGATAAAATTAAGCGTAAAAGATATTGATTATAGAATTACAAGAAAAAGAAGTACTAAAATAGAAGAAACAGAAAAGGGATTTTCAACCTTAATCGTAATGTTAAATAAATGGATTGAAGAAAAAAACAGTGAATTAATCCAAAAAAAATAAAAAAAAAACAAAAAAACGTTGACAAAGAAACTAATAATTGATATATTAGATTACGTCAACTGATTTGTTTATGGGCGATTAGCTCAGTTGGTTAGAGCACCTGCCTTACAAGCAGGGGGTCACAGGTTCGAGTCCTGTATCGCCCACCATAATGCCGAAATAGCTCAATTGGTAGAGCAACTGATTTGTAATCAGTAGGTTACGGGTTCAAGTCCTGTTTTCGGCACCATTTTTTTGGAGAGGTAGCGAAGAGGCTAAACGCGACAGACTGTAAATCTGTTCTCATTGAGTTCGATGGTTCGAATCCATCTCTCTCCACCACTTTTTGAGATTGCCTCGTAGCCAAGCGGTAAGGCATCAGACTTTGACTCTGACATGCGTTAGTTCGAATCTAACCGAGGCAGCCATCTAAAATTTGATCTGTTAGCTCAGTTGGTAGAGCATTTGACTTTTAATCAAAGGGTCATGAGTTCGAATCTCATACAGGTCACCATTTTGTGCCTGAGTGGCGGAATTGGTAGACGCACAGGACTTAAAATCCTGCGAGAATCAACCCTCGTGCCGGTTCAAGTCCGGCCTCAGGCACCAATCTATTAATTACTCAGTTAATTATAATTGAGTTTTTTTAAACAAAATGTCATAGAATATTATTGACACAATAAAAAACGCTATGATATAATCAACTTGTCGCTCAATTAGGAGCAACAATGGAGGAATACCCAAGTCTGGTTGAAGGGACCGGTCTTGAAAACCGGGAGGTCGTGCGAGCGGCGCAGGGGTTCGAATCCCTTTTCCTCCGCCATGTTTTTTGTAATATCGCGGGATGGAGCAGTCTGGTAGCTCGCAGGGCTCATAACCCTGAGGCCGGAGGTTCAAATCCTTCTCCCGCAACCAATTTTATATATGGTCTCATGGTGCAGCTGGTTAACACGTCTGCCTGTCACGCAGAAGATCGCGGGTTCGAGTCCCGTTGAGACCGCCATTATTTTTGGCTTCATAGCTCAGTTGGTAGAGCAAGGGACTGAAAATCCCTGTGTCGCTGGTTCGATTCCCGCTGGAGCCACCAGTTTTTTATTATAACCTGACTAATGCAGTTAAGGTCATGCGCTCGTAGCTCAGTTGGATAGAGTGTTTGGCTACGAACCAAAAGGTCAGGGGTTCGAATCCCTTCGAGCGCACCATTAATATCGGGAAGTGGCTCAACTTGGTAGAGCACTTGGTTTGGGACCAAGGGGTTGCAGGTTCAAATCCTGTCTTCCCGACCATTTGTTTTTTAGCTCATATATTGGGTTCGATTAAGTACTTTTATAAGTACTATTTTTTTTTACTTCAAACAGTTCTAGGAGAACTGTTTTTTTAATTTTAAAAGTTAGCCCATGAAAACAAGATTTTCCTATATTTTTACCACTTCTGCAAACACCACAATTTACATTTACAAAAATATCACCATTTTCAATTAGCCTTAAAAAATTATAAAATCCAGTATATTTTAATATTGTATAGTTATCATATATACAAAAGCAATTTTTTTTAGAATAATAAAAACTATAATCAACTAAACAAAGATAAGAAAGCTTTCTGTTTAAAATACAATTCAATGTATTAAAATCCCAAAAAGAACGTTTTTCAATTATTTTTCCATTTGCATGTACAACCAGCACATATATTTTCTCTTTTTTGTAGTCTACTATTAATTTAAATTTTATAAAGTTTCCCCAAAATGAAAAAGATTTTGCATTAATATCCATATACATAATTTTTTGTGAAGGATAATCTCTATTCCTTGCACCAAATTTTTCAATAAATCGTTTTGTTTCAAAAAAATCCTTTCCATCAAAAATGCAACTAAAAAGTGCAATGGGATAATTCTTGTTTTTGTTTGATACTTTAAGTTCTATTCCATCAATGTCAGGAACAGATAAGTCATTTGATTTTATCCCAAGTAGATTTTCAAATAAAAGACCTGCATTGTTGGTTGATAACAAATGTTTTTTATTGCATATTAAATCGATTTTTTTTATTAAAGTAGTTATACTTTCTTCCATACAATCACCTCAAATATAATTATTCGAAAAATAAAAAAAAATTATCATATATTTTTCAAAAAAAGATAAAATTTTATTAGGTGATAACTTTGAAAAAAATAACTTTGGTCTTAATTTTAATTATTATTTTTACTAGAACAATAGGTGTTTTTGCATATAGTTTTCCAGAATCATCAATTATAATGGAAGAAAAGACAGGAAGAATTCTATACGAAAAAAATTCTCACAAGAAAATGCTTATTGCCTCGACCACAAAAATTATGACTGCTATTATTACGATTGAGAATACAAAATTGACAGAGAACGTTAAAGTAGGAAAAGAAATTTTAAAGATGTATGGAACAAATATCTATATAGATGTAGGTGAAGAAATATCAATAGAAGCACTATTATATGGACTAATGCTAAGAAGTGGAAATGATGCTGCTGTAGCACTTGCAAATTATGTTGCAGGAACAGAAGAAAAGTTTGTTCAATTAATGAATGAGAAGGCAAAAACAATAGGTATGAATAATACAGTTTTTAATAATCCACACGGTTTAGATGATGATACAAAAAACTATTCAACAGCATATGATATGGCTCTTCTTTCAATTTATGCAAATAAAAATCCTATATATAAGAAAATTACAAAGACTAAAAAAATCACAATAAAGAGCAATTATAAGACATATTTATGGTATAACAGAAATAAATTACTACAACAATATGAATATTGCACTGGAGGAAAAAATGGTTATACTCCAAGCGCAGGAAAAACACTTGTAACCACAGCATCAAAAGACTTGCTGTTTTTGACAATTGTCACATTAAATGATTCAGACTCCTACAAAACACACATGAATTTATATGAAGAATATTTTAATAAGTATAAAAACTATACAATAGTAAAAAAAGGGAAGCATTATAAAAAGGATAACAAAATATATGTTGCATCAGAAACTTTCTCCTATCCAATGACAAAAGAAGAAAAGAAACATCTATATATAGAAATCACCGGAAAAAATCAAAAATATATAACTATAAAGTTATATGAAAAGATAATTGGAAAAATAAAGTTAAATAAATTAGAACAAAAAAAAGAAGCTAAAACACTTCTTGAAAAATTTAGTTATCTATTTGATAATCTAAAGAAATTTATACTAGGTCGACAAAACAATCTGAACCCAGGTCCATTAGTTCCTAAACCGCTAGAAATAAATAATTCTGAATCATCTAGCTTATAATATGGTGAATTATATTTTTTTGCTTCGCTGTTTTTGTAAATACCACCTACAAACGGAACAACAATATAACCATTATGTGAATGACCTGATAAAAATAAATCGGAAGAAAAATTATCTAGCACTTGATCTGTAATATCAGGTTTATGTAATAATGTAATAGTATATGCATTTGCATTATGTGTTGGTTCTTTAAAATATGCAAAACCATCATCTATATTTAATTGACCATCTTTTGTATTTAAACCAACAAGCAATAGTGGGTCATCAGAATTATTATAAATAACGTCATAACTATTGTCTAATATTTCAAATTCGCTTTGTCTCATGATTGTTTCAAATGTATTATTGTCTTCTTCACCATATATTGCATATTTACCTAAAGAAGCATCAATTTTTTTTAATTGCTTAATGAGTTTTTCTTGATCATTAGTGCTAATACTATAATCCTTATCAATTAAATCGCCTGTAAAAACAACAATGTCTGGTTTTCTTAAATTAATTTTATTAACTACATCTTTAACTTCTTTCTCAAAAAAAGTAGTTCCAAAATGTAAATCTGAAAACTGTACAATCTTTAATCCATTAAAACTATCAGGAATTTTTTTGTTTATAATACGTTCTTCATGCACAGAAATAATTCTTGCAGAAACAAATGTTGTATACAAGTAAAATACAATAAATCCTATAATAATAGCAAAAGATAATTTAAATATAAATAAAGTAAGTTTTTTTCTCTTTTCATGTTTTTGTTCGAAAAAAATTTCTTGTTGTTTCTTTTGATTTAACTCTTCTCTTGTCATTATTATCACCAATTATATTTTAACAAAAAAGGATATAAGTTACCAGTTAAAAAAATAACATTTACATTTTATTATTAATTTTTTTTATAAGTATGATAAAATAATAATGGTGATAAAATGAAATATGATGTAATAATTGTAGGTGCAGGGCCAGCAGGGCTATTTGCAGCTTATGAACTTATAACACAAAATACAAATTTGAAAATTGCAGTGATGGATAAAGGATTCAGAGTAAAGAAGAGAATGTGTCCTATGAATAAAAATGGAATTCCATGTCAAAATTGTAATCCATGTGCAATACTAGCAGGATACGGGGGAGCAGGGACATTTTCTGATGGTAAATTAAATTTTATACCTACATTAGGGAAAAGTGATTTAACAAAATATATGACCGAAAGCGAAGCAAATAAACTTATAGATGAAACTGAGAAAATATTCAATAAGTTTAAAATGGATGCGCAAGTATACCCAAGCAATATGGACGAAGCAAACCAAATCAAGAAAAAAGTTGCCATAGCTGGAGCGAAATTGCTTATAATTAAGCAAAAACATTTAGGAAGCGATCACCTTCCAGAATATATTGATGGTATATGTGACTATCTTGTTGAAAAAGGTGTAGATTTATATGATAAAACGGATGTTAAAGATATAAATACAGTAAATAAAAATGAACATGAAGTCATCTATAATGTAGGAAAAAAAGAAAATATATTAAGAGGTAAAAAAATAATAGTTGCGCCTGGAAGAACAGGAGCAAAGTGGATTCAAGAGTTAGCTGATAAAAATAATATTCCTTACTTATCTCAAAGTATTGAAATAGGTGTTCGAGTTGAAGTGAGAAAAGAAATTATGCAAGAAATTACAGACATAATTTATGATCCAACAATATTTATAAAAACAAAAACCTATGGAGATGAAATAAGAACATTTTGTACTAACCCCGGTGGATTCGTAGCAAAAGAAAACTACTATGGTTTCATTTGTGTAAATGGACATGCATTAAAAGAAATAAAAAGTAACAATACAAACTTTGCTTTTATTTCAAAAGTTCACTTAACAGAACCTGTAACAAATACAAGATTATATGGAGAATCAATTGCTAGAATTGCAAATGTATTAGGAGACGGAAAGCCAATAATTCAGTCTCTAAAAGATTTAAAGAATGCAAGAAGAAGTGAATGGCATAGATTAAATAAAGGATTTGTAGAACCTACATTAAAAGATTGTGTTGCCGGTGATTTGGCTTTAGTTCTTCCACATAGAATTATTTCAAATATATTAGAAGGGTTAGAAACCTTAGATAAGATTATACCTGGTGTTGCTAATGACGATACATTATTGTATGGACCAGAAATAAAGTTTTTCTCCAATGAAGTTGAAACAAATAATAATTTTAAATTGGAAAACGATAACATATATTTTATAGGTGATGGTGCCGGAAAAGCAGGGAATATTGTAACTGCAGCAGCAACCGGGCTTGTTGCAGCAAGAGATATTTTAAAAGAGGTAAAAACAAATGAAAAATAATAACACCATAAAAATAGTAATTACAGTAGTTATTGTGTTCACAATAATTGGTTTTGCCTTATTAGTTAAAGAAAAACCTTATAAGGTAGACACATTAAATATTAATTATGAAATCGAGGGAAATAAAATGAATTTAGAACAATATAAAACAACTAATCCGATAGTAGCTATGGAAATTGAAAATTATGGTTCAATAGTTATCGAATTATATCCAGAAGTAGCAGAAAATACAGTTAACAACTTTATATCATTAGTACAAAATGGGTTTTACGACAATAATACATTTCATAGACTAATACCTGGATTTGTACTTCAAGGTGGAGACCCAGAAGGACGAGGAACTGGTGGACCAGGGTATCACATTAAAGGTGAATTTAATGCAAATAATTATACAAACAATTTAAAGCATACAGAAGGTATTGTTTCTATGGCAAGAAGTTCAGCATATGACTCTGCAGGAAGTCAATTCTTTATTATGTTAGGAACAGCAGAACATTTAGATGGACAATATGCTGCATTTGGTAAAGTAATTGACGGTATGGATAATATAAAATACATCGTAGCAAATGAGCCAGTTGCTAATGCTCAATCAGGTCAATTAGCGAACAACTTAACAATAAAAAAAGCTGTAGTAGATTTAAAAGGAAAAACTTACAAAGAAGTAGAAAAGGTTACAGAATAGTAACCTTTTTTATTTTATAAAAAAAGTAATCATAAAGATTACTTTTCTATATATTCAATACCATCATCTGGTTTTAACGATAATCTAATTACCTTTTGATTTTTAGAGTCGATTTGTCTGTAAGAAACACCACAATTATCAAACAATAATTTTGAAGCAACATTCTCATCTGTACCACAATATTTATCCGATAAGTAAACAACTTCAGATATACCAGCTTGGATAATTACTTTAGCACATTCATTACAAGGGAATAAATCAACATAAATTTTAGATCCAATCAAATCTTTTCTACTTCCAGCATAATTAAGAATTGCATTTAATTCTGCATGACAGACATATGGATATTTTGTTTCATTACGGTTTTCGCCTTCACGATTCCAAGGGAATTTATCATCATCAAAACCATTTGGCGCACCATTATATCCTATTGATAAAATTCTATTATCTTTACTAACTATACAAGCTCCAACTTGTGTCGATGGATCTTTACTTCTTCCTGCTGAAAGTTTTGCAATACCAATAAAAAATTCATCCCAACTTAAATAATTTTTTCTCTTATTTCCTAATACACTACTTTTTAATTTACTCATATGAATCCTCCTAAATTAATTTTAGCTAAATAAATAATAAAAATCAATAAACACATAAAAAAGGAGAAAAAATATATGATATAATAATACAAAAGTGGTGATAGTAAAGTGAAAGAATTTTTTGAATATTTAAAATTTGCATGGAAATACGCTAAAGGAGAAAAGAAAAGAATTACAGCATACATTATATTTAATATCATAAGTATATTAATAAGTGTATTTGTTCCAATTGTTAGTGCTAAGATAATTGTTAGTTTAACAGAAGGGCAATTCAAACAAGTTTTATTAATGAGTTTAGTAATTCTTGTAGTAGAACTATCTAGAAGTACAAGCAATTATTTTCTAAGATTATTCTCTCAAATAATATATAGAGAAACATTTACAAAAATTCAAAGTGATTTAGGAAAAGAAATGTTAAAGTTAGAAACAAAAACCATTGATGAAAACTCATCAGGAATATTTATTCAACGTCTTACCAATGATACAAGTAAAATAGCAGACATATTTAATGCGCTTAATATGTATTTAGGAAATATAATTACAGACATTGGAATATTTGCGGCCGTATTCATAATAAATAAACTAGCATTTTTATACTTAGTAGTAATGGTCATTATAATCTATTTTGTAGAGAAGAAAAGAGTAAAAATTTTCAATGAAAAAGATAAATCCTTCCGCAAGAAAAATGAATATGTATCGGGTTTTGTGGGAGAATTAGTACGTGGTATAAGAGATATAAAAATGCTTAACGCAGAAAAAAGTTTTATGAAAGAATTGAATGATAAAGTTATAGATTTAAATCAAGAACGCTATGCAATGTCAAAGACCGATAGAAACTACGGATATATCCGAAACACTCTTATAGATTTCTTTGATACAGGTATGATTTTCTTATTAGTTGGACTAATAGTTAAAACAAACCTTTCAATTGCTAATGCAATAGTAATTCACAATTATACCAATCGAGTAACATCAATCGTTAACTATGTCAGTATCTTAATGGAAAAAATAAAAGATTTTAACTTATCATCTTCAAGAATCTTCAGTATTATAAAGAGTCCGGAATTTCCAAAAGAAAAGTTTGGAAAAAAACATCTAGAAAAAGTAAAAGGAAATTTTGAATTCAATAATGTTCATTTTTCATATAATGAAGGAAAAGAAGTCCTAAGTAATTTGACTTTCAAAGTAAATGAAAAAGAAACAGTTGCCTTTGTTGGAAAATCTGGAACTGGAAAAAGTACTATTTTCAATTTATTATGTAAAATGTATGACATAAGCGATGGTGAGATTAAGATTGATGGTCAAAATATTAAAGAACTTGATAAAGAATCAATTAGAGGAAACATAACAATTATAAATCAAAGTCCATATATATTTAATATGAGTATTAGAGATAATCTTCGACTTGTAAAAGAAGATTTAACAGAAGAAGAAATGATAGAGGCATGTAAACTTGCTTGCTTAGATGAATTTATTAGTGTTTTACCTGATAAATATGACACAATGGTTGGAGAAGGTGGCCTTACTTTAAGTGGCGGACAAAGACAACGTCTAGCAATCGCAAGAGCACTAGTTCAAAAAACAGAAATAATTCTTTTTGATGAAGCAACTTCTGCTCTAGATAATGAAACACAATCAAAGATTCAACAAGCAATTCAAAACCTTCAAAAAGATTACACAATTTTAATTGTTGCACACAGACTGAGCACTGTTGTAAATAGTGATAGAATATTATTCCTAAATAACGGTCGAATAGAGGCAGAAGGAACTCACCAAGAACTATTAAAAAATTGCCCAGACTATAAACATTTATATGAAGCGGAAATGTCAAAAGAACAATAATGCAACTTAAATATTATGGAGGAAATTATGAAAAAAGAAATCTTTAAATATTTATATAGTTTTAAATATAATAATAGGGAATACATTTATCTTATATCAAAGAATTATCCATTTTATATTTTAGAATATAACCTAACAACTAAGAACTTTGAATATCCAGAATTTACAACATTCAAAGAATTATATACAAAGTTTTATTCACTTGATAACATATTTTCATTTGATATAAAAGAAAAATTAAAACAAATCAAAGAAACTTTAAAAGATATAAATATAGAAGCAACTCCATTTATTAGAACTGCAAGTGGATTGATATCACTCGCAATTGCACTATCTATGTGTGGTTGTCAACAAGTAGAGAATTCAACTAGTTCAATAGGAAGCACAGAAAGTTCGTCACTTGTTGCAAAAAAAGATCCAAAAGAAGATATTTATAATTATTTTAAGAGTCATAATATGGATGTTATATTAAAAGAATATGATAATAATGGTTATATTTTTGTAAGACATTTTGTAAATAGTAATAATAAACATCAAATTACACTTAATGATTTTAATGAATTTAGGGATTTTAAAAACATAGGTTTCACCCCAACTTGGGATGATATAATTAAAGCATTTGAAGATAATGAAAACGTTGATATTGAAAAAAAACAAATAATTATAAATGGAGTTCAAAAATTAAAAAATAATGATGAACTTAAGAATATAGATCTAAGCATACTATATGCAAATGCCAAGAGAATGAACATAGAGTATTTAACCTCAGAAGAAATGCAACAAACAGTTAATAGAGAAACAGTTTATGCTTATTTTGATACTCAAACAGGGACAGTTTATTTACCAAGTGATAAACCCCTAGAAGAATTTGAATTTATTCATGAAGTATTAGGACATGGAACATTATCTTATCGAGAAGAAACTGACGATGCATTAATTGTTTTTGACTGTACCAATCAGTTGATGTTACCAGCGGATAACACATATGTTGGTCATTCAGTAGGAGTTATGGTAAGTGAAGGTGGAGCAAATATGATTGCTCGTTTAGCAACAGACGATCGAAGTAGACCTAGTTTCTATGAACTTTATGAAGAAGAGTTACGAACTATTGCTGCGTTATGTGATGTTTCTATTGGAGAAATGTTTAATAATAAGGGAATTGCTTTATATGATTTAATGTATAAAAATGGAATTGACACTCCTGTAGAATATATTTTTAAAATGGATGGAATATACAAAGGACAACTATATTGTGAATTTTCTGATTTGATGGAAAGGCTATTTGTAGATGCAACAGAAGAAGAATTTTTAAGTGCAAATGAAAGCACTCAAGAAGAAATCATAAAAACTACCATAGGCATAATAAATGATAGTTACTTCAAAGAAAGAGAAGAATTAAACTTTGATTATCCGGGAGGGAATATTAATTATAATTTTGAGGATAGCGCAACAAAATATGAAGATAACATGAACAAACTAAGAAATAGTAAATAACTAAAAAAGTATTGAAAAATAAAGAAATTTATTATATAATCATACACAGATGCAAGGAAGTCGAGGAGTAAATACCAAACTTTTGTAGAGAGTTCGTGGAAGGTGTAAACGAATAAAGTGATGTATTGAAGGTAGCGATGGAGCATGATTATTGAACTTATAGTAAATAATCCCGAATCATTTACGTTACAAATGTTAAGATATCGAAAGATATAAAATAAGGTGGTACCACGAGCATTTCGTCCTTTGGGATGATGCTCGTTTTTTTATTAAAAGGAGGGCAATTATGAAAAAACATCTTATGGGCTATCATAAAAGCCCAAACAAAATATTAAGTGTACGAGTCTGACATATCACACAAATAATAAACAATGAAAGAGAGGAATTAATATGTTAGATAAAAAATATAATCATTTAGAAGTAGAAAAAGGAAAATACGAAAATTGGAAAACAAAAAATTATTTTAAATGTGATACAAAAAGTGATAAAACACCATTTTGTATCGTTATCCCACCTCCAAATGTAACAGGAAAATTACATTTAGGTCATGCATGGGATGTAACTTTACAAGATTTAATTATTAGATATAAAAGAATGCAAGGTTACGATTGCTTATGGTTGCCAGGAATGGATCATGCAGGAATCGCTACACAAGCTAAAGTTGATAAGCGTCTAAAAGAACAAGGAATTAAACCTCGTGATATGAAAAGAGAAGACTGGCTAGAACAAGCTTGGGCTTGGAAGAACGAATATGCAGAAACAATTCATGAACAATGGGCAAAAATGGGAGTATCAGTTGACTATACAAAAGAAAGATTTACCCTTGATGAAGGATTAAATAGAGCGGTAAATCAAGTTTTTATAGACTTATATAATAAAGGTCTAATCTATAGAGGTGAAAGAATCATTAACTGGGATCCAGAACAAATGACAGCACTTTCTACAGAAGAAGTTATTTATAAAGAAGACAAAGGTGCATTCTATCATTTGAAATATTTTATTGAAGGAGAAGACAGATTCTTAGAAGTAGCAACAACTCGTCCTGAAACATTATTCGGTGATACAGCAGTAGCAGTTAATCCAAAAGATGAAAGATATAAAGATTTAATTGGTAAAAATGTAATTCTACCAATAGTAAATAAATTAATTCCAATTGTTGGAGATGAACATGCGGATCCTGAATTTGGAACAGGAGTTGTTAAGATTACTCCAGCTCATGACCCTAATGACTTTGAAGTAGGAAATAGACACAATCTTGAAAGAATAGTAGTAATGAATCCTGATGCAACAATGAATGACAAAGCAGGAAAATATTGCGGAATGACAAGAGAAAAATGTCGTGAAGAATTACTTAAAGATTTAAAAGAACAAGATCTTTTAATTAAAATAGAAGAAATGACTCACTCAGTAGGACACTCAGAAAGAAGTGATGCAGTAGTTGAACCATATTTATCAAAACAATGGTTTGTAAAAATGCGTCCATTAGCAGATAGAGTTTTAGAAAATCAAAAGAATAAAGATACAAAAGTTAACTTTGTACCAGCACGTTATGAAAAGACAATGAATCACTGGATGGAAATTACATACGATTGGTGTATTTCGCGTCAATTATGGTGGGGACATAGAATTCCAGCATGGTATAAAGACGATGAAGTAAAAGTACAAATTGAATGTCCTGGAGATGGTTGGATACAAGACCCAGACGTACTTGATACTTGGTTCTCATCAGCATTATGGCCATTCTCAACATTAGGTTGGCCAGACAAAACAGATTTATTAGATAGATATTATCCTAACAATGTATTAGTAACAGGATATGATATTATTCCATTCTGGGTTAATAGAATGACTTTCCAAGGTTTAGAATTTACAGGAAAAAGACCATTTAAAGATTGTTTAATCCATGGACTTATCCGCGATAAAGAAGGAAGAAAAATGTCTAAGTCACTTGGTAATGGTGTAGATCCAATGGATGTTATAGAAAACTATGGATGTGATGCCTTAAGATATTTCCTAACAACAAACTCAGCTCCAGGAATGGATTTACGTTATGATGAAGACAAAGTTAAATCATCATGGAATTTCATAAATAAATTATGGAACGCATCACGTTTCGTTCTTATGAACATTGAAGATTTAAAAACAAGAACTATCAATAAAGATGAATTAACTTTATATGACAAATGGATTCTTACAAAGAAAAATGAACTTATAAAATCTACAATTAAAAATATGGATAAATATGATTTCCATAACGTTGGTGCTGAATTATACAGTTTTATATGGGAAGATTTCTGCGACTGGTATATTGAACTTACAAAGTCACAAATGACAGAAACAACAAAAACAATTCTTCTAGATACTTTAACTGATATTCTAAAATTATTACATCCATTTATGCCATACGTAACAGAAGAAATCTATCAAATGTTACCAATCAAAGATAGTGAATCAATTATGATTGCAGAATATCCTACATACAATAAAAAAGATGTATATAAAGAAGAATCAGAAAAACTTGAAAAAGTATTAGAAGACATCGTAGCAATTCGTAATTTAAAAGCAACAAATAAAATTACAAAAACAGCATTAGTTAGTATTGAATGTAGTGATGAATTAAAGAATATTTATCAATCACAATTAAAAATAACAGAAGAAAATTTAATTTCATCAACACCAGAAAATATGATTAGTACTAACTATAAATCAGCAAATATTAATATTACATATTTTACAGAACAAGAAACAATTGATACAAAAGCCCTAGAAGAAGAAATAAAAAAACTAGAAGCTTCAATAGCAAGACGTAAAGGCTTATTATCAAACGAAAATTATGTTAATAAAGCTCCTGCAAATATTGTAGAAATGGATAGAAAAAAACTTGCTGAGGAAGAAGAAAAACTTGCAAACTTAAAAAATAATTAACAAATAAAAAGACAAGGAAAACTTGTCTTTTTTTGTCGAATAATAATAGACATAAAAAAAATAATATATTATACTAAAGTAGAGTAAAGAATAAGGAGGCGTAATATGACAAACGCAAACAAACATATTAAAGTAGCAAGTGTCTTATATTTAATTAGTAGTTTGTTAGTAGTTCCATTTATTCCTATGTTAGGATCAATATTATTAATACTTGGAATAATATTACTAGCAAATAGTTTGCTTATTGCAGAAGAATTAAAAAAGAACAAAGTATCTTTAATAATTATCTCTGTAATTTCATTTTTATTAAACATACCAGCAGCTATATTTATTATTTTAGCAATTGGTGAATTAGATACTGTTCAATTAGAAAGAAGTAATGCTCCGCCAGCAACAAGTGAAAGTAAGAGAATAGATTTATTATTAAAACTAGGATTAGTAATGATTCTAATTTCAGGAATTCTTTTTGCAACAACAACATGGGAAATTATATCTAACATAGTAAAAGTAGTAGCACTTATTTTAATGGGAGGAATTTTCTTAGGATTATCAAAATTCTCTGAAGTAAAGCTAAGAATTCCTAGTACAACAAAAGCTTACTATATTTTAGGATTATCTTTCTTCTTATTAACATGGGTAGGAGTAGGATATTTCGGAGTAATATCTCCATGGTTTAGTTATACTGGAGATGGAAAAAATTTAGTATACTTTATTACCTTAATTTTATTAAGTGGATTCTTATACTTAGTAAATTACAAATTCAAAGAAAAAGAATACTTATATATGGGACATATGAGTATTTATATAAGCTTTTACCATTTACTAGCATTGACAGGATTAGGACTACTAGAAATATCTATAATCTTATCATTAATATCATTTATTATTAATTTAATACCAAATAACAAAACAATAGAATCTATAAAAGAAATAAACTACACAATTAGTTGGTTGTTTAGTACATTAGTATTAACTCAATGCTTCGAAGCAAATAAATATGTAGTATTAATCGCCTGTATAATTAATTTAGTAAATCTAGTTTATCTAGGATTAACTTCGAAAAACAGTTTACACCAAGTTTTATCTGTTCTTGTCAATTATTCGTTGTTAATAATCGGAACATTAAAATTAAACATTGTATCTGATAATGCCATTTTACTATTTACAGTTATTTCAGCATTCTCATTACTAATGAAATATCAAAAATTTAATCAAAGTAAATGGTTAGTATCTACAAGTCAAATTGTATATAATATAGTAGCAACAATTTTACTTATTATTATGGCAAACTACTCTGAAGTAAAAACATTTATAATTGCCACTATATATTTAGTAATTAATGTTATCAACAGTTTAGATATATACAAAAATAATGAACAAATAGATATGAGATATCAACCTGTGGTAATATTCTCATTCTTCTTAGCACTAACAGCATTGTTTAATGAAAAAGTAGTTTATGTAGGAGAAATGTTAGCATTCTCATTTACAACATTTACATACGCTATAATATATCACTTAACAAATAAACAATCATTTAAGAGTTATTACTTCATAGTATTACTAATAACTTTAGGAATAACATATCTATTTAACCTAATATATGGAGAAATAGTAGTTTCACTAACAACATTATTATTAATAATATATGTTTATTTTACAAGAAAGAAAGAAGAAAAGATTCCAAGAATCATTTTATATATAGCAATACTTTTATCTATTCTTTCAACAACAGCAAATTTAGCATATTATAACGTATCTTGGACAATAATAAATGTTATACAATTAATAATATTTATTATTCTAGCTATTTTAATAAAGGAAGAAACATTTAAAAAGATAAATTATATTGCAATTGTAATTCCTTTATATAGTTTAGTCCATGTAATTGATATTGCGGATAATATTCAAATGGTACTATCAAACTTCTTCTGGTTATACTTATTATTTTTGGTTATAAAGTTCTTCATTCCAAATAAGGAAGCCAAAGACATAGTTTCAACAGTGGGTCTATCAGTTATTATATTATCAGTTATTTTTAAAGCAGATATTCTAATAGGACTATATGTTGGATTACTGTCAATAATTCTAATATTTATGACATTTAATGCTGAACACTATAAAAAATTATTCTATTGTAATATAGTTATTACGATAGTAAATATAGTAGTTCAATTATGGGAATTCTGGACACAAATACCATTCTACCTATATTTATTATTAGTAGGTATTGCATTAATTGCCTTTGTTACATACAAAGAATTACATAAAAAAGATAATCCACAGCCAACAAATCAAAATAATATGATAAATCAAATGCCGCAACAAACATTTGAACAACCAGTGCAAAATAATCAACTTCCAAATCAAAATAATATTGAATATCAAAAAGAAGAGGAGGAAGTAGAACAACTAGAAGAACCAGAAGAAATAAAACACCCTCAACCACCACAACAAACTTATACACCAACACTTGCAGGATTCTGTCCAGCATGTGGAAGAAAAAATGAGGGTGGAAAGTTCTGCCGTTCATGTGGAAGAAATTTACAACTATAAAAGAGTTTAATTTACTAAACTCTTTTTTTGTGCATCAAACGACAAATTTAAACAAAAATAATTGATAAATTACATCTAGGTGATAGCATGAAGAAAAAGATAATTATAACACTAACAATATTATTAATAGGTATTGTACTAGGTACTAAAATATACTCAGCCAAAACATCAATAGAAAATGTTTTTGCTGAAGGACGAATTTATTATTTTTTACAAGAAGGAATATATTCGTCAAAAAAAATAATGGAAGAAAATACTCAAAATATTTCTCCAAAAATAATAAATTATGATAATAACAAATATTATGTATATATTGGAATAACAAAAGATGAAGAAAATGCAAAAAAAATAAAAAAAATATATTCTGATAAAGGATATAACATATATATAAAAGAAGTGAAATTAAATAACGAAGAATTTTATAATAATGTAACACAATTTGATTTACTTATAAATAATACAAATAATAGTAATGAAATCCTCACAATAACCGAAGTTGTATTAGCTAATTACGAAGAAATAGTAAAAAGTCAGTAATAATTGCGAATAATATAAGTTAGGAGGATTGAATGAGTTATAGAATAAAAGATATACCAATAACAGAACGCCCAAGAGAAAAACTAAAAAAATATGGAAGTTCTACTTTAAGCAATAGTGAATTACTTGCTATAATTTTAAAAACAGGTACAAAAGACAAAAATGTATCAGAACTAGCAATAGAAGTTTTAAAAAAATATCCAATAAATAAACTAGCAGATATTACGTTAAATAAAATAAAAGAAATAAAAGGTATAGGAGAAGTAAAAGCAATAGAACTTTTAGCGATAATAGAACTTTCTAAAAGAATAAATAATATTCCGCTTCAGGAAAAACAAAAATTAAAAAACGCAAAAGACATTTATCTATACTGCAGACATCTATTTATTAATAAAACACAAGAGTATCTATATGCACTGTATTTTAATACTAAGCAAGAATTATTAGAACAAAAACTACTTTTTATTGGAACTGTAAACGAAAGTAACGCTCATCCAAGAGAAATATTTAAAGAAGCATATCTTTTAAGTGCAACATATATTGTCTGCATTCACAATCATCCATCAAACGATACTACACCAAGTACTGCGGATATTAAGTTTACTGAAAGTATCCAAAAAACAGGAGAAATACATGGTATAAAAGTACTAGATCATATTATTTTTGGATATAACAACTTTTATAGTTTCTACGAAATGAAAAAAACTAAATTGGAGGAATAATATGAAAAAATCTAAAAGAATTAAATTGTTTATTCTAATTACTATCGTAACAATAGCATTACTTTTGTCACTAAATACAAATAGAAATTTAACAAAACTAGAAAAAAGTCTTAAAGAAAAATTGTATATCCCGATAAAAAGCATTTCAAATTTAGTTTATGCTAAAGAATATGATCAAACAGAAAGCTATCTTATCCAAAAAAATATAAATACATCTTTGGAAAATGAAATACAGGAGTTAAAAGAGTTGCTTGAATTAAATAAAACAAAAAGTTCATTTAAAAAAGAAAATGCCACTGTAATATCAAGAAATAATGAATACTGGTTAAACACAATAGTTATTGATAAAGGAAAAGATAATAAAATTAAAAAAGGAATGGCTGTAATTACAAAAGATGGATTAATTGGAAAAATATCAAACGTTACAAAAACAACAAGTGAAGTAAAACTTATAACCACAAGTGATATCAAATATAAAACAAGTGTAACTATTAGAGTCAATAATAAAGATTATTATGCCATACTAAATGGATATGACTCAAATAAACACTTACTCAAAGTTGTTGCTGTTGATAAAAGCATAGATGTTAAAAAAGGAGATATTGTCTTAACAAGTGGCTTAGGAAATATACCCCAAGGAATATATATAGGAACAATTGACTCATATGAAATGGATAATTATGAACTTAGTAAGATTGTTTACATAAAAGCAAAACAAGATTTTAACAATATAAATTATGTTACAGTATTAAAGGAATTAAATGACTAGCATAATATTACTAATAGTAGCATTGTTTTTAGATGGTTTTTTATCAACTATTATTCCACTTAATTATCCTTTTTTACCATTAATAACTGTAACAACAATTTACTTAATTTATCCAATATTAAAAAAGAAACAAAAAACGTATTTATTAATATCATTTATAAGTGGTATTTTATATGACTTGCTCTATACAAACCAATTACTTTTTAATGCAATTATTTTTACAACTATATCATATATAACAAAGTATTTTTATAAAACATACCAACAAACAAAAATAACAAAGATTATTTATCTTATAATAATCCTAATAATATATGAACTACTTAGTGCTTCATTATTATTTATTTTTCAAATAACTTCAATAACTATCTCAAGAATAATATACAAGGTTTTATATTCCATATTACTTAATATAATTTATGCTGTAATTATAAATATATTTTTAATAAAAGAATCATAATAAAAAAAATAAGACATATACTTTATCAAAGGAGAACTATATGTCTGAAAAAACTATTAAGAAAAAACTTATACTAAAAAAACAAATAAAACAACTACTCAGTAAAATTATGATAACATCTATTATTTTCTTATTAGGTATGATTCTTGTAAAACAAAACCCATCAAATAAAGTACTGATTCAAAAAAACGTCTATGAAGAAAATATTAAATTTGTGAAGTTTAAAGAACTATATAAGAAATATTTTGGAAATCTTTTGTCCATAAATAATATTGTGTATGAGGACACACCTGTCTTTAAAGAACAAATAGAATATTCTAAAATAACAAAATATAAAGATGGGGCAGAACTAATAGTCCAAGAAAATTATATGGTTCCATCATTAGAAAATGGAATAGTAGTATATATTGGAGAAAAAGAAGAATATGGTCAAACTATAATAATAGAACAAGAAAATGGAATAGATGTATTTTATTCAAATGTAAATACTAATGATATAAATTTATATGATTATGTAAAAAAAGGGGACTATATAGCTCAAACGAAAACAAATAAATTATATTTAATATTTCAAAAAAACGGAGATGTATTAAACTATAAAGACTATATATAAATATTTTGAAATAAATCCTCTAATATATCTATTTGGAATTATTTCAATATTAACCGCATCATTTGTACCATTTCTTATAATAACTTGTCTTATTATTATTCACGAACTAGGTCATTTTCTTACTGCTAAAATATTAAATGTTGAAGTGGATAAGATCTATTTATATCCATTAGGTGGTATCTCAAAATTCTTTTTACCACTCAATTCAAGTGGTGTAATAGAACTAATAATACTACTAGCAGGTCCACTTGCACAGACCTTAGCAAAAGCATTATTATTAATCATAATTCCAGAATATCAAGAATTAATTTTAATGTATCATTATGGTATATTAGTATTTAACTTATTGCCAATATATCCACTCGATGGAGGAAAACTAGTACATATTATATTAACTAAGTTTATGCCATATAAAAGTAGTTATAAAACCTCAATAATTATAAGTTATATATTTATAATTATTTATTTATTTTTATCATATCCATTAAAATTAAATACATTAATAATAACCGTTTTTTTAATATTAAAAGTGTATAAAGAGCAAGAACAAACTAATTATATTTATGAAAAGTTTATTTTAGAAAGATATTTAAACAATTATAAGTTTAAAAATAGTAAATTAGTTAATAATAGTAATATGTTTTATAAAAATAATCGTCATATTATTAAGCAAAACAATACTTATATTTTAGAAAAAGACTATTTGCTTAAAAAATATGAAAAAAATTAAAAAAATCGTTGACAATAAAAAATCACTATGCTAAAATCTAATTACTGACTGCGATTTAAGCCGTTAGTTATGGGGCATTAGCTCAGCTGGGAGAGCGCCACGTTTGCACCGTGGAGGTCAGCGGTTCGATCCCGCTATGCTCCACCATATAGTAATTAACTCGGGAAACCGAGTTTTTTTTGTGTCATAATAAAATGTAAATTTACAAGACTAAAAAATAAAAAATAAAAATAATTATTTTTAAAATATTCATTCGTGTTATACTAAAAATGAAAAATAGAAAAGTAGGAGTGAGATTATGGCAAGCATATTATTATTTTTAGCGGTTATTCCAGTCGTCGTAATATGTACATATATCTATTTAAAAGATAGAAATAAAGAACCATGGTCTTTATTAATAAAATTATTTGTTTTAGGAGTTTCGTCATGTTTTTTAGTATTAATGGTATCAGGAGTACTATTTGAAATATTACCATTTATGAATAAAGATACAGCTTATATGACATTCTTTGAGGTAATGGCATATGCCTTTATAGGAGTTGCTCTTATCGAAGAATTTTGTAAATGGTTAATGGTATATATTGGTTCATATACAAATAAAGCATATGACGAATTATATGATGGAATAGTATATTCTGTATATGTATCACTAGGTTTTGCATTTTTAGAAAATTTACTATATGTATTTAAAAATCAAAGTATTGTTGTTGGAATATCACGTGGTCTTTTAGCCGTGCCAGGACATGCTTGCGATGCTGTGTTTATGGGATATTACTTATCTTTAGCGAAAGTTTATGCATCACAAGGTAATAAAGCATTAGAAAAGAAAAACTTAGTATTAAGTGTTCTTGTTCCAACTATACTACACGGAATATATGATTTCTGCTTATTTGCAAACATCGGTATTCTACTTATAGTATTCCTTGCATTTGTTATATTGTTATATATTTTTTCAATCAAAAAGATTAAACTATTAGCAGCTCAATGTAAAAAAACTCCGCAACAAGTTCCACAATACCAACAACCACAATATCGACCACAATATGCAACTACACCAGCACAAAATCAACAAGCTGGATATGTTAACTATCAACCGCAAATAGTAAATAAATATTGTCCTAACTGTGGAGCACCAACAAACGGACAATTTTGTCCAAACTGTGGATATAGACAGAATTAATATCTGTCTTTTTTATTTGTATTTTTTTTCTTTTTCAAAAAATATATTTGTAATTAAACCAATAATTATCATATAAGAAAGTAAACTAGAACCTCCATAAGAAATAAAAGGTAATGTAATTCCGGTAATCGGAAATAAACCAATAGTCATTCCAATATTTTGTATTTGCTGAAACAACAGCATTCCTAAAATTCCAATTAAAATATATTTACCAATAGAATTATTTTTCTTCTTTAATATATAAAAAATATATAAATCAAAAACAAAAAATAATAACAAAGAAACAAAAACTCCTATAAATCCAAAGTTTGAAGAAAATACTGCAAAAATAAAGTCAGTAGAAGACTCTGGAAAATAAATTGGAGTCTTATTAAATCCATGTCCAAATAAACCACTAGATCCAATAGAAGCAAGTGCATTTTCCAATTGTAGTCCACTACCATTAGACCACATAAATAATCTCTCAATACGATAATAAATAGAAGTACCAAATACCTTAACAAATAAATCCTCATTAAAAAAATAAATACCACCACAAATACCCAATATAAAAAGTAAAACTAGTAGGGCAAATAAAAACCATCTCAATCTAACTCCAGAAAAAAACATCATAAAAGTAAAAATAACAAAGTATATAATAACTGCCCCTGTATCAGGCTGTAAAAAAGTAAGTATTGTAGGTATTAAAAGCACCACAAAATTTTTAATTAAGAATAAAAACTCTTGAGATAAAGTAGGGGTGCTATAAATTTTTCTAAATTGAAAAATGTTCTTAGCCCAAACAATCATTAAAAATATTTTAACAAATTCACTAGGTTGAATACTTCCAATTCCCGGAATTATAAACCAACATTTACTATTATTTATTGGAGTTCCAATCAAAAGTAGTAAAAGTAGTAATAACACACCAAAATAATATAAAATCCAAGCATACTCATAAAAAAAGTTATTTTTAAATCTGATAATAATAAAAAAAACAACAGTTCCAATCCCATACCAAACGATTTGTTTTAGAAATAGATTTCCTAAACTAGTAGAAGTATATAAACTAGCACTATAGATCGAAACTAAACTAATACATGCAAAAGAAATAATAAACATAATAATTGGTAAATTTAATTTTTTTATCATAATATCACCTTCTAATATTATGTGAAAAAAAGTCCATTTTATATAAGAAATTACATAATATATATAAAGGAGAAATAATATGAAAAAATTACCTAAAATATATCAAAATAAAATTGATAAAAATATTTTTAATAATAAAGAGAAATGTTATGTAGAAACAAATAAACATATAGGAGAATCAGCTGATGAAATGGATATATCGTTAGATGAAGTGTTTTCAGGATTGGGATATTCTTATAATATACCCTTAATTATTAAAACAACAGAAAAAGAATATAAAACAAGTCTTATTGCAAAAACAAAGAAAAATATAGTTACAATTGATAATGAAGTTATACCGATTAATGAGATAATTTCTATCAAAAAGAAAAAGAACTAAGCGTTCTTTTTTAGCATAACTCGATAAAAGTATCAGCTAAGCATTTAATGGCACCAACACAATTTAAATCGATTGTGAAGAAATCATTTGTTGAAACATATTGGCCATCTCCATTTAAAGCAAGTACTCTACAAGTACAACAACATTCATCCAATGCTTCTATTCTAAAAACCATAGATTCACCAGTTATTCCATTTAATGTATAAGGAAATGTCCAAGTACTTCCTGTACAACAATTATATAACATAATAGGTCTAGTATTATAGCAAATAGTTGTACAAGTAGGACCTAAAAATGGTTTATCACAGCCAGAATAGGTTTCATTGTCAAAGTCTTGTTTTTGTAATAATAAAATTCTTTTTAAAATTTCTTGAATACATCCACAGTTGTTATTTGTTTCATTACACATAATTAAACCTCCTTTCAACAATTTATATATACATCTTCAATACACTTAACAGCACAAATACAATTAATATTAACAACAATAGTTTGACCAGTATAAGTATATGTATTATTAATAGACTCTAAAATCTCAAGAGTACAACAATTATCATCAACATAACGTACTCTAAAGTAAGAACTATTTCTAAGTTCATTGTTAAAATAAAAGTTAGTAGTAAATAAATCTCCAAATTTATTGTATAAAGTTATAACCCTTGTATTATAGCAAACACCCTGTATAGAAGGTCCTAAAAAAGGTTTAGTACAATTGGTAGATGAAAAAGTTAATTCATTTGAATTTTGTTGTAACACACAAATAAATTTTAGTAAATTTTTTATACAATTGTTAACTTTCATAAAACACCTCTTTATCTCTTCCTAATATAAAATATTCAAATTTAGCATTTTTGTGTATTATATTCACAATAAATATATGTAATTTATATGTAAATATGAGTGATGTAAAAAAATGTATAAAAATATTTAAAATACTTGCACTAATTGAAAAAAAAATATACAATGAATACATAAGGATATGGGTTCGGTAATGCGAATAACGATATTCTTAAGATACTATAGGAGGTGAAAGACATGGCAGGAGGAACTATTCATGTTGATGAAGCAGCTCTAGCAGATTTAAGAGATGCACTAACAACTGCTGGTGAAGATTACAAAAGTGATTTAGCTAGATTAACAGCTTTAATCCAAGAAATTACTAGTGGAGATATCCAAGGAGATCCAGCAAACGACTTATTAGCAAAATATAACGCTAAAGAAGACACATTCAAGAGATTAGCAAGTACTATTGATGAAGCTCAAGAATATATGGGAATTCAAACTCAAAAATTCGGTAGCATGATCAGTGGATTACAATCAGGAATGAAGTAGAATCTTATTAAATTATTAAGAAGAAAGGTAGGAAATACGGTATGAATATTACAATTAGTCCAAACGCTGCAACAGATGATGCAAGCCAAATCGATAACATTGTTTCACAAATGGAACAAAATTTAGCTACATTAGACGCAGCTATTAAGAGAAATATTCCAGACGGAGTTCAAACTACTTGGTCTGACGAAGTTAGAAATAACTGGGAAACATATTACTCAGCAGACGTTCCAGCCGCTATGGCTGATATGAAATTAAGTGCAACTAACCTAAGAATGGCAGTTGACCAAGCACTTAAATATAGTAACGAAAATTAATAAAAGAATACATTGCTTTATGCAATGTATAGTAAGTAGAGAAGAGTACATTTTCTCTATTTACTATGCATTAACATAAGAAAAGGGAAAAGGTGAAAGTTTATGGCGAAATATAATATTACAAGTGAAGGTCAACTTATTGACATTACCACAATCACTAATGGATGTAACCAAATTGAAACTGCAGCTCAAAAGTTTGAAGAATGTGCAAAAAAAGTTTTTGATGCGAGTGATATTTGTAATGAAAAAGCATTATCCGTTGATAAAACAACAATGCAACCACAATTAGATGCGGATGCAGAATATATTCAAAGTATAAAAACTGCAATTATCAACTTTACATTACAAATTAAAAATGTTGCTCTTCAAATTTATGCTGAACAACAATCAGAATTAGCTGATTATAAAGCAGCTCAAGCAGCAAAAAATAATGGTAACACAACACCATAAATGAGGAGGATAAAATGGGAAGATATGTATATGATTCTAGCTTAGTAACACAAGCTATTGATAAATTAAATGATGCCATAAAGTCACTAACTGATGTAACTACTGAAATTCAAGCAGGAGTTAATACAATTAATGGCGCAAGAGGCTCAAATTGTATTGATGTTGACTATACAAAAATACTTCAATTACAAACAACTGCAGAAGAAGTAATAGAAGAAGATATAAGAACTATTCAATCAAAAGTAACAATTATTGAAGATTATGAAAACGCTCCATGGTACAAGAAACTATTTAGTAGTATTGGTATGGGGCTTACTAAGTTTGTAGAAGGTATTGCATCAGGAATCGAAAACCTAGGTGATGGTGTTGTTTCAATCGTAGGTTTCGTAGGTGGTATTTTCAACAGTGATTTCAAAAATTCATGTGCTGAATATGTTGCAAAAGATCACGTAGGTGATTGGTGTGCAAAACAATATGAATCAGGTTTCTTAAGTGATATGAATAAATACAGTACTTTCTCACATGTAAGTACTGCAGCAAATATATTTAAAGGATTCGGTACTGCAGCTCCATACGTAGCATTAAGTATGACAGGTGTTGGACTTATTACTGAAACTGCTGTAGCAGGAATTAGTGGTATCGGAAGTGGAACAGAAGCAGGACTTCAAAAAGCACTTGCAAATGATCCTAATATGAGAGCAGGAGACGCATTTAATTCAGCGTTTGCTCAAGGATTGTGGCAAGGTACTAAAAATGCTGCGCTTGTTTATGGAATGGGTAAACTTGCTAAAGGAATTCAAGCAAGAAATGGTCAATTCGTTCAAGGTAGTGCAGATGACTTCCTAAAACTAACAACAGGAAGTGCAGATGATGTTGCTAAGACAGCACAAAAGATGATTGGAAGCGCAGATGATTTAACTGCGATTCCATTAGATGATGGATATAGATTAGTAAAATCTAGTGCAGATGGTCTTGGAAAAGACGTTGGAAGATTAATATTTAATGGAGATAACGTTATCCTTTCTAGTTTTGATGATGTTGCAGGAGCAGCAAATAACTTTAATGCAGCAACAAGAGTATTATCAAAATCTGGAGATGAGATTTTATATAACACAGCAGGAAAGATTACTCCTGGTTTAGAAGCAGCTGGAAGCAATGGATTAAAACTTTCAGAACTTGCTGGTAAATCATTTGATGATATTGCAGCAGGAACAACAATTGGAAAATCAGGAAATGTATTTAAGAAAGCTGGTAAATTTGAAAATACAAAAGCTGGACAAGTTCTTAATGCAAGTGATGATGCATTATCAACAGTTGGAAGCAAAGTTGCTAATTCAAAAGTTGGACAAGGTGTTAGTAAGTTAACTGGAAAAGTTACAGATTCTAAATTTGTTCAAAAGGCAGTTAATGGAATTAAGAATTCAAAATTAGCTGGAGCAGCAACACAATTTGTTACAAAACATCCAGTTGCAACTTATGGTGCAGCAGCAACAGTATTTACTGCTGACCAAATAGATGAAGATGTAATTAATACACAATATAGATTAGCTAATGCAGATGCAGGAACAGTTGATAGAGCAGATGTAACAATTGATCCACCTGCACCACCAGCACCAGATGCTAATGTAGATCCAAATGATGGAAACAATGGCGGTGGAAATAACAACGGTGGTGGAAACAACAACGACGGAAATAATGGTGGTGGAAACGCTGGCGGAGGAAACTACGGTGGCGGAAACAACAACGGTGGAAACAATAATAATAACAATAATAACGGTAATAACAATAATAATGGTAATAACAACAATGACGGAAACAACAATAACAATAATGACGGAAATAATAATAACAATAATAACAATGATGGAAATAATAACAACAATGACGGAAACAACAATAACAACAATGATGGAAACAACAATAACAACAATGATGGAAACAACAATAACAACAATGGCGGAAACAACAATAACAACATTGGCGGAAACAACAATAACAACAACGGCGG
>JAFQCG010000018.1 GCA_017416535.1 Bacilli bacterium | reverse complement strand
ATGTGTCAGTGCTACGTAACTCAAAGTATCGACGCACCTGAGTGCTATGTAAATGACAATAGGTAGTTAAATTAGCTATATCATTCGACTCATTTTGACACACTGTGTATTTTTTTTTAATGGCTTGACCATTAATCTTATAGTTATAATCGACTTTAAACTTATATTCTAGTAAGTAAGGATCTGGTTTTCCTTGTTCATCATATCCACCAACTATCACTTTTTCTACTAATAATTCAAAAGTTTCTCTATCAAATCTATCTATTGTCTTAATAGATAAAACTTTTCTTAAATCTTCTATTCTAATTGCTAATAATTCTTTTTGACTAATCTCTTCATTAATTTTTGATAATTGTTCTTTTATAGCATCCATCTTTTCATTTAATGATGTATATTGAATTTCAAAATCTTCTTTTGTTAGAATGCCTTCCATTCTAATATCTAGTAGTTGAGCTTTTTTGTTTTCTAGAGTTTTTATTTCTTTTAATAAATCTTCTGCTTTTCTTTCTGGTGATTTGTCAGTTAGCAATGTCTTTAATGTATATAAGAAATCATCAAGTATTTGACTATTTTTCAAACAATTTAAAACTTCAATAAAACCACTTTCAATAACTCTTTCATCCACAAATCTGCTATCCTCACAGGCTTTTCTTCCTTTATATACAGCAGTTGTACAATTCCAACCAACTAAATTATTATGACATTTTTCATTGGTCCCTCTTCTTTGTAATTTATGACCACAAAATCCACATTCTAACATTTGACTAAACGCATATTTTCCCGGTCTAAAACCATCAGATTTTAAAGATTTTTTAAATGTTGAACTATTTTCATTCATTATTTGTTGTGCTCTATCAAAAGTTTCTGCACTAATAATTGGTTCATGATGATTACTAATATAATATTTATCTTCTTCACCATTATTAATTATTTTCTTTTTATTAATTGGATCTGATGTAAAAGATTTACCTAATAATAAATCACCTTTATATTTTTCATTTTTTAATATCGTAATAATTGTAGATACAGGCCAATTCTTGCATCCACCTTTAGATGTATATCCTTTTTCTTTTAATAATTTTGCTATCCTAAAAGAACCATTGCCTTCAAGATATTTGGTAAAGATAAATCTTACTACTTCAGCTTCCTTTTCATTAATTACTAGATTCTTTGTAACTGGATCATAATCATAACCTAAACAACCTTTAAATCCTATCATTTCTCCTCGTTGCATTTTCATCTTTAAACCTTTTTTAACATTAGCAGAAATATTTTCTACTTCTTGTTGTGCAACTGAACTTAAAATAGTAAGCAATAATTCTCCATCCATACTTAAGGTATTTATATTTTCTTCTTCAAAAAATACAGCTATATTTCTTTCTTTTAACTTTCTAACAAATTGTAAGGTATCAACTGTGTTTCTTGCAAATCTTGATATTGACTTAGTAATAATCATATCAATTTTACCTTCAGCACAATCATTAATCATTCTTTGAAAGTTTTCTCTTTTACCAACTTGTGTTCCAGTAATTCCTTCATCAGCATAAATGTCCACTAATGTCCATTCTTGTTTACTATTAATAAGGTCAGTATAATATTTAACTTGAGAATTATAACTATTTAATTGGTCTTCAGTATCAGTAGATACTCTACAATATGCTCCTACTCTCAATTCACCTAGTTGATTTATTTTTCTTTTATCTCTAGGTGCAACACTTGCCTTAATTACTTTAACATTATTATTCATATTTCAATTTTGTATAATATAGTTAAATATTATACTCTCCCTTCTTTATAAATTTATTTTTGTTTTAATCTTATATTTATTCATTAGATAGGCTCTAATTTTATCATATTCGGTTAATGTTATTTTTTCTGTTTCCTTTAAATAATTTAACCAACCAATTTGTATCGCATAACAACATAAATTCTTATCTTCCTTTTTTAACTTGTTAATATCTATTGGCTCGTTTTCATAAACCTTATTTGAATATATTTCAAGTAGTTCTTTTCTAGTTAATGGTTTCTCTTCTATTACTTCTTCTACTTTTGTTTCTATAACTTTGTCTTCTGTTTCTTCTTTTTCACTAAAATAACTACTTACGATTTGAGTTATTTTACTTTTTTTAATATACGTTACCTCCTCTTTAATGTTGTGGAAACGTATATTTTTTTGTATATTCTACTATACGTTTCCATCTTTTTGATGTCTTCCATATAGTAGCCTTCTACAAGAGCCTTAACTATAATTGGTCAATAAAAGGGGATTTCATCTCCCCTAAATCAAGCTATTTAGTGTCATTCGACAAATTGCGACAAGTTTCTTTTAACGCTTCATAGCCTGCATAAATTAAGTCAATTTTTCTAATATTATGTTTTTCAAGAAACTCATTTATCTCATCATACTTTTCTTTTGGAAGTCTAGTATTAAATTGAGTAGTAGCTTTTAATCTTTCTTCCTTATTTCTTTCTTCATAACTTCTTCTAGCATTTCTTAGTGGTGTATCTTCTTTTCTTGGCATAACTTATTCCTCCTATTTTACTATTGCACTTACAAATAATGTTGCTATATTTAATATAATATTACAAACTATTGCTACACACATAATTCCAATTTTACTTATAAATCCTAATGCTTTAATTACTTTCATTTTTTTCTTCTCCTTCATCTTTATTAACTAGTTTTTTTAATTCAGCTATTACTGAAGTTATTTCTTTATCCACAATTTCTACTGCTAATAAATATATGTCCATTTCATGTGGTGAACAAAATTCATTCCCTAGTCTGTATCTAATTTCGTGTAGTTTTTCTAAAGTATCTACTTGATCTATTACTGCGATTTCCATTTTTTAAATTTCTCCTATTCTACATATACTAATTCATTTAATATGACTTCTTCAATTTCTTTTTGGATTGAATTCTCAATTTGCACATTTTTTAAGAAATCTTCTGTCTTTTTGTTTTCAAGTTTAGCTGATAGGTTTTTATACATTACTTCATAAATCTCATCAGCTTGCTTGTCTATGTTATGCAAGTAAGTTGGTAAGTCACCACCTAGTGATAAATACTTTCCAAAATTATGCTCTTCTAAATATTTTTTAGCAAGTGTTCCATACTTTCCATAGACATGTTTAACAGGTTTAACTTCATTTTGATAAATGATTATTTCCTCTACTGTTAGCCCTTCATTAGCTTCTACCTTTCTTAAAATTTCTTTATTTTTCATAGTTTTCACCTATCATCCTTTCTACACTTATATT
>JAFQCG010000004.1 GCA_017416535.1 Bacilli bacterium | reverse complement strand
AATGGATTAATTCCATCTCTTGCAGCTCTTTCAGAAACTTTAAAAGTTCCGAATCCAGCTACTGCTACATCATTACCTTTTCCTAATTCTTCTTTGAATAATTCAAAAGTTCCTTCATATACTCTAGCAACGTCTGCTTTAGTTAAACCAGTCTTTTCTGCTAATGCTTCAATGATTTCAGCTTTTTTCATTCAGATTCACCTCCTGTATTTTTCTGATAATTTAATTATACCATATAATTCTACAAAATATCTTATTTTTCTAAATCTTCTTGCTCTTTTTCTTTTTGAGTATCCTTTTCTTTTTTTATCTTTTCTTCATTTAGTTGTTTTTGTCTATCATGTTCCTTTTCAATTTTAACAACTTCTTCTCTAATATAATCATTATATATTTCATCTTGCGAATGTATCAAATCATATACTTTTATAATTTCATCTTCAGATACGTCCTTAACATCTTTATCCATAAATTCATATATTGCTAATGCTGTTTCTATTTCATAAAGACTTCTATTATTAAACATAATTAATAAATTTCTAATATAATCTGTATTCATATCTTTATCCTTTCTTTTTTATCAAATTAAAAAAAACAAATCATTATGATCTGTTTCATCAATTACAATTGTAAAATTTAAATTTTCTAAATTTTTAATTTATTTTTCTTTTTTAAAAAAATTGTAGCACCAACTAATCCAATTAATGATATTGTTCCCATTATTATACTACTTCCAATATCATCAAATGTTTTAGGATTTTCTTCTTCAGGAATTCCTGATTGTCCTCCTCCAGAAGAAACTTCTTGCCATTTAGCATAGAAAGTTGTATCTTCTTCTATACCAGTTTCTGAGTTCATAACATCATAATATGATTTACCATCATTTGTATAAAATCCAGTAAATTTATATCCATCTCTTGTAGGTTTTTCAAATGTTTCATAATTAAAATTAATAATATCTTCTATATTTATAGTTTTTACATCATTTTTGAAAGTACCACCATTTGCATCAAAAATAACTTTATATTCTATTTTTACAGCACTTGCATCTATTTCAATATCTCCATCAATTAAATCATTGTTTATAAAAATTTCACCAGTTTCAAAATTATAAGAATATTTTTCAGTATCAACTATATTATCATTTATTTTAACACTAATTGAATTTGGTAATTTATATTCATCAAGCGCAACTAATTTTGCAGTAAAATCTTTTGTCCCAATTACTATAAAGTTATTATTTCCTAAATTACCATCAGTTGTCACATTATCTGTTGTTACATTAAGATTTTCTAAATTAAATTTAACATTTGTTGGTTTTAAAGTATAATAAAGCCAAATTGTACTTTCTCGTATTACACTATAATCAGCAAGCGTTCTTCCGTTTTCCAATTCTACATCACCATATCTTAATTTTAGGTTTTCAGGTGGATAAGTATTATCTACTTGATAAATCTTTTCTTTTACTGACTCAATTGTATCACTTGATTCAACCTCTAAAGTAATATTACCTCCTGTTAATTTTTTTATATATATTTCCATAGCAGACACTTTAAACGGAAGCATAATAAACATTGCAATTGCTATTATCAATAAAAACCTATATTTTTTCATTTAGTTCCTCCTACTATAATAATTTACTATCTACTATTATTATACACTAAAACTTTAAAATTACATATATACAATGATAAAAAATTCCGAAAAAGTGTTATTATATTATTAGGTGATATAATGCGAAAGAAAAGAAGAAAATTAAAATGGAAAAACATTATTATTTTGATTATTATTTTAATCTGCTTAATCTTTCTAATTATTTCAATCAAAGATATTATAAAATGGAGAATAGATTCTAATAAAATAGACAAACAACTTAATGAAATCCAAGAAATAGTAGAAATTGAAGAAGTTGAAGAAACAGAAGAAGTAGAAATAATACAACAAGATGAAGAAATACCACAAGCTAATCCATATTGGGATTATATAAAAATGAATTTAATTAATGTTAATTTTAATGAATTAAAAAAAATTAATTCTAACACTAAAGGTTGGATACAAGTGAATGGTACTAATATTAATTATCCATTTGTTCAAGCTAAAGATAACAAATATTATTTAACACATTCTTTTGATAAATCTTATAATAGTGCTGGGTGGGTATTTTTAGATTATAGAAATAATATAAATTCATTATCTAAAAATACAATTATATATGCACATGGTAGATTAGATACTACAATGTTTGGATCATTAAAAAGCATCTTAAAAAGTGGTTGGTTAAATAATTCTAATAATTATATTGTGAAATTATCAACTGAAACAGAAAATACTTTATGGCAAGTATTTAGTGTATATCATATACCAACAACAAGTGATTATATTAGAACTGAATTTTCTTCTAATGAAGATTTTAATACTTGGACTTCAATATTGATAAATAGAAGTTCTTATAATTTTAATACAAACATTAATGAAAATGACAATGTGCTAACTTTATCAACTTGTTATAATGATAACGAAAAAGTTGTACTACATGCAAAACTTATAAAAAAAGAAACAAGATAAATTTTATAAATTTTATCTTGTTTTTGTTTTCATCTAATCTATAAATTGTAATTTGCTATTTGGTATTCACTTTGGATAAAAATCAGAATGTTTTTCCAAATTTAAATTAACATATTATCTTATCTTCTCATTTATATTTTTAATTGAATTTAGCTTCAATCATCTCATAAATGACACACATGTTGCCTTTTAATCTAGAATTTTCACCTTCACATACTAATCCACTTTCTTTAGTAGCTATTTTTTTTAGATTTAGACATCTACTTCCATCATCTACTGGTGTGTATCCACTAGGACAAGTTCTTTCTTTTTGTGGTTTTTGAGTATGTTTAACTTCGCATTTTGTTCCATTTAATATGCCATCTCTCTCGCAATAATACGATGTTGGTTTAGTTTTTACTTCTTTATAACATTTATTGTCGTTTCCAAGATCTCCAGTCTTACATCTATAATCAGATTCATAATAAGAACTCATATCTACACAACCACCATTAATTAATCTATCACCATTTAAACAACTACCATTTATAGTTGGTTTAGGTCCATAACATTTATGATTCATTAAAATATCTGTTGCTGGAGTTAGTCTACAATATTCTTCTGCCTCACCAATTAGTTCTTTTTTTATACAATATCCACTTACTGGATCATAATCTCCAGAATCACATTTTCCACGAGCATCATCAATCTCTTCACTTACACAATTATTGTTAATTAATTTAAATCCATCGTTACATACATAATTATTAGTTTCAATAGCTCCAACTTCTTCATAACACTTTCCTTCATGTTCTGTATAACCATCTGGACATACATTTCCTTGTAATGCTTGTGTTCTATTAATTTCTTTTAAGCACCAATCTCCTTCAAGAGTATATCCATTTTTACAATATTTACCAGTTATTTTCGTTTCATTTAATTCACTTACAGATTTATTAGCTAAGTCTTCAACATTTATGCCTTCATTTTCTTTAACAATTGTTTTAATATATGCTATCTTTGCAGGGCTTACATTATATTCTTTTGCAAGTTTTTCATCTTCTTTAGATACTTTTTTAATAGTGGTAATATTAGAATCTATTTTCTTCTTTTCAAGAGTTTCCTTCAGTTTAGTTTCTAATTCTTTATTTGATATATCCCCTTCAGAATATAATATTATTTCTAAAAAATTTTCTTCAGCAACATATCCTTTTTCTATAAGATTATCTGTAATTTGTTTTAATGTATCATCTATACTTTTCCCTTTTAGATTACCATTAACTATTTCTTTTGCATCTTCATTTAATGCAACTACACTTTTGACTTTTTCATTTCTAGTTAAATTAATTTCAATACTAGGATTTATATCTAGTGTAATAGTAGAAACAATCTTATTATTATCAAAAATAATAAATCCTATAACTAAAAATAATGCGACTATACCTATTGGAATAATAATTTTCTTTTTCATTTACTTCAACTCCTTCACAAATTATTATTTATCTGTCAGTTATATTATATCATGAAAAAAGCAAATCTTCACTTATTATAAATCTGCTTGATAAATTGTAATTTGTTAAAATACTCCTAAATGTTCTAATAATATTTTTGTTCCGATTAGAATTAATATTATTCCACCAAGCAATTGTGCCTTTTTCTCATATTTATTTCCAAATTTGTTACCAATTTTAACACCTATATATGACATTACAAATGTTATTATTCCAATTGATAAAACTGCAAATACTATATTTACTTTTAGAAATGCAAAGGTTATTCCAACTGCTAAAGCATCAATACTTGTTGCTATTGCTAACGGCAACATTGTTTTAAAATCTACTTTATCATTATTTTTTTCGCATTCTTTGGATAAACCTTCTTTTAACATATTACCACCTATAAATCCAAGTAATATAAATGCTATCCAATGATCGATACTTGTTATTAAACTTTGGAATGTTGTTCCAAGTAAATAACCTATTAATGGCATAAGTCCTTGAAATACTCCAAAATATATTCCTATAATTAAACTTTTTTTCTTATCAAATTTTTTCATTGATAAACCTTTACACACTGCTACTGCAAAAGCATCCATTGCTAGTCCTAAACTTGTTAATAATATTTCTATAATTCCCATAATACTTCCTACTTTCAAATTACTATTTTTCTGTTAGTTAAATTATAGCACAGTTTTATGATTATCTTTCTAAGTCTTCTTCAATTTCATCATTATTTTTATCAAGTTCTATATTTTCACAATAATTTTTCCTATTAATATTAACTATCGGAATAATATCTTTATCATCAAATAATCTCATTAATGCTTCTGTTCCATATTTTTGCTTATATTCTAATTCTTCCTTATACAACGGAAATACTTGATAAAAATTAATTCTATCCTTATTAGGAAGATGAAAATGTAATTGTTCATATTCTTTATCTAGTGCATATAACAATATTGTACTTGATAACTTTGTATTATTGGCAAACGGAATTGTTGCTTCAGCATCTCCAGAAAAAGTATGACCAAATCCAACCCAACTATTTTCTTCAATAGCAGTTCTTGCAATTAACTTCAACTGTCTAATAACCCAACCATCTTCTTCAGTTTTAAATTTAAGATTCCAATCTGGTGGTAAATACATTACAAGTTCAGCACGATCATATCCTTGGTCTTTTATAATATCAGGAACATTCATTTTATATGCTCCCATACCCATTGTCACCAATTTATAATAATTTTGAGTTTCTGTTGGGGGTATAATTAAAATATCTACATGTATATCAGGTGAGTATAATTCATGATATACTTTGTCAAATTCACCAATACTATCTTTTATATAATTCTCGTATTTTGTTTCTTCTTCTTTGGTATATACATATATAGGTTTTTCCTTCATACCTTTCATAAAATAATTTGCTTTATTTATAAAACTCAAATTGTCATCTCCTATTCGTTAATTATTTTTGAATTATCATTATTTAATAGTGTTAATAGTTTTCCATAACCAGCAGCTTTCAATAGCATATTTATAGAAATTTCTAACTCTTCAGAAATATTAATTAAAATTTCTACCCCTGGTTTCTGAATATTACCTCTTTCAAGATCATTTATTGTTGTATTACTTATACCTATTCTTCTAGCAAGTTCTCTTTGAGAAACATTATTTAATTCTCTTCCAGCTACAATGAGATTTTTTAAAGCATCTGTATTACATTTTGATTTATAAAATGATTTTGTATCCTTTGTCTTCAAATTACTCATATTCAAATTCTCTCCTATTATCTTCCAAATCAAAACGTATATATTCTTCACAATAATCGTTGAACATATCTAAAAAATGCTGTTTATCTTTATAACCTCCTGACATTGCTCCTCCATCACCTTTATAGTTAAAGTCAACAACCTTAAAAAATTTTGTTTCTAAATCAATTTCTATTTTAATTTCTAATTTTTTCTTTCTCATATTTTTCTCCTCACTTTGTTTTATAGTATTCATTAACTTTTTGTTTTTCTTCTTTTGAAATATTTTCTATTTCTTCTCCAGATGCACGTCTTCTTTCTTCGTTATATTTGTCGTATAAAATATATTCTTTATCATCTACTAAATATAAAATACCTCTCTTATCAAAGCTAATCCAAGCTATATTACTTTTAGGAACATACATATAATATTCGCTGTACGGAATTCTTATACAATATTCTTCTTTAGTTGAACGAGATTCATCTATCATATTTTTGCTAACTGATACGCTTTTAATATATCCTTTTTCACTTTCTAAAGATATTCCTTTTATTTTTTCTAACTCACTAGCTTTAGTTTTTAGATAAGTTAAATAAGCATAACTTTTATTTGTCTTAACTTTCAATCTATTCGCTTCTGCTAAAATCTCTTTAACCTCATCTAATGTCTGAACACCTAATTGTTCTTTAACATCTAAAAATATTTTTACCTCTTTAGATGGTTCTAAGTATGATGATGATAATTCTTGTTGTTCAATATACGATTCATATATATCTAAATATTCTAAATATAAATTACATAATGGTACTCTTAATTGTAATGTTTCATTTTCAGAAAATAATTCTTGATACTCTGATTCTTTATTAAGAATATCTTGTTTTACTTTTTCTATTTGTTCTTCTAAAGTTTCATACCCAAATATTTTATTCTCATTTAAAAAATTAATCGTATCCACTAATTGATGATAACGCCTAACTTCCATATATCTTGAATTATAATATTTAAAATACTCACTATTAGCATCTAAATCTTTCATACTATATAAAATAGATTGTTTTGATCTAATTGCTAGTTCATTATATAAAGATAATATTTCACTATCTTCATCTCCTAATTTATATCTTTCAAAATCAATTACTGTTTGATTTTTTCTTTTTTGTTTAAAGAATTCTTTTAATTCTTCTTCACTATCCCCTTCACCTAATGTTTTAATACTAACAAATCTTTCCTTACCATAAGGACGGATACGAATATTTTTCCCTGGTTTAATTTGATAACCATCATACGCCAATCTTTCCAATAACTCATCAAAAGAAAAGCATCTTGTTTTTAAATAATCAATTTTTTCTATAATTTGTTGTCGCCAAGTCTTAGTTGCTTCGTTATATAAATATTTACTTCTACCGAACTTCCCAATCTTTGGTGCATCCTCAATTATTTTTAATCCATATTCTAATGCAATCTTATCACTCATATCTCTAAGTCCATACAATCCTTCAATTGGATTAGCAAGTCTATCCTCTAATTTTCTTCCTTTCATATTAACAGCATTTATTACATAATGATTATGGATGTGTGACCTATCAACGTGTGTAGTGACTAATACCTGAAATTCAGGATATAATCTTTTTACTAATTCAACTCCCATCTCATGAACTTTCTCTGGAGTTAATCCTTTTTCCTTCGGATCAAAAGATTGATAACCATGATAACAAGTACGACTATCATTATCTTCTGTTATATGAAATTTATCATTATTAACTTTCATTTCATAAGCAGCAAATTGAGAGGAACAATTAACTCCAGTTATTAATGTTCCTTCTCTTGTCTTTTTAGAATCCTTAATATAATTAATACAATCTATTCTACCTTGAACACCATGAACCGACCATCTAGCTGTTGTTGGTATAAGCATCACCTTCTAATGAAAAGAATTGTGAATTAATTTCACTAGCGAATTCTTTAGCTGCTGTCTTATCTTGAAATTCCATAATGATTCCAAAATTTAAAATACTACCTTCTCTATAAAATGATATTAACAAATCTTTTTGCATTGCTACATCTCTACAATTGTTTATCTTTTGAATTAAATCTTCCTGATTAATATCATCTAATGAATAAGTATAAGTATGATTATTTAAATAAACTATATATACAGGTTTTTGATTAGGTCTATTCAAATTAGAAGGTCTTACTATAAAATGTTGATAATTATTATTTATAATTTTCTTATAGAAATTTTCATCAATCTTATACTTCTCAATCATACCTAATCTTTGTTGAATTTTCTTTTCTGTATTAACTGATAAAATAGATATTAATAAATTAGATAACTTACTTATCATTTTAATAATTATAATGTTTTGATTACTAATGATTTCTATATCTGCTTTATCTATCATATAGTTATTTAATATCTTTTTTTGTTCCTTTAAAATTTCTCTTAATGTTTCTATAAACTTACTTATAATCTTACATATCTCTTGTTTACCTTCAACGTCTTCAATATATATATTCTCATATATACATGCTGCTCTTATATATTCAGCAAGACAATCTCCAAATCCATATTTAATTGCTTTCTCAGTTATGATTCTTCTTTCTTCTTCGTTAAGCATAACATTAATTTTTTGTCTTCTTAATTTACTGTATCTTTCTTCTGTTGAAATCATCCAGTTTCAGCTTTCTTTCTTGTAGTTCTAATTTATATAATTCTAAATCTTTTAGATATGCTTTACGAAAATATTTTTCTGCTAACCACTTAACACCTTCTTTAGTAATCATAACTCTACCATCTTTTAAATACTTATATGAAAGATTAGTTTGTTTTTTCATTTCATTGACTGCTCTACCAATTGCATTTTTACTTTTATTAAAGTATGAACGTAAATCTTTTAATGATGTATCTTCATATTTAAATTCATAAGGAGATATATTTAACTCTGATTCTAGTCTTCTAATTTGTTTTTCAAAAAATTCTATTTCAAGATCAAGATAAAATTTTTCTTTATTAAAATAAACTTCCTTCAACCAGTAAACAAATTCTAATTTTAAATATTCTATTACATCACCATTACCTGATACACGAAGATGCACCCAATCTTCCATTGGATGTCTTCTTCCAGCTCTTCGTATAACTTCTTCTAATTGTACTTCAGTTAAATTTAAATCTCTTTGAACTCGCCACTTCTCCATTGACTTAAATTCCATCCTAGCTCCTTTCTAAATTCAAATTTATAACTGAGGTTATTCAATAGTCTTATTTTTTCTATCAAGCATGGTGTTGACACACCCATCAGCTTGTTAGGACGAACTCCTAAGACCTGCAAATAGTCTCCGACAGTTTAGTATTTTTTTTTCTCTTTTTTTGAATAATTTTTATATTCTTTTTTTAATTCATAATATAATTTTTTTGCTTTTAGTATCTTAATTATTTCAAATCCAGCACTATTTGAAGACTCTAATTCACTTATATAATCTTTTGCATTTTCTAAATCTTTAGTGCTTGTTTTAGAAGATTTTATCTCTTTTTTTAATGCTTTAATTAACCTTTTATGAAAGTTAATTTTGTATTTAACACCTTCCATTGTTTCATCTAATTCTTCGCATTTTAAACTATTATAATAACTTAATTCAAAGCGATTTAACGGTGATTCATTTACTTCTCTAATTAATTTTTTCATTTCCTTTTTTATTTCTTTTTTTGTTTTCATATATTTCCTCTTTCCTTTTTTAATAACAAAAAAAGAGAGAAATTATTTTTTTGATTTTTCCATTTCTCTCTTTCTTCTTATTTCTTCTATTTCTTTTTGCAATTGTTCTTTCATTTTTTTCTTTTCTTCAAGTTCTTCTTCAAATCGTTTTTTCCATGCAATTTTACTTTTTTTGAAATCTTTTCTTAATATTTCCATTAATTCTTCCATTGTTGAATTTTCAATTAATTCACATGTTTCTTTAAATTGTCTGTCTGATTTTGGTTTTGTTTTAGCAATTGAACAAAATGTATTTTCAATAGAACCACTTTCATAATGATCTCCAACTTTTTCTTCATAACTTATAATAACACTTGTATTATAAATAAGGTATTCTTTTGGTTTAGTCTTTCCTGAAAAAATGTCTTCTAAAGAATTCATATCCTTATATCTCTTCATTTTATGAGTAAATACAATAAAATCTAGTCCTTCTTTTTTTATTGTCTTTTCATTAGTAATTGCAGCTCTAATCTCTTTTCTTCTTTCTTCAGAAATTTCTCTATCTGGATTATTATATTTTTCTTGTTCTTGTTTTTTGCTTTCAAGGTGTTTTTGATAATAATCGTTAAAATTTTTATACATTCTACTTCCACGAACATTGACTTCATAGAATTTTCTGTTCCAAAACTTATCAAAATCTTCTGCTAATTTAAATAACTCACTAAAATAAATATTATTCATTATTCCCCCCTAAATTGCCTTATACTCTAACATTTTTATTAAAAAAAGTCAATTATTCAACCCTAAATATGCACGAAATGCCTTAGAATACGTCTGAATTAACTATGAATGTTCAATTTCATTTCTATCATTTAATAAAGGTAAATAATTTAAATCATCATAATAAACTGCTGATATTATTTCACCTGACGCTGCTTTTTGTAATTCTTCTTTAAAAATATCTCCATTAAGATAATGTTCAGTTAAATAGTGCGCAATAGAAAAAGGATTCACTTTTTCATTCTTAATATCTTTACAAATATCAAAAATAAATTGTGCATCCTCTTCAGATATATCAGGTGATACTGTATAAATACCATCTAAAATATAATAATTTTTTAAATTGTTTTTATGCCATTCAGGCATAGTTTTATAACCAAATATAACGTTCATTTATTCTCTCTCCATTTCTATTTCTAATTCATTTCCTACTTCTCTACCATCAATATACCAATCATTAAATTTTTCACAATCTAGGTTCTTTAATTGATTTATTTTAATGCTTTTATCTTCATATATTGCATTTGCTAATGATTGACCTACTTCAATTGGATCAGTATATTCCCCTCTTAATTCTTCACATTTATCTAATAGTATTTCCAAATCTTTATTACTGATATTTTCTTTAACATTTGTTAATCCTAAGTAATAACAAAAATCATAAATATTACAATCATATTTATAAAAATCTTTTGCTAATTGTTTTAATGCTTTTGCTCTATTCATATTCTTTTTCCATTTCTATTTCTTTTGTTTTTTCATCATATTGTTTTCTATATTTCTCTAATTGTTTGTAATCAGAATCATCTATTAATTCTACTTTACCATCATGATTATAAACAAATAATTCATTAAACATAAAATCATAAAATTCTTTATTTTTCCAATAATTTGAATCATCAAATGCTAGTAAATCGCCATTATCATTTATATATAAATCAATATCATCTACTTTGTGTTTAGATAAAATATTATCAATTAAATTTAACTCTTTTGCTCTTTCATCAGATAATTTATTATCAGAAAATTCTTCATCATATAAACAATTTAACCTATTCAAAATATAATCGTCCGATAAATTTATATTAAACCAACTAGCATCTTCTATTTCATTTTCCCATCTGTCATGAGATGTTTTAGTTCCATATTCTATTGTTGCTCCTGTATCACTACAATAATGTAATTCTGCACAATAACCATTATGAACAACACGAGCAATCGTATAAGATACACCTGCCATTATCTCTTTTGGAGAAGTTATTATTTCATCATAAGATTCAAAATAATATCTCATTTCATACATTTTTTCTTCTGAATAAAAATGTTTGATTGATTCAGATGGTACACGTTCCAACTCATCTAAAGACATACATCTTTCTTTATATACAATTGAAGTTAAAGCTCTCGCAAGTTTAAATGAATCAATATAATTATCTGAACATTCCTTACATATATTTATTAATCGTGTTATTTCTTCCTTTGGTATATCTTTATCAACACTATTTATTCCTAAATAATATATAAAATCATAAATTCTAAAATCTTCTGTTTCTTCAATTGAATCTGCTAAATTTTCATAAACATCTAAAATATTATTCATATTCTATCTCCATTTCCTCTAAAGTTTCTTTTTCTTTTATCTTCTTATTTTCCTGTTCTTTTAAAGATTTTTCTGCTTTATCAAAATCAATATAGTTTTCTAATTTAGACATAAAATCTAAAACATGTTCTCTATTTTCTAAATCCAACAAATTAAATTCATTAACCAGTTCTTTGGATTCTATATCACAAGCAGGGCAACAAATATAATCATCTAATTTATTTGAATATCTTTCACAAGAAATAATTATTTTATCTTTTTGAACTTTTAATGACTCCAAATGTATATCATTCATATCTATATTTCTATAATCCCAATCACCACAAAGTTCAGTAAATTTTTTTGCCTTATTATATACATATTTTCTTTGCTCTAATTTTTCATAAGAAGTTAACAAATTAAAGTTTGGTTTATAAATACCTTCGTTAAATTTTTGTTTAAAATCTTCTAATTCTATTGAATAAAATTGTTCACCTAATGGTCTTTGAAAATCAAAAATATCAAATCTATTGTTATTAATTCCTAAAACCAAACCAATACATTTAACATCAACATTTATATTTTTGTCTTCTGATACTTGATGCTTTGATTCAAACATATTTATTTTCTTACCAATAAAATTATTAATATTTAATTCTTTTTGTTTTATTAAATTATTTATAAATCTTTCTAATCTATCTTTAAAAACACTTTTATAAGTAAAATCTGCAAAAGCATATTCATATCTGTTATACACTTGCTTACCCTTACCAAAATATAATTGATAATGATACTTTCTATCGCTACCAATTTTTACAATCTTCCAATGTTCCTGTTGCATTATTTCGTTAAATTTTTCTATATTTTTCATTCTACCAAATTCTTCTAAAACATCTACTTCAATTAATTTTTCTTCAGGAACACTAACTGTTGCTTTTGGCTTTCTCAGGGTATTTAAAACTTCTAATCCTAATTTATTAACAAAGAAATGTTCAATTCCTTTGTTATAGACAGTTATATTAGTTGGTTTAGCTTTTACTCTTTTTAAACTACCTGAAGACATTGAATTAACATCAAGATCTAAATCTTTATAAGATTGATTACAATCTAGTTTTATTACTTTTTCTGTTAATGGATTATAATCATAATAATATACAGTCATTGAACAATCATATTTATTCCAATAATCTTTTAATTGTTTCCATTGTTTGATTTCATCATTATTTGTATCAATTCTTAACCAATGTGTATATATAAAATGTCTACTATGAATACTACGCATATTCCATCTCCATTTCATCAATCTCTTTAGATATATTTTGTTCCTTTGTTAAACTTTGTTCTTCCAAATATGAAACAATTTTATTAGCATCCTTAATTGCAGAAAATAATTCTTGTGGTTTTTCCTTTAAAATATCCAACCAATTTTTCACGTATGCTTTATGATTATTTAAATGTTTTTCATCATATTCTAATCCTAACTTTTGCATAAGAAAAGAAGAACTAATTTCTGCTCTTAGCTCTTCTTTGGCATATTCAGGAGTGCCAAATTTATTTTTTATATCTCTATCAAGGCGAGATTCATGACCAGTTGAATGTGCTAACTCATGAAGTTGTGTAGAGTAATAAGCATAATTGTTTTTAAATCTAGTTGGTTCAGGAATAACTACTTCATCCTCTTGAATATTGTAGTATGCTTCATCACCTTTTTCCACATATTTAACACCTAAATTATCTACAATGTTTTTTATATAATCATTATTAATAATTTGTTCTTTTTTGATTTCATTGTCTTTAGGTATCCCTTCAATATGCTCAGCATTAAAAACAACATAATGTAATGTATTCGGTCTAAAATCTTTTACCATTTCTGGATTTTCAGTAATTATTTTTCTATATTCATCAAATTTGTAGTTCTTCTTTTCATGAATATTTTTCATTAAAACATATTCAACATGAACTCCCATTCCTTTAGCATTTACTAATTTCCAATTATTATCTGTTATATTTTTATAGGTACACCACCTATTATCTTTATAACCTCTTTCTAAAGAAATAAGTGATAATAACAAATTATTAGTACCTCTATATTCTGTTTTTTTAACAGGATTATAAGGGGCAGAAGTTGTCCACATTTTTTCCCAAGGAATATTGCCTTCTTCTAAACTTTTTATATACATTTTTACTAATTTATCTTTTGCTTTATAATAACTATTCATTATTATTGTTGCTCCTTGATCTTCATATCCAATTCTTGTTGACGTTGATAAATTTTTTCTTGTTCTTTTCTAAAATCATATAAAACTTTTAACTGTTTATCATATTCAGCAATAACCTCATTTATTGATTTGATTTTTTCTTTTTCCTTTTCTTTTAATCCTTCTAACCTTTCAATTTTTTTATCTAATTGTTTATTCATAACATTCTCCTTTTCTTTTGTTTATACCAGTAAACAATGATTTTAAAAAAATATTATCTTTCTATTTCTTCTTCATAATTCATGACTAAATCCTTTATATCTTGAATTATTTTATCTTTCTGTTCATCTTTATTATCTAATTTTAATTCCTTTTCTTTTATATTTTTAATTGACTGTTCTATAATGTGTTTTTTTTCGTCATCATCTAAAAAGAGTGATGGAGAAAACTTAATCTTCTCAATTTTTTTAATATCTGTAATTTTAAAATTTTCTGTCATATAATCAATAATTATTTCAACATTGTTTTCTTTATCAGAATATTCATTAAATAAAATCCCTGAATCTTTATACCCTTCTTTCAACTCATCCGAGAAACTAATATTGTTTGAAGAAGTTATCCAACAACCAACTTCATGAGCATTAGGAGCATAATAATCTCCACCACCTGCACCATTACAACATGATAATGCTAAACTTAATGGATGAATTTTTGCTCCACTTATTAAGTTTTTATTTTCCTCATATACTACCCATTGAATAAGTTGTTTTTTCAGATCAATATATTCTTTTAAAGAATCATTATTTATATAACGAGATGGTAATTTGTTTGAATCAGCAGACGTATTTTTAATTTCACGATATGGATAATCATATATATTATGAACTCCATATTCTTTATTTTCTTCACGAATTGTTTTTAAAAGTTCACTAGAATATTTATCTTCATAAAAGTCATCTGCATAATCTCCAATAACTAAAACTCTATCTCCTTTCCATGATGTTTTTAAAAGATTTTCTACTTGAAGCATATACTCATTTCGTTGATAACTCCATTCCATTAATTTTAAAAGTCCAGGTGGATTTAAAATTTCTTTTTTATCAAAATTCATAAATTTATGGTATTGTCCCATGATTGATTCCCCTTTCTAATGTTCTAATTCTTCTTCTAACTCTTGTTCTTCTTCAGGTATTTCTTTTTCGCTATCATCTAAATAATAATCCCAAATTTTGTTAATAGATTTTTGTTTTAGATTGTATCTTTCTTCTATAACTTCACCGTCTTTTATTTTTAAAATTCCAGAATTTTCTTGAATACCCTCATCAGCAAATCTACATTCAAAAACAGCTTCAGGATATTTACTAGAAAGTTCTAATATAACATTTCCAGCAAATCCCCAAGCTGTTTCAAAAATCAAAGTATCTTTATTATAATCTAATGCTGTTAAATCCCATTTTGTTCCCCATTTATCACATCTCCATTCATACCAGTCTGCATGACCATATTTATCATAATTAGAAATATATTGCTTAGCTAGTTTAACGCTTTCTGTATATTCTAATTTATCTTTATTTTCATCATACTTTTCAGCTAGTTTCTGAAATCTTGATTCTCTATAAATGTCAGAGTGAAACATATTTAATGAACGATATACCTCATTAATTTTTTCTTTACTTATACCACTATCATTTTCTATAAAAAGATACATAAGTCCTTCTTCACCTCTGCTACTTCTTTCTACTTCAAGATCTTTAGGCATAGGCATCACTTTATCAAATGAAAAACCTTTTTCATTTGAATACTTTTCTAAAACATCTTTTAATACATCTGGTTTCGTTTTTACAATCGTTTTAACCCAGTTTGGCATTGATTTATTTCTCCTTTCATATAAAATTATCTTTCTATATCTATTTCTTCTTCTAAATTTTCCAGTTCTTTATTTTGTTGTAATTCTGTTTTTTTTATTAATTCAAGATAACCAGAATCAATTAATTTATTAACTAAATTTTTATTAAGAAATAATCCTGGAGTTATATAATATCCATATTGTTTTAACAACAATGTATCTTGCTGATTTATTATTGCACTAGCACCTCTTAATGCTAAATTAACGTAAGTCATACAACAACACAGATTTGATATATCTGCTCCTACAAAATATACATTGTTTATATCTATATTATTTTCTTTCAACAAACTAAGATAAGCAAATAACATCCTACCACTACCACAACACTCATCTGCTACGGTAATATAACCTTTTTCATTTATTTCTTTTTGTATATTTTCTTTATCAAATGTAATTTGTGCCATTAATTTGCTGACGTGTAGAGGAGTAAAAAATTGTCCTCTACCTTTGTCATGCAAACCCAATTCTTCAAAAATATTTCCTAATACATCCTCACAATCATCCTTATTAAGTTCTAAGGTCAATGCAGATAACATCTCTGCAAATAAATTAAATTCTTCTTTTTGATATTTTTTTGATATACTCAAATATTCTTGTTCACGATTCTCATTAAAATTTGTTAAATTTGATATAGAATAAGCACAGCAATATACAAAATCTTCAAATGTTTCTCGCATACCATATTTTCTTCCAAGCATTGTTAAAGTTTCTTTAATATAATTTTTATCCAAACTCATATACTTGTTTCCTTTTTATATATTAATTATTCATTAATATATAAACTAGTAATTATAATCCATATCATAATCATCATCTCTGTCAATTGATTCTTCTTGTTCATGCGTTTCTTCATAATCGTTTGACATCTTGATTGCTTGTGCTTGAATAACAGGATTATCTTTAGTTTCTTTAAAAGCATTTATAACTTCTGTATCTAAAAAGTGATAATCTTTTTTCATATTTTTTTGTCTTTCATATATAAAATCATACGTCATAGATAACGCTAATTGCTCATCAACTCTCATATCTTTTGGATTAATACCTAAATCCATACACAATAACGCTTGTTGAAAATACTTATCATCTTCTTTTTTTAATGCTGATAATTGATTATACATAATAGTTAAAAACTGTCTACTAGTTATTTCTCCCATGTATTGTTCTTTAACTTGGTCTAATATTTTTTCATAATGTGATGCTGGTACTTTTGTAGGTAATTGTGTTTCTGGATCTAAATAAGTATAAGTCATATCACTTATAGATTTGCACATTTCTTTTAACTTCATTTGCGTAAAATCATCATATTGTTTTCTCATTTTTTTCTCCTTTTCTTTTTCTTTGTTTTATCTTCTATAATTATTTTTTCTATTCTAAATAGAACACAATTTTCTTCTGGACAACAATTGTGAGAACTACATTCTTTACAAAAATTTGTTATTTCGTATAAGATTTTTGTTTTCATAATCACCTATCCATTTCTAAATCAAAATCTTCTGATTTTTCTATTAATTCAAATGTTAAAGATTTACTATCATAATACTTTTTCACTTCATCTACCATATCAGAATCAATTTCAAATAGAATTGAATTTCTATTAATTTCTAATGATGCTTCACCCAATGCACAAGAACCTGAAAATTGATCTAGTACCCATTCAAATTCTTTGGTCACATATCGCTCAATAGCAGCATATAATTCCTTCGGCTTTTGTGATTGATTAATTCTCTCTTGTTTAGAAGGTGGTTCATATATAAAAGAAGTAGGCAACATACCATTTGTACCACTCATATAATGTACTGGTAAATCATTATCTTTTAAGACATTTTTAATTTGCTCAGAAGACATACCTTTAGCATTTATTCCTGCTTCAGATAGTTCTCTCATATTTTTTTTGGTATCAAGTCTTAACTCTCTGGCTTTGCCTTTTGATAGGAATAAAATATCTTCACAATTACTTGATTTTCTACCAGTATTATTAATTTGATTACCCTTAATCCAACTTACTTTTGCATAATATAAAAATCCTGATTCTTTTGCCATATTTTTTATTTTAGTAAGATATTCCCAATTACCACCAGATTCTTCTGGTAAAAACTCCACTAAAAAAGCTCCCTGTTTTAAAACACGGAACTTTTCTTGGAAGTCTTTTTCGTTATATTGAAAACAAGAATAAGAGCTAGTAAAATCACGATTACCACCTTTATTTGTGGATAACTGATAAGGATGATCTGTAATAATTGCATCAATTGAATTACTAGGTATCATTGATAAATCTCTACCATCACCATTAATTAATAAACATTCACATCCATCCTTAGAAGTCTTATAAACACCCCTAGAAACTTTTTTAAATAATCCTTTTTCTATTCCTTCATAAATTCTTGCTCTGATAGATGGTTCTTTAACATCTAAATCCAAAACTTCTTGTACTACATACTCAGCTTCTTTTAATGTGAAGTTTTCACTATCACTAAAATAATCTAGTAATGACACTTGTATAGATGCCATATTTTTTTATTTTTCCATTTCAATATATGAATTATTTTTAATAGATGATAAAAAATCATTAACCTTTAACTGAGTATTTTTATAATCTTCCATTTCAATTAATTCTAATAAATTATCTGCTCTATCTCCTTCTAAATACATATATGGTTCTGAAAAAGAAATTGTATCTTTAAACATATCTATTATATTATTCTTTACAACGTGAGTATTAAATTTTTCTTTTTCACTTTCTAGTATTCCACCATCCAAACTATGACCTTTACAATCATAAAAAGTATAATCAACAGAATATCCTTTATTAAATATATGGAGAATATTATTTTCCTTACTTATTATTAATGTGTCCATTTTATTTTTCTCCCTTTTGAATTATTTATTTCAAAATATATCTTTATATCTCCTAAAAAATCACTTGATTCTTCAATATCTTCTTCATCAAAATCCTCAGCAAAATTCTCATCTTCATCAATATCATTCTCGTATTCTTCTATATAATCTTCTGTCACAAGACTTATTTCGCATGGGATTCTATTATATTTTTCATAAATTTCATCAGCATTTTTTTCTTCTAAATCTTTGACTATTTTTTCCATTGCATTTTTATCACCTGTGGCAAATATAGATGTGAACTTATTTTTTTCATCTATTTTAACAAGGTCATTTTCAGATAAAAAATCAATTGCTACAAGAAGAGCATTTTGTTCATTTGTGGCATGTATTCTAAAAACATTAGTTTCTACATTTTTCACAATAATATAAAATAATTTTTCTTCTTCTCTTTCATAAAAATTGGCTTCTTCTAAAAGTAATAAGAAATCTAAATTTAATAGCTTACATATTCTTATTAAAGTAATAACATTCAAACATTGTCTATTACCATTTTCTATACGTACAAGTTCCGTATGACTAATACCAACTTCGTTTGCTAAATATCTTAAACTATACCCTAACTCAATTCTTCTATTTTTAATTCTTTGTGCTAATATCATATAATTATTTTTCATTTCTTTCTCCTTTTCTTTTGTTTACACTAGTAAACATCTAAATTAAAAAAATTACTTCTCTATATCAATTTCTTCATTTATTAATTCTTTATTATTTTCCTGATTTTTATTAAATAACTTATTTACATCAGGGGCTATATGAAAATCATATTCCATATTTGAAATTAAAGTATCAATCATAAAATTTTCTAATTCTTCTGGTGTTTCAATGCTTAATTCATACTCTTTAAAAATTTCTTTATTTTCTTCAAATAGTTCTTTTATATATTCCTTATTCATTTATACACCACTCTTTTCTATATTAATTTGTTTCTAACTTCATCCCCAAATAGATTCCATTCTCATCTTGAATCGGACTACAAATACCTGTTCTATTTGTTTTCTTCAATTCTGCTGCACAAACTTCTGAAACATTTAACATTGTATAACCATCTTTAAATAAAAAATATTTAACTATTTTTTCGCTAGATTGATTACTTGGTGTTTCTTCTTTAGGTGGAGTTTCAGGTTGTGGTGTTGAGGTATTATTAGATGTATTATTATTGTTAGTTGATGGTTTTGTTTCTTCTTTTTTAGGTGTTTCAACTTTATTAGAAGAAGTATTTTCCTTAGGCGGTGATACTGGTTCTTCTTTCTTTTTTATATTAACTATAATAACTTCCTGAGAAGTATTACCTGAAGAATCAGAAACAGTATATATTATTTTTTGTTCACCGATCTTAGAGGTATCTATTTCTTCATAAATAATATTTTCTAAAAGATCTCCATCTTTATCATCTATAACACTTTCAATATATTTTAAATAGTCTATATCACCCCCTTCCGTAATTTCTATATTATCTGTATTAAGTTTAATAACTGGTGCAATTTCATCCTTTACTTCTGGGATACTAGTAATTTCTTTTGGCTTTTCATCTTCTTTAGATGAAGTATTACTGATATATATAAATATAAATACAGATATAATAACAATTAATAATATTGAAATTATGATTGTATTTCTTTTTCTCTTATACTTACGATACTTAGTTAATAATTCTTCATCAGTCATATTTCATCACCCCACTCATAATAAAATTAATCCTTATATTTTGGCTTTTCACGAATAATTACTAATAATCTTGCTTTAATAACATTAGATGCTGAATCGCTTACTTCATAATCAATATAAAATTCTCCAGTCTTAGAAGTATCTATTTTTGTATATTTAACTTTATCTGTTAAATCACCTTCTAAATTATCAGTAGCTTCTTTTATGAAAGATTTATAATTTAATTCATCACCTTGATACATTATTAATTTATCTTGTTTCAAAATTAAAACAGGACTGATTAAATCCTGTTTTAACATTGATTCTTTTTTCTCTTTTTCTGCTTGTTCTTCTTTAGCAATTTCAATATTTCTTTTTATATCTTTATAATTAAACAATACTGATGTAAGACTACAAACAAATAACGTAATTATAAGTAATATCCATAATTTTTTCTTTTTCATTTCTTTCTCCTTTTTAATCTAAATATATAAATCCTATAATGGTATATCCATTATTTTTATTTATTCTTCTATACTCATCAAATGAACTATAAGTTTTTGTTCTTACTAATTCGTTAGCGTGTTCATTAGCATATTCTACCTGACTACATGAATCATCATTCCTACAAGCATTACCTATATTTCCTTCAGATACAGTAATTGTTTTACCATCATACGCTTCTACAAATGCAACATGACCAAATCTATTAGATGATAATACTACAACAGAATTATATGAAGGTTGTGTACCAGTTTCATAACCCATTGCTATTGCTGAATTAATCCAAGTCTGAGCATTACCTGTTGGCATCTTTTTACCAGATACTTGTAATGCACGACCATAACTAAACCAAGTACATTGTCCTTTAAATCCAGCATTAGTTAAAGCATTTTTTGAATTAAAATGTTCGGTATTTAATTTCAAAGGAATATCTGTTTTTCCATAGGTTGGTGTTCTAGTCTTAAAATCAGTTCCTAATAAATCAGCAAAGAATTCTGAATTATATAACAAAGTTATCATCTCCAATTGTTCATCAGTAAAATAAGTTTCTATTCCATCAGAGATATTTTTAGTTTTGCTGAAATTAGCAATATAAGAATAATTATCTTTGCACCAATCCATATAATCTTCATACATACTATTTGTTATAACCAATACTTTCTTAGTTAATTCTACTGTATTACCTTCATCATCAGTTTCTTCTACAATTTGTTCTAATATTTCATGTTTTTCTAATAATCCTTCAGATTTAAACTTTTGTATTAAATCTTTTTCAGTTTGATCAAATTCTAACTCTGCACCTATACCCTGCATTATAGATAATGGTATTCTCCAATCAATACGACCATAATTACCATCAACAGCAAATACTTCTCCATCTGGATTATCCTTTAAAAACTCATCAACTTTTTTATCATATTCTTCTTGAATACTATTCATATATTGTTGATATGAATTAAGAGAATCTTCAGACATAGTAGAACCAAATATAGAGCATACGGCAATTATAATTATAAGAATAAGTGCTAGAGGAATAATAAACTCTGCTAGTGCAGCTAATAAAGATATAAGCATCTTAATTAATTTGACAACAACCACCTTAGCAACTTTTAATAATTTTTTACCAATTGTTTGACTAAACTTTTTCCCCAACTTACCAGCTACTTTTTTTGTTTTCTTTTTAATCTTATTAGATGCTTTGGTTTTTATTTTACGAGTTATTTTTTCATTAATATATTCTGTACCACTACCATCTTCACTCATTGCTTTATTTAATTCTCTTGATGTTCTTACAATTGCTCTACCTGCTTTAGATACCTTTTCTCCACCTTTACTAACAACAGTAGCAACCTTAGATGCTTTACCTTGATTATCATTAAACTTAAATACTTTTTTATTTGTTTTCTCTACTACTGTTTTTAATTTACTTTTCTTAGGAGTGTCCTTGTCCGACTTCACTCCTTCAGTCTTTTCTGAAACATTAGAATCAGTTTTATCAGTTGAATTATCTTCATTAACATTTGTTTTCAACCTACTAGTAGAGTTATTCTCTTCTTGAGTTGTTGCATCCTGTTTATTATCTATTTCTTGAGTGTTCTCAGACGTTTTTAACCTTGATTCAACTTCTTTATCATTCTTAGTTAAATCTTCTTCTATGGACTTATTTTCAGCAAAATCAGACGCTTGTTTTGCTATTCTATCTATTGCTTGAAATGTATGATTGGATGCTTCTGATGATAATGTTGATAATCTATCAATTGACCTCTTAACATCTCTTTCTGTATTATCTTTCATAATTATCTTGCCTGTACTTGACTATCAGTATTATTAACTTGATAGATTAAATAATCCTTAGGTACTTTATTAGTAAAAGGAATAACATCAGAACCAAATACAACTAATCCTTGTCCTGTTGGTGCATCACCTTGAACATACATGGATTCTTCATCACTAATATTAAAGATATTACAAATAGATGGTAAATCTAAAGGTTTCTGTTTTAATATTAATGCAAACTCTGAATTAGATAAAATATCTTTACCAGATTCAGATCTTAGTAAGTGAGATATTTGTTGAGAGATTACTGTATTTAACGCATTAAGTTTTCTTCCAGTTTTATAGAAATTAGCAACATATTGAGCAGAATATGGATTAGCAAGTAAGATATGAAATTCATCTATAAAAATCCAAGTATATTTACCTAACTCTTTATTCTTTGCTAGTCTATTCTGGATATGGTCTAATACAACTAAATATCCAGTAGTTTGTAATGATGCAGATAATTTACTAATATCAAATGAAACTAATCTATTTTGAATATCTATATTAGTTTTTTTAGAGAATAAATCCATTGAACCTTTTACATATCTTTCTATAATTAATGCTAAATCTTTTGCTTCTTCTTCAGGTTGTTTTAAAAGCATATTATAAAAATCTGGTAATGTTGGTAATAAACTATCATCAGAAAAATTACTCTTTTCATAATCTTCAAATATAATCTTAGTACAGCGATCTATAATAGTTTTTTGTCCACCAGATAAAGCATTAGCACCTACTATACTTTCTAAGAAAGCAATAATATATTCTACTTTACTTTTTACTGGTTCACTTTTACCATTATCAGTACATCCATAATTTAAAGATAAATCAAATGGATTAATATGAGTATTTGAATTGGTAGATATAAATATCTTTTGTCCACCAAATACTTCTAATAATCCACCGTACTCATTTTGTGGTTCAATGATACAAATTTCATCTTCAGGATAACGAATTAATATTTGCTCTATAATAGTTTTAACATTAAAAGATTTACCAGCTCCAGAAGTTGCTAGTACGCATCCATTACCATTTATTAATTTTTTTCTATCACAAAATATAGCATTTTTACTTACAAGATTTACTCCATAAAATAAAGACTTCTCGTGATTGAAGTCTTTACTATTAAATGGTACATTTACTGCTGTTGCTTCACTTGTTAATGTTCTTTGAAATTGTAAACTATTATGACCTAAAGGAAGTATATTTTGTACACCTTCTAATTGTTGCCACAATAGAGGTTTCATTTCTATTAACATTTCAGCTGCAACTTCCTGAACTCTGACAGTCTGGTCTTCTAATTCTTCAAAACTATTAGCAGTTATACACACTAAAAAATTATTTTGAAATATCTTTTGATTATTCTTTTGCAAATCATATTGTAATTGTTCTGCATTAGATATTTTTGTTTCTAATTTCTTATCTTTAACATATTCATAATCAAGATTACTTTTTCCTGCTCTTTTTATCTTTTCAAGACGCTCAGTTTCCATTGCTGATAAACTTTTATCCACAACTTTAATCATCTTAGCAGAATTAGTTGGATTAATATTTAATGTAGTAATAATGTTAATATCTTCCATTGTTGTAATCCTATTATAAAATCTAGGAGTTAAACTTTTAGGTAATTTAGAAACATATAAAACTCTAATAAATTTCTTATCATCTATTTCAATAAGATCAGATTCACGCATCAAAACTTTTTGAGGAGCAATTACATCAAATATAGTTAATTCTTTTTCTTTAGCATATTCAATTATATTATCAATATTATTATCTTCTACTGATAACACATTAAAAAAATTATATATAAATCTTAATCTTTCTTTAACTGATACTAAATTAACTTTAGATTTTAATTCTTTAAACTTCTGTTCTGTCTTTAGAAAGATATTTAAAAATAATGCGTTTGCTTCTATAAAGTTTTTTGCTTTTAAAGATATTACTATAAATCTTTTAGTTTGTAATGTATCTTCATTTGTGCCAAGCGAATTAGTTATAAGAGTATTTAATTCATCAGCTATTTGAATCTGTTTATCATCCTTTAAATGTTCTTTATCAAATATAAACTTTTCTTTATACTTTTCTGTTTTTATAGGAGTACCTGCATTGATAACTTGTATATGAGTATCCTCCCTAAAAGAATGTAAATATTCTAACCATTTAAAGAAGATGTTTTCTGCCTCTTCATCATTAGCTTTGGCAAATGATACATCAGTATATTCAATACAAATAGAATAAGTATCTTCATCTATTCTAAATATACCTGTTCTTTCATCAACTTCCTTAAACATATAAGAAATGATTTCTTGATTAGTTTTAGGAATAAATACTTTGTTTGGTAATACATTATTCTTCTGTTTCTGTGTCTTCTTTAAACCCTTCTTTTTCTGTTTTTTCATTTATCACACTATTATCCTTTCCAACAACTTGTTTAGCGAGTTTTAATAGCACTTGTGCTTCTTCCTTACTTAACGAAAAATTGCTGGTAGTATTCTCTAACGTATTAATACCAAATTTCTTCTTAGCACGTGCTAATTCTCTTTGTTTACTACGTTCCTTCTTTAATTCCTTCAATTTTAATTTTTCTTCTTTTTTCTTATTTCTAATTTCCTTTTTATTTACCTTAGGTTTAGATTTTTTAGATTTTTTCTTTTTGGTTTTTTCTTCTAATAATTCTGCTTCCGTCTTATATATAATTGGTTTCGCAAAGTTAATATAATTACGTTTCCAATAGAATATTATACGTTCAGCATTTAAACCCTGAATTGGTATAAATCCAAAAAATCCAATTGGCATAGCAACTATAATAACTATCCATCCAGTTAAATCACTTCCTATTTTAGGAGTTAAAAACAAATATAAAGGTACTGTTGTTATAATAATAAGAATTCCAAACAACCATTGTCTTAAAGTGAAATTATAAAATTTTTCTTTATAATCCTTAATCTCATCATGTATTCTAGGTTCTATTCTATCCATTATGCACCAACCCACCTTTCAGACATTGTACTAGTCATAGAAATCATAGCCATCAAAAATCCATTTAAAAACATTATCGCTACCATTGAACTAATTGAACCTGCATCAGTTAATGTGGATAAAGCAAGTGAATATATTGCAGTTGATACAACAATCATTGATGCTTCAATTCCTAAAGCAATAGTGGACATTATAAACCTTTTACAAACATTCTGCCCATCTTCCCATGTTCCTATTGCGATTGGTATAGGTGAAAAAGCAAAACTTAATATTAACTTACCTATACGCATAAATACTTGGACTAACACACCAATTAAAGTACCCATAAATGGTATATAAAGAATTAATATGATAATTCCCATAAATCCTTGCTTAATAATTCCACCTGCATTTCTTACTAAATCACCCATCTGTACAGCAAGATCAGGAATTGATGATGTTGAAGCAAGTGAACCTGTGACCTGAGTAAGAATATTATTAGATATACTCATTATGGACGAAAGTAATTCAAATGAATTTTCTATTAACATTTTAAAGATGAGGAAACGGATGAAGGTAAATATCATCCGTTCCCAACTAAATCTTTCAAAATCCATAACCTTTTTAGTGACATCTAATAAAAAGAATAATGTTAATAAACTTAATCCTATTGGTACTATAATTGAATGAATATTAGATGCTAATGACCATATACTTGTTTTTGTAATAGAATTCCAATTACATAGATTACGAATCGTACCTACAAAATCACTAATATCAATTTTAAAACCTAACACTTTAAAGGATATTTGAAATATACTTTCAATTAATCCAGCCATCTATTAGTCCTCCTTCTTATAGTCCAAATAAACCTTTTGATTGACTAATAGCAATGACCATGAATCCTGCCATCATAGTCATTAATCCTCTACTTTTACCTTCGGCATCATCACGTTGCCAACCTAAAGCAAACATAACAGCACCGATTAAAGCAACTACTCCTCCGATCTTTAATAACCAATCACAAACAAATGTGATAAAACCATCAATGCTACTTGTATTACTTCCTTCTGCATACACACTATTAATACTTAAAATAAATCCACAAAAAACTACATTAAATAAACTAACTACTTTTTTACATACCTGCTTAATACTAACTGCCAAATTCTTTTTTTTCATAAATTTTTTCTCCTTTTCTTTTATATTTGTTTACACTAGTAAACACTTAAATTAAAAAAAATTTAACAACTTAAACAACATAAAAAATATAATTATAAATTATCTAACAATTCATCAGTTAAACTTTTAGAAGAAAGTAATATAGCGTCTTCATTAAATTTACGTTCTTCATATTTAGTTAAATCTCTTGCTTTAAATTCAGGTTTTACTTTTACAAATCCTAAACCTAATTCTCTAAACATTTGCTGCTTCCTTCTTGTTTCTTTACTTATACCTCTTTCAATTGAATGGTCATATTTATTTTTGATGGTTTCTTTTTCATTCCAACTTTCAAATAATTCATTATATCTAGGATGTTTTGTCAAATCATACAACTTAGAATAAAAAGGTCGCATACCAGCAACCAATAAAATACCATAGCCACTTTCCATTCTTGCAAGTTCATCAACAAAAGCCAACTCACGCCCAACTATATCCCAATTGAATGATGAAGAACCTTGCCTTGAATAAGTACGACCTGATGACTTTTTATACCAAGTTTTTTTCCCGAGCATAGAACTCATGTATTCCAATGTTTCCTTTGAACGTGATCCTAAAAATAAAATATAATCCGAACAATCTAATGCTGTTTCCCAATTATCCTTGTATACTTTTTTCAATTGTGATAATGATTGAAGACACGTTGTTATACCACAGTTAAGACCACGAACATACGCAAGATTTTCCAAATAGCGTGGTATCACCCCTAGCTGAGCCCATTCATCACAATATATCTGAACAGGGGTTGAAAGTGAACCATTATTCTTACTAGCATTTGCATCTATTATAGAAAATATCTGTGTATACATAATACTTGCTATAAAATTAAATGTTGAATCATTTGGACTATTAATAATAAAATATGCTATTTTACCTTCATCACCTTTTCCACCGATTCTATTTAATTCCATCGTATCATCAATAGTCATATTTTCTATTTCAGATATATTAAATGGTGCTAAGCGAGCTGAAGCAGTCATAATGATTGTACTCATCATTTTAGGAGATGATGCAGACACTTTAAAATGTTTCCATTGTTTAACTCCGATATTATCTGGTTCTTTTTCAGCCCAAGCATCAAACATTCTACTTAATGTTGAATTACCTTCTTTATCTGGTTCTGCAAGTCTAATTAGCTTTAATACAGTCTTAAAATTCTTTTCCTTATCATCACATCTAAAAATAATATAATAAATTATTGCCTGTAAGAAGACCATCTCTGCCTTTTCCCAAAATGGATCTCCAGTATTAGATTCAATAGTTTCTGATTTAGTATTTAACATAATTGTATTAATTAATGTCATTACATCGTCTTCTGCTATCCATTCTTGAGTTTCTAAACTATTATCAATAGTCTTATTAATTTTTTTAATATACATAAGTGGATTAAAATGGTCTGACTTTGACTTATCAACTAAATTTAAAACACGAATATCATATCCTAAATTAACTAAAGACATACCACAATCCCTAACAAGTTCTCCTTTTGGATCTGTGACAACAAACGTTTCTCCATTTGCATTTAACAAATTCACTTTAAAGTAATATCTGGATTTCCCACTCCCAGGTCTACCTATTAGAATAAGGTGTCTATTCCTTTTGGATATTCTCATATTTTTAGCAAACATTTCTGTTGCTGTGAATATCTGATTCTTTTCTAATTCTTTTTCACAATAAGGTTTTATTGCTTTAGAATCTTCCCATTCAGCACTTCCGTACGTATCTTCTTGTAAATTCTTTTTATTTTGGTTCATTATTGTTTGAATTATTAACCAAGCAAACACACCAACAAATAATGAGGTGGTAATAGTCTTCACATTTAATATTACAGGAGTTGTAATAATATGAAGTTTATCTAATGCTTCAGTTAAATGAGAAAATTCAAACTTTCCTGCTACTTCTGATAAACTACAAACTCTTAGAGTATAATAAGAGGCGATTAACATTATTAACAAGATAATTACAATACTACTCTTTTTATTGCGTTTAACGATCAAATTCTCGTTCTTCTTCCTGTTCTAAAATAACACTTTCTATAACTTTATCATTCTTGTTTTTTTCTGCTAATTCATTTGCCTCTTTTACCAAATCCTCTGTTTTGGATTTTTTTTTACTAGCTTCTGATAATTGCCTTGTATCCGTTTCTTTTAACAGAATTGTTGTTGTTCCATTTGGAGCAATTGATGCTACATAATCTTTAGATGAATAAGTTTCTTTAAATTCTTTATATCTCTTAATATCATTTATTTCTATTTCCATAATATCGTGAAGATTTGATTCACTTTCAATTGCTCTACCTCCAGATGCACCATATTCTTTTATAGGACGTTCTGGAGCATATCTTCTATATTCTTCTAAATCTTCAGAACGAATCGCAATTATCATTTCTTTTTCATTTAATACACATGCACCATGACTTGTTAATTCAAATAACTGTTCTCTTATCTCACAGTATTCTTCTTTAGTAATTTTTTGAACACAATAGTTTTTTGTGTAATCTCTAACAGGACATGAACCAAAATCTTCTCCTATTTTATTAAGGTCATCTATTTTTAGATTCATACCCCTTGATACCATTGGTTCAATATCTCTATCGTCAATTACTCCATCTTTATTTAAATCTGGTATTTCGTTTTTTGTATTTTGTTTTAATCTGTTAGGTGGTATTTTTTCTAATTGCTCATTAAAGAAAGATAATTTACTCTTATTAAAAATAATAACATATTGTTCTTCTTCATCTCTTGTCTTCTCCTGAATAGCAATTTTTTTATAAATTTCTGCTTTATTTTTACAATATGAATTTAAAGGTTTTATCTTTTTTAATTTTTCTTGTCGTAATTGCCACTTATTAGATAACTTCATATTATACGCTGAAATATTTTTATATTTATCTGCCTTATATTTACAAAAATTATTTATAAACTTTATCTTTGATGTTGCCTTACGCCTATCATCCCACTTTTTATATTTAATTTCATTACGTGCTATTTTTTCTTGTTGATATAATGATTTATTGCTACTAAGTTCACCATCTGGGTGCATCTTCTTGATTCCCATTAAAACATTATTTTCACGACAAGCAGTAATTATTTGTTTTACTTCTGCTCTGGTTAATGGTGGAGATACACATAATTCTTTAGTTGGTCCATCTTTTCTTAATGCCTTCATAGATGATGAAAAATGTTTTTGATAATAACGATTAGCTCTAATTAAAAATCTACCAAATAATATGGTAGAAATTTTACTAATCTTTGCAGACATTGATACAGACTTTTCAGCAGTATGCTCTAAATCGTGTTTTGCATTACCATCCATTTATGCTGCCTCCTTTTCTGGTACATCATAAACTACTTCTTTAGAACTAGGAAATTGAATTATTTTACTTTTTAACATTTCATTATAACTATCTATAATTTTAGAACTAGTATAATGATTAATATATTCATCATTAATGTTATGGAATCCAATTTGTTCATCTTTTAAAAATTCTAATACTACCTTTTCCTTACCAATCTTACTCTTTACTATATTAACTTCAATATATCCTTCTATATCATCTACAACTAATGGTATTTTTATATAATTAGATTTGAAACTACATTTTGATTTTGGTACTTCTAAAACAAATACTTCTTTATTCTTTAAATTACTAGGTGTAAACACCTTAACATATTTACTGATTTCGGAAAAAGATAACTTTCCTTCATAGTCTTTCTTGAATCCAGTTAATCTATATTTTGAAATACCACTATTAAATAATCCCTTACGTGGAGCTATTATTAAATAACTCTTGTTATCTGTCCAATTACATATTTTCTTTATAGCAAATAACAATGTATTCGGATCTTCAGTTTTAATATAAAAACCTTTTTCTGTTTCTAAATAAATTTTAGAATGATAAATTTTACAGATAGGTTCTTTATATTTTGAGATATAACTATTATCATATAAAATATCATCTTCTTTTGGTATTGATGTTATTTCTTCGTTAGTTTTTACTACTTTTGCGTTTTTTTTAGTTTTATCTTCCCAATTTTCTTTTAATTCATCAAAACTTTTGGTACTTACATATTCACCCTCTAAATTATAAATTGGATAAGATTGTCCATATTTTAATTTTGTAAAAATAGTATCACCATTATCTGATTTCAAACATTCACTTTTTGGTATATAAAAATATTCTTTAGCACCAGTAAATGGTATTCTTACAAAATAATGTGTATCAGTTTCTTTTTCTTCTACTAATAACATCTTATTAATAGAAAATTCATAATCTTGTTTAATAATAGTTTCTTTTGAAATACTTTGTTCTTTAGATTTAGAATCTTCAATTTTTTTTAACTCTTTTTCAGATATAACATTAGTTTTATCAATATTTAATTTATTATCTAAATTATTATAAAATAAAATAGTTTTAAAATTACCAGTTGAACCTTTAAACTTATCATCTATAAATTCTTTATTGATGCTAGGAAAAAGATTACCATATTTAAAAAATTCCATTTTATCTTTATTTAAAAACATTCTATCCTTTAAACTATCTTTTATAATATGGAGAGTATTATTATCATAATTTAAAATACCATCAAGGTCTTCAATACTATTTATAATATATAATTCTTCTACTTCTTCTAACGCTAATTTAGATTCATCAGACAAACTATTTTCATATTGGTCTATTACCATTTGTTTTTGATTGTCCTTTAATCTTATCATTGCACTTCCATTAGAATTTTTTATATAAGTTTTATCAAATACATTGGTATATTTAAAACGATTAAGAGTTTCAAAATCCGAATATTCTTTATTATCTTTTAAAAATTCATTTAATAAAAGTTTAGTATTTAATGTTGAATTATTGTAATCTAAATACATTTCAGGATCTTTATTAAATATAGATACTAATCTACTTTCAACAGAATTTTTAAAACTAGAATAATAAGAAGATAAAACAATATCATCCATTTTATCTATTTGTAATTTTAATTCTGAATAAAGAAAATTGCTCATTGCTTTTGAGTTAAACTTACTTAAAGCATTTTCTTTTTCTACTATTCTTTTAGGATAAAGTATTTCATCTAACTCTTTTTTATAATATTCTGTTCTATCTAATAAATATTCTTTAAAAAGAGATTCATCATACGTATTATTGATAATCTTATCTTGCTTTAATTGTTTGTATACAAGTGAAATGTTTTCAACATTTAAATCTAGTCCATTAAAATATTTATAATCTAACAAATAAGAAAAACCAGAAGTTTTTGCTTTCTGTACTTCCATATAGGGTATTTCATTTTCTCCTAAAACACCAAAATCTTTATAATCGCCTATTTTAGAAAAATCTATTACATCAACTTTAAATCCTTCACTTAATAATACAGGAATGTGTTGAAGCATTTTTGTTCTACCAATATTTTCTTGTTTATCAAAATCATTATCTAATGCTAATGTAATTGTTGAACGGTTATTCTTGATTAATTTTATATGCTCTGGAGTAAGTGCTGTACCCATAAGTGCTGCTACATTTTCATATCCTACTTTTTTAGCACCTACAACATCCATATAACCTTCTACTAAAATCAATTCATTATTATATGCTAATGGCTTTGCACTAGAGAAATTATATAACAATTCTTTCTTTTGAAATATCTTAGTTTCAGGTGTATGCAGATACTTTGGTGTTTCTTCTTTAATAGTCCGACCACAGAAAGTGACTATATTTCCTTTTTCATCATGAATAGGAATCATAATCCTATCAGAAAAAGTTTCGTATAAATCACCATAGTCATTTTCTCTTAAATACCCTAACTTAATTAAATCTTCACGAGGATAATTTTCATTATTTTCAGATATTTTTAATAATTGACCTTTAGGAGCAAATCCCATACTAACATCTTTCATATCTTTATCTGTTAATTTTCTTTTATATAAATACTCCTTAGGTTCTTTAGATACACTTAAATTATAACTAAATAATTTATTTAATTTTTCATTTAACTGTAAAAGTCTTTGTTCTTCTTCGGTATACCTTCTTGAAGATACAAAATACTTATTATTATATTTATTATTTTTTAAATGAGATACATTTATATTTAAATGACAAATCTCTGATACAACTTTAGTTATTGCTTCATTAACTGAAATATCATTGTTATTAACAATCTTTTCATACTTTTGTACAAAAGAAATAGCATTTCCACCAGTACCACAAGCAAAACAAGTTGCTATATTCTTTTTATGATTAACAACCATACTAGGATTATTATCATTATGAAAAGGACATAAACATTTATTATGATTTAATTTTAATCCATAATAGTTCAATACATCTACAATACTTGCTTGTTTTAATACTTCACTATATAGACTAATATCTATCGCCTACCTTTCCATTTCTATTTCTAAATCAACTTCTTCTTTTTCAATCAAATTCTGTGCTGCAATTCTTCCATAGTATACTAGATCAGTAGCAAACTGTTTCATTTTAGAACAAATTATATCAGTATTATTCACAATACTTCTAACTGATGGATAATTATTATCCTTTCTTTCATTTACAAGAAGTTCAATATATTCATCAGCATCAAATTTAACACAATACTTTATTAAACTAAAAATTATATCGCTTGAAGTATAAGATTTAGCATCTAATTCAAAACGGAATCTTATTTCTGGATTAATATTTACTGATAATTGCCAAATGTCTGCATTTGAAATCGAAACCTCCCAACCACATTGTTCAATAAGTTTTTTTATATCTTTTTTATTTAACTTGTTAAGATCAATTTTGTTTCGTTCTTCATAATACTGTCCAATTTGTAATTTTTTAAAGATTCTTTTTACATCTGAAAATCTATCATTGCATCTACAATTCTTTAAAAAAGTATTTTCTAATTTTCTAAAACTATTATCATAATAATAAGCATATCCAGTTATATCATAATGAGCTATATCACCACAAGCATTCATAAAGAACTCATACAGGTCATTGGATAAATAATAAAGGTCATTCTTTTTTTGTAATTTTTTATATTTATCCACTATTTTGTTGAAAGAATAAACTGTATTGCCATCATATAAAATTGTTGCACCTATTTTGTTATCATCTATACATCTTTGTATTATTAATCTATCCTTTGATTCTATTCCTGTTAATTCTAAATCTTCAATTAATGAAATAGCTCTATCAATAGTAGCTTGATTCCCAAATACTTTTATTTTTTTATTGTTCTTTACTATTTCAATATGATTCCTCATAATTCTCCTTTCTGTGTTTATACTAGTAAACAATGATTTTAAAAAAATATTACCTTTCTAATTCCTCTTCTAATTTCTTTTGTAGTTTTTCTTCTCTATTGCGATTTTCTAAATTCTTTCTACATTCAATCAATCTTCTAGCTGTTATACCTATTTCATTCCAAGAAACACTTGTGACAACTGTTCTACTTACCATTTTAGAATTTTTCATATAACGAATTTCCACACCTCTATACATACGATCTTTAAAACATGATAATTCTCTTGTCATTACAGATATAAATCTATCTTCAGTTTTGTCTTTTAATATTGCTGACATCAAATAATGGTCTTTGGTATATGAAAATATTTCAAAATCAAATTTCTTTGCCTGTATTTCTAATTCTTTTCTCATTTGATTTGGATAATCTTCGTAGTTTTTATTTGATGGCTTTTTTAATATTTTTTCTTCTATCCATTCATTTGTAAAATTCACTACGCCTTTCCTCCTCTCTTGAACATCTACTAGATATTACACAACAAGAATATAAAAATATTAAAAGAAACAAAATAAATATAACTAATAAAAAAATTAATATTGCTTTAACCATATAAATCACCCTTCATGTTTTGCCATTTCTTTTAGAATACCGTTATATTTATATCCTATTTTACGGACTCTTCTTTTTCTTAAACACGGTTCTATAAGTTCTTTTAACTTTTCACATAATTCTTCCTCTGTTTTAAATTGAAACTTTTTAAAATAGTCATAATATGACCATTTATCATCTTTTTTCTCTTCTTCTAAGTAATCACGATATGAAATTTCATAATATCCAGAATCATAATACTTATCATGAGATACAAATATTATTTTATTAAGTTTATTATCTGCCAATGTTAATGAAAGTCTTTTCAGTCCCTTATCTTTAAACCAAGAAGAATCATCTGCTATTAATGCCATCTTAGCGTGTTCTACGAGCTCATAAATTGCTTTATATGGTCTTTTATCATATTCTATTACGATTATATCTGAAAGTTTAGATAACAATTCTTTTAGTTTTATTACTATCTCTGGGATTGTTTTAAATGTAAAATATTCTACTTTTTGATATATACATTCACCTTTGTTGTTTCTTTCAACATAGTCAACGATTATTGTATAATCTTTATTAAATTGCATGATTCTGATTTTTTCTTTCATACCATGTATTACTATTTCAACATTTAATTTTCCATCTTTTTCATACCTTTCAAAATCCATAATATGATCAATATCTACACTATATAAAAAATAAAACAATTCTTCAAACTTTGGATTATATTCTTTCTTTTTCAATTCTTTTAATCTTATCACAATTATTCCTCCATACTCTAATACATGTCATCAACTATATCTTTTTCAATCTCTTCTTTTTTTACTTCTAAACAAGGTTCTAACAATTCTCTTAATTTACTACACAAATCCCGTTGCGTAGAAAAAGAGTACCATTGATAACTTTCATGATACTCTTTACTATCTACATTTAAATCTAATTGAGCTGTGGTTATTTTAAATTCACCATATTCATGACTAATCCACATTCTTTTATTAATTTCACTAACTTCCATAACAATCCATAATGGTCTTCTTAATGTTATAATATCTTGTTCTTCACTATTACGCAACCAATTTGAAAAATCAGATATATCATCAATATCAGCAGTAAATATTAATTTATATAATTCTCTATATTTAGTTTTATATTTTGGATTTTGTAAATATTCTGTTCTTCTCATATCATTCTCCTTAATATTGACTAGTAAATTTTTTAGTCCCTACTCCTCTAGTCCATGTATCACCAATACCATTAGTACAAGATACAGCAACCCAGTATAAGTATGGGAAGTTATAGTTAGTATAATTAGTATGGTTTGCTATATAATCCTTTTGAATATCTGCTTGAGCTCTAGTTAATGTATAATCTGTGACTACCCAATATTGTCCTGGAGCAGATGGAGCTTCTTCAATCCTTCCAGTCCATCCAGCAGATTTAAATACATTTAACAATCCTTCAGCATTTCCATAAGGTCCGTGTCCAGTCATCAACATACAATAAGACTCTGTAATATTAGCATATAAATTGACTGTGTTAGTTGGCATCTTATCAACCCAACCTTCCCAATAGTTAAATTTGTGGTAAATATCCAATGCACTTTGAGCGTTTAGATTTTCAGGTGTTGTATTATATGCAACTGAACGAGTAGCCCATAATGAACCTTGAACATAATAATTAACAGTATAATAATTAACAGTCCAATTTGCTGTATAACTTCTATTACCAGTTGAACCTTTACTTACAGTCACATTTTTAGATGTTGAATTTAATCCAGTACCAGACCAACCTAAGAATGTGTATCCAGTCCTTGTTGGTGTTGGTAATGTGAATGAATTACTTTCCACATTATAACTTGTTTGTAATGGAGATGCTGAACCTCCAGCTAAGTTATAAGTTATATCATATTGTATTACTTTCCAATTTGCTGTATATGACTTATCTCCTGTGCTACCTTTTGTTATACTTACACTTGTTGATGGTGTTGTTCCATTTGAACCTGTCCATCCCAAAAAGGTGTATCCAGTCCTTATTGGTGTTGGTAATGTTATTGTATCAAATTCTACATTATAAGTTTTAGTTAATGATGATGTAGAACCACCACCTAAATCATAAGAAATATTATAAGTAATAATTTCCCAATTTGCAGTATATGATTTATCTCCAATACTACCTTTAACTATATTTACATTTGTTGATGGTGTTGTTCCATTTGAACCTGTCCAACCTAAAAACTTATATCCTTTTTTGGTAGGTATAGGTAAAGTAAATGTTTCTGTTTCAATATTATAGATATTTACTAGAGAAGACGCTGAACCACCATTCAACTCATAACTAATACTATAATTAATAACTTTCCATTTAGCGACCAACTCATGATCAAATTCTTTATTTTGCAAACTATCTTCAGTTATTAATGTATCGTTATAATACCAACCTTCAAAAGTATAACCTACTCTTGATGGAGATGGTATAGTACCATATAAGCTATTATAAGAAATCATAATGTAATCTTCTTCTACTACGCCACCATTTGCATTTAAACTTACTTTATAAGGATTAGATGTCCAATTCGCTTTATAAGTTTTATTACCAACAGAACCCTTACGGATTACTACTTCTAATTGTGGTTTCAAACCATTGCTTCCAGACCAACCTAAGAATGTGTATCCAGTCCTTGTTGGTGTCGGTAATGTTATTGCATCAGATTCTACATTATATTTAATTTCTTTAGCATCATTGTTGCTACCAGTATTAAGATTATACTTAATTGTATATTCATTAGTAGTATATTGTGCTTTATATATAGTATCTTCTTTTATTATACCAACAGATGGATTCCATCCTGTGAAAGTATAACCATCAATAAAAGGATCTTCTGGTGCTACTGATTTATTTCCATAATCAACTGTTTCACTTTTTAATAAAGCACCAAACAAATCATAGTATTTTACATCTAACTTTATAATTTCCCATTTAGCATATAAAGTTATTACTTCATTATCTTTAGAAGATAAATTATATATTTCTGATTCATCTTTATATATTACATCACCATTAATAGAAGTTGACCAACCTACAAATGTATATCCTTCTTTTGCAAATTGATTCTTAATTAATTTAGATGTTTGATTATATATAAATTCTTGTTTTTTCATTTCACCTTGACCTTCAGATGAATTATAAGAAATGTAATAAGATATAGGTTCATAATTAGCAGTTAAATCTTTATTGCCAACAGAACCTGTGGATATTTTATAATCTATTATAGGTTCATTATTATCTGATGTTGTCCATCCGATAAAGTTATAACCTTGTTTTGTTGGCGAAGGTATTATTATATCTTCACTTTCAGTTGTATAACTAGGAGGTGCTTCGTTCAGCGTTCCTCCATTAAGATTATAGTTAATATCATAAGTAATTAAATTCCATTCAGCATATAAATTAATATCTTCAGGAACATTATATAAAGTATCACTTGATACATATTCATTATTAGAATTTTTCCATCCATTGAATGTATAACCATCTTTTTCAACTTCTGGTAATTCACCATATTCAGAATCAAATTTAACTTCTCTTTTTATTAAAGAATCGTTATTATCTTTTGAATTGAATATTAAGTTATATGAATTAGCATCATAATTAGCTTCTAATTCTATATTATCAACAGAACCTGTGGATATTTTATAATCTATTATTGGTTCACTATTATCTGATGTTGTCCATCCTACAAATGTATAACCTATTTTCTCTGGAGAAGGAATTATTATATCTTCACTTTCTACATTATAATTAGGAGGTGCTTCGTCCAGCATTCCTCCATTTAATAGATAAGATATATCATAACTATTAATATCATATAAAGCAGTAATAACTAATTCCTCTTTTACTGTGGATAACTCTTTATCCCATCCTGTAAAAGTATAACCTTTTCTAATCGGATCTTCAGGTATAACAATTTCACTATCATAATCTAATTCACTTTGTTGAATTATGGTTTCATCATGATCTAAAAATGTTATTTGATATGAATTAACTTCCCATATAGCATATAGAGTTATAATATTGCCACTTTTAGAAGACAAATTTTCTAATTCTTCTTTATCTTGAAAATCTGCTATACCTTCTTTTTCTTGCGACCAACCTACAAATGTATATCCTTCTTTTGTAAATTTATTTTCGTTTAAGGTACAAATATTATCTATTTTACATATAATAGATTCCATTTTACCATATCCACCATT
>JAFQCG010000003.1 GCA_017416535.1 Bacilli bacterium | reverse complement strand
AACGGATCATCAAAGAAACCTCCAAATATATCGAAATCATTTTTTCTTGGCATTAACATCATATATATCATCTTCCTTTCAAATTGCGTAGAGCCTTTTTAGGTAGCGCATAATTAATTATTAACACCTGTAAGATTATTTTCTCTTACATATTAGTTATACCACTTTTAATTAGCACTGTCAATACGTAAGTGCTAATTAAATTGTTTTTATAAAAAAAATTAAAGACAAAACTTATTTTCATTAAAGTTTACATCATAAAAAGAATATTTATCTCTTTGCTTAAATTTCTCATATATTAAACTCCTTAACAAATTACTATTTATCTGTTAGTTATATTATAGCATAATAAAAGACTAGATTTCTCTAGTCTTTTTGTTTTTACTTATTGTTGATTGCAGCTTGTACCACACACTGTTTTAAGGGTCAATAATAAACTATTAAAAAAATTGTTTTACTTATATGTTTTTTTCCTTTTTCGTTATTTATTATTTTTATTTTATTATATATTATTCTTATATTTAATTTATACTACGATTTTTATAAATTGTAATTTGTGTTACTGTTTCTTATAATCAATATTCGCTAATTTTGCTTGTTTACACAAATCTTTTGTTTGAATTTTATATTGTTTTCCATCTTTTATAGTATAAGTTCCGCATTGTCTAAATTCAAAATCAACATTTTTTCTAATACATTGTTCTCTAATACTCAAAGCCCAATCATAATTAAATGGTCTAGCATTAATGTCAGACTCTCCACCAACTACTATAAGTTCTATATCATCAAGATATTCTTCAATATCTATTTCTTCTAGTAAAGGTTGTGCCGTAATACATTTATGTTTTATTGGTAAATCTTTAAATATTGATAATTTATAATCTGCATTTTTTTGATTTTCAATAGTACAACAAATAACTACATTATCATAACCATCATTCCAATCATTAGGAATACATTTCATAAATCTATCAATTCTCTTTGTTAAAAACAAGAAGGTACAGTCTTGTCTTTCTTTAATGAACTTCCAACATTCTTTTCTCCACTCATCTGCTTCTTCAATTAAAAAGTCAGTTGAAAAACAAGTATATACTAGACCTGATTTCATTTTATAATTTCCATTTTTAAGTTTTTCTATCGGCTTTTCAAAATCTTTAGTTTTTACAATTTCGTTAGTATTAATATTTCTTTTGAAATCACCTTTATGAATATAGCAATGTAAACAACCATCACTACACTTTTTACAACCCCGCCAAGGATTCCACATTGCCATATTATCATCTCACTTTCAAATTACTATTTGTTTGTTAATTATATTATAGCATAATAAAAGACTAGATTTTTCTAGTCTTTTTGTTTTTACTTATTGTTGATTGCAGCTTGTGCAGCAGCTAATCTTGCGATAGGTACTCTGAATGGAGAACATGATACATATGTTAATCCTGCTTTATGACAGAATTCAACACTTGCTGGATCTCCACCGTGTTCACCACAGATTCCTAATTTGATATTAGGTCTTGTAGCTTTACCTTTTTCAGCAGCCATTTGAACTAATTGTCCAACTCCAGTTTGGTCTAATTTAGCAAATGGATCTTGTTCATAAATTTTATTTTCATAGTATGAATTTAAGAACTTACCAGCGTCATCTCTTGAGAATCCGAAAGTCATTTGTGTTAAATCGTTTGTTCCGAATGAGAAGAATTCAGCTTCTTCAGCAATCTTATCTGCAGTTAATGCAGCTCTTGGAATTTCGATCATTGTACCGATATGGTATTCAATGTTAGAATTCTTTTCAGCTTTTACTTGTTCTGCAGTTTCAACAACTACGTCTTTAACGAATTTTAATTCTTTAACTTCACCTACAAGTGGGATCATGATTTCAGGAACGATTTCGAATCCTTCTTCTTCTGATACTTCAATTGCAGCTTCGATTAATGCACGAGTTTGCATTCTAGCGATTTCTGGATATGTAACTGCTAAACGGCATCCTCTGTGTCCCATCATTGGGTTGAATTCATGTAAGTCATTACATACTGTTTGAACTTTTTCTACAGTGATTCCCATAGCGTCAGCTAATTGTTTCATTTCAGCTTCTGTTTTTGGAATGAATTCATGTAGTGGTGGGTCAATATAACGTACTGTCATTGGACGACCTTGTAATTCTTTATACATTTCTTTGAAATCACCTTTTTGATAAGGGATTAATAAGTTTAAATATTTTTCTCTATCTTCTACTGTTTCAGATAGAATCATTTTTCTTAAGTTGAAGATTCTTTCTTCATCGAAGAACATGTGTTCTGTACGGCAAAGACCAATACCTTCTGCTCCTAATTCGATAGCTTTTGCTGTATCTTTTGGAGTATCAGCATTTGTTCTAACACCTAATGTTCTGTATTTGTCAGCCCATTCCATAACACGTCCAAATTCACCAGCGATAGTAGCATCTACAGTTGGGATTGCTCCGTCATAAATGTTACCTGTTGTACCATCAATTGAGATAATATCTCCTTCATGATATGTTTTTCCAGCTAATGTGAATTCTTTCTTTTCTTCATTCATGATGATTTCACCACATCCAGAAACACAGCAAGTTCCCATACCACGAGCAACAACTGCAGCGTGAGATGTCATACCACCACGAACTGTTAAGATACCTTGGGCAGCTTTCATTCCAGTAATATCTTCTGGTGAAGTTTCAAGTCTTACTAATACAACTTTTTCTCCTTTACCACCGATACCTTGAATTGCAGCATCTTCAGCAGTAAATACTACTTTACCACAAGCAGCTCCAGGAGATGCTCCTAAACCTTTACCTGCAGGAGTAGCTTTCTTTAATGCATCTACATCGAATTGAGGGTGTAATAATGTATCTAAGTTTCTTGGGTCGATCATTAATACAGCTTCTTCTTCTGTACGCATTCCTTCATCAACTAAATCACATGCTATTTTTAATGCAGCTTGTGCAGTTCTTTTACCATTTCTAGTTTGTAACATATAAAGTTTACCATGTTCAACAGTAAATTCCATATCTTGCATATCTCTATAATGTTTTTCTAATGTATCGCATACTTCTTTGAATTGTTCGAAAGCTTCTGGGAATTTTTCAGCCATCTCATTAATATGCATTGGTGTACGAACACCTGCAACAACGTCTTCACCTTGTGCATTTGTTAAGAATTCTCCGAACAATCCTTTTTCTCCAGTAGCTGGATCACGAGTGAATGCAACACCTGTACCACAGTCTTCTCCCATGTTACCGAATGCCATTGATTGTACGTTTACAGCAGTTCCCCAAGAATATGGAATATCATTATCTCTTCTGTATACGTGTGCTCTTGGATTATCCCATGAACGGAATACAGCTTTAACGGCTCCCATTAATTGTTCTTTTGGATCACTTGGGAAGTCTGCTCCAATTTTTGCTTTATATTCAGCTTTGAATTGATTTGCTAATTCTTTTAAATCTTCAGCAGTTAATTCAACGTCTAAAGTAACTCCTTTTTCTTCTTTCATCTTATCGATAAGTTCTTCGAAGTATTTCTTTCCAACTTCCATAACTACGTCAGAATACATTTGAATAAATCTTCTGTAGCAGTCATAAGCCCATCTTGGATTACCTGATTTTTCAGCTAATGTTTCAACAACTTCTTCATTTAATCCTAAGTTAAGAATTGTATCCATCATTCCAGGCATACTTGCACGAGCTCCTGATCTTACTGATACTAATAATGGATTTTCTTTATCACCAAATTTTTTACCAGTAATTTCTTCCATTTTAGTAATATACTCATTAATTTGAGATTGGATTTCTTCATTGATTTCTCTTCCATCTTCATAGTATTGAGTACATGCTTCAGTAGTAATTGTAAATCCTTGTGGTACTGGTAGACCAATATTTGTCATTTCTGCTAGGTTAGCACCTTTACCTCCAAGTAAATTTCTCATATCAGCGTTTCCTTCGCTGAATAAGTAAACATATTTCATACTATACTTGATCCTCCTTATTGTCAGTCGACAAGTTTATTATACTACTATTTGGTTGTTACACAAAGAAAAATATGATTTTTTTTACTATTTTTGACACTATTTTTTAAATGTAAAAAAAGACTTATTTAAGTAAGTCTTCTAATTCTTCTTTAGATAGCAATCCAACTTGTTTATTGACTAGATTACCTTTATTATATATTTCTATTGTGGGTATAGACATAACTCCATGTTTTCTTGCTAGGTTTTCATTTTTATCTACATCTATTTTAACGATAGTTAATTCTTTATTTTCTTTTTCAAGTTCTTCTAATATTGGAGAAAGTAATTGGCATGGTCCACACCACGTTGCATAGAAATCTACTAATACTTTTTCATTTTTTATAATTTCTTCGAACTCATTTTCTTTTTCTATATATTTCATTATTTATGTTTATCTAGTACTTTGTCTAGTCCTTTCACTTCTTTTAGTTTATCTAATACAACTAATTGTTCTACTGTCTTTTTGCTTACAATATCATATTCAATCATTGTATCTATAATTTCTAAATTAGCTTCATTTACTGTAAGTTTTTCACTTACTAAGTCATCAACTAATTTATATACATCTGTTACTGTATCAGTAATATTAGATGTGTAATTTGATATTATTGGAGTTTTGTATACTACAAAATTAGTTAATTTGCTTTCTCTAATTAATTCATGATCTTTTAATGGTACTATTGCTACTAATAATAAAGCAAATACAATTAAATATCCTTCTACTAATCCAATTATTGCTCCTGCTAACTTTGATGGTAATGCTAGAATTAATGTCCAATTAACTATTTTTTGAAAAATCCCTGATATCTTTAGTATGATCTGATACACAGCATATAATACACTATAAATAATAATAAATCCTATCATTTGATATATAAGTATATTTAGGGAAACTAATCCTTTTATATTCCCTTCAAAAGTGAAGAATGGTAAATACTTACATAATACATTTCCTATTTCTTCTTTAAATGTAAAGGCAACTATAAATATTACAATTAATCCAACCAAAGATACTGTTTCTTTTATAACCCCTTTTTTCCATCCCACGATGAAAAACATAATTAATATTACTAATATTCCTATGTCGAATATATTCATATTTTATACCTCCTTTATTTTAATTATAAACTATTTAATAAATTTATGCTATAATATCTTTAGATGAAGTAGTAAATAAATTTGAGGTGATATTAGTGAACGTTGTTATTAAAGTAAATGACGAAGTTAAGGAAAAAATGATTGAATATTATAAAGATAAAGTTAGAGATAAAGTTATTCCTTATGTAGTATTTCAAGCACAAGAAGAAGATACAGTTATTACTTTATATGAGTCTGGTAAATGTATGTTTCAAGGAACAAGTGCTGATGTTGATGCTGCTATGTGGGGAACTATTTTAGATAATACCAAGGAAAAGAAAGAAGAACAAAAAAAGGCTGATCAAAAGTATTATAATTGTAGCGCTGTTGGTAGTGATGAAGTTGGTACTGGAGACTACTTTGGGCCTATTGTTGTTACAGCATGTTATGTTCCTAAAGAAAAAATTAGTTTTCTTGAAGGGTTAGGCGTTGGCGATTCTAAAAAAATTGATGATAATAAGATATTAAAAATAGCTCCAGAAATTGCTAAGAGAATTAAATATAGAAGTGTTATATTAAGTAATAAAGAATATAATGAAAAATATACTAAAGATGTTAATATGAATAAAATAAAAGCAATTATGCATAATAGAGTTTTATATCAATTAATGCAAGAAGAAAAACCTAATATTGATTATATAATTGTAGATGAATTTGCGAGAGAAGCAAGATATTATGAATACTTAAATGGTATTGGTACAATACAAAGAAATATTACATTTATGACTAAGGCTGAAGATAAGAATCTTGCTGTTGCATGCGGTTCAATTATAAGCCGTTATTTATTCTTAAAAGAATTTGATAAAATATGTGATGAAATCCATATTCCACTTCCTAAGGGTGCGGGAAAAGATGTAGACTCTATTGGTGAAGAAGTGGTTGAAAAGTATGGTAAGGATAAATTAAAGGAAATTGCTAAATTTAACTTTAAGAATACTGATAGAATTTTACATACTTTAGTTTTTTAAAAATAAAAAAGATAGTTGATGCTATCTTTTATTTTGTTTCATTTTTCTTTTTTTGAAGTGTATACACTCTACCGCAACACTCTTTTCCTTCGTTGCATATTCCTTGTGTTACACATGTTGGTCCTAAAATTGTTTCGAATGCCTCTGTTCCAGGAAGTTCTTTTACACCTTGATGCATTGCATTTGCCATTTGTCTTGTTTCCCATTGCGCTTTTGTACATTCTCTTAGTCCTAAAATGTGCTTTAATGTTTTTCCATCCATATTTGTTAAAACATTTGTAAGTGTTCCTGATAAAGTAAAGTAAACTAAATCTTCTTCTCTTACTCCGTTTTCTTTAAAATGATCATATACTGTTTTGTTAAGAGCATATACATCATTATAGATTTCTAATGCTTCTTGTTTACTAGCAATCTTTGGTGGAGTTTTATAATTAGTTATATCTAGATTTGGTACAAAATCCGGTGTAATTATATCGTGTGTACGATGTCTTGTTAAATGAGTAAGTATTGCAAGTGAAAGTGCTGTTTCAAATTGAAAGTTAACTTGAGTTAATTCTAAACCATCTGATTCAAAAGCAATTTTCTTCATAAGTTCTTTTTTAAAGTTAGGATTTTGTTTACATGCTTCTTGATATACTTTTTCTGCATGATTTCGATCATAGTGATATCTTCTCATAATAGCAGATATTAAGATTGTATCGTCTATATTTTTAGAACTTGATGATAGTAATTTAGTTTTATCCTCTACTCTATGTAATTCTTTTGGAACTGTTTGATTAATATATTCTTCACTGGAATCAATTTCCTCAATTTTTACTTTATCAATTTCAGGTACAATATATGGCATTTGTTCTTGAACTATTTCATATAGTTTTTCGCCAAATTCTCTTAATTCAGTAATATTTCGATATTTTGTTTTTGTTAGTTTAACTATTAAATTTTTTACAGAATGAGCATCCATTCCCATTAAGATATTTGAATGATAACAATAAGGTAAGATAAATCTTGCATCTTCAATTGGTATGTTCATATCTTTTAAAGTTATATATGTTTGAAAAAGCATTTGCATATGCTCTTTATATTCTTCTTTTAATTTTTCGTTATTTGGTAAAATGTTTCCGTTTTCATCACGAAAGTCCGGTACATAAAATCCTACTTGAGAAAAATCTGCCTCGCGACGTGACTTAATTGTAAATGATGCAAAACGTTCTTCTATAATTGTTTGTTCTACTATTGGTGAGACATCTTTTATTGCGAAAACACAATAGTCATGATCGCTAATTGAATCATGCCCCATTCCTATTACTCTATTTGCAAAATTAATATTTTGTTCTAGGGTTTTGCTTTCACTTAGACCTACTATATCTAATACAGTTCCAGCAGCTCGCGATAATCTTCCTGCAGATGATACTATTTCACTTCTTCTTGCAATTTCTATTTCTTTAATTGCTTGTAGTAAATCTTCTCTTTCTTTTTCATTAGTTATTTTTTCTTCTAATAAACTTTCTACTTTCTTATAATCTAAAGCTCCTAAAAGCTTAATTTCCATATTTTGTTCCTCCTTATGTAATTCTTCATCGTGACTAGTCTATTTCATTATAGCAGAGGATGTTAAAATATTGTGTTGCAAAAGCAACAAAAAAAGAACGAAATTTTTTAATCGTTCTTTTCAGTAAATTTATTAAATTTTTTGATAGTGCTATCGTCTTCTAAAGTCTTATTTAGTTTTTCTAATAGTTGCTTTTCAGCACGTGATAGTTTCTTTGGTGTCATTACTTTAAAGATTACATACATATCTCCTTTAGTACGTCTATAATCATTATCTACACCTTTACCTTTAATTCTTTGTTTATCTCCACTATCTGTTCCAGCTGCTATATTTAACTTTACATTTCCGTATAATGTTGGGATTGTTTTCTTACATCCAAGTGCGGCTTCAACTATAGTTAATGGAACTTCTAAATAAATATCATCTTCATCTCGAACATAAAAATCATGATTTCCAACGATAAATTCGATATATAAGTCTCCATTATCTCCACCATTTTGACCAGGATTACCTTTTCCACTTACACGAAGTCTATCTCCAGTATTAATTCCGGCTGGTATATTAATTGTAATCTTTTTATTACGTTTAATTTTACCTTTCCCATTACATTCAGTACATTTACGTTTATATGTTTTACCAAGTCCTCCACAATCTGGACATGTTGTTTTTGACATAAATGAACCTAGAATTGTATTTTGTTGTGTTGTGATTGTTCCACTTCCGTGACATGTTGTACATTTTTCAGCATCGAATCCTCCACGTCCGTGACATTCATCGCATTCTTCAACAACATCTAGATTAAATTTCTTTTCTGTTCCATAGATTGCTTCTTCAAATTCTATTGACATTCTCATTAGAGCGTCACTTCCACGTCTTACGCGTGTTCTTGGATCTTCTCCATAATTTTGGAATCCACCGCCAAAACCAGAACCTCCACCAAAGATTGTTTCGAAAATATCATCAAATCCAAAGCCACTTTCACTGAAGCCGCCACCATTGAAACCACCAAAACCTGAACCTCCAGCTCCTCCTGAACCTACTCCTGCATGGCCATATTGATCATACATTTTCTTCTTGTTTTCATCAGATAATATGGAGTATGCTTCTTGAGCTTCTTTAAACTTTGCTTCTGCATCAGGATTATCTTTATTTAAGTCTGGGTGAAATTCTTTTGCTTTTTTACGGAATGCACTTTTAATTTCCGCTTCACTTGCATTTTTATCTATACCTAGGACTTCATAATAATCTCTTTTTGTATCTGCCATTAGTTCACTTCCTTACATAGATTATTCAAAGGAAGTAGTCCTAATTACTAGGACTACTTATTTTATTCTTCTTCAATGTCAGCTTCTTGAACATCGTCGTCATCTTTTTTAGATTTTTTTGATTTTTTAGACTTTTTATTGTCTTCTTCATCTTCTTCATCATTATTTTCTGTTTGACGTTCTTTTGCAGCTTGTTCATAAACTTTAGTTGCTAAAGCCATTGTCTTTTCTTGTAATTTTTCTTTTGCTTCTTTGATATCATCAATATCTTCTTTTTCTAAAGCTTTACGTAAGTCTTCCATTAATTCTTCTGCTTCTTCTTTTTCTTTCTTATCAACTTTGTCTCCAAGATCTTTTAAAGCTTTTTCAGTTTGGAAAATCATTTGTTCTGCTTCGTTTTTAGTTTCGGCAGCTTCTTTACGTTTTTCATCTGCTTCTTTATTTTCTTCAGCTTCTTTACGCATCTTTTCGATTTCTTCTTCTGAAAGATTTGTTGTTGAAGTGATTGTAATTGATTGTTCTTTGTTTGTTCCTAAATCTTTAGCTGTTACACTAACGATACCGTTTGAATCAATGTCGAATTTAACTTCAATTTGAGGAACTCCACGTGGTGCAGGTGGAATATTAGTTAATTGGAATCTTCCTAATGTTTTATTGTCTGCAGCCATTGGTCTTTCACCTTGTAATACGTGAATATCTACACCTGGTTGATTATCAGCAGCTGTTGAGAAAACTTCTGAACGTGTTGCAGGAATTGTTGTATTTCTTGGGATTAATGTAGTCATAACTCCACCTAATGTTTCAATTCCTAATGATAATGGTGTTACGTCTAATAATACGATATCTGTAACATCACCAGCGATAACCCCACCTTGAATAGCAGCACCCATTGCAACTACTTCATCTGGATTAACTTCACGTGATGGTTCTTTTCCTAATTCTTTAGTGATTGTTTCATATACAAGTGGTACACGTGTAGAACCACCAACTAATATTACTTTATCAATATCTTTCTTAGTCATCTTAGCATCTTTTAATGCCTTTTTAACTGGTTCTAATGTTGATTCTACTAAATCTGAAATCAAATCTTCGAATTTAGCACGTGTTAATGTCATATCAACGTGTAATGGTTCATCATCTTCATTTTTAGCAATGAATGGTGCTGAAATTGTAGTTGAAACTGTTCCTGATAAGTTTTTCTTAGCTTGTTCTGCAGCTTCTTTTAAACGTTGCATTGCCATTTTATCTTTTGATAAGTCAACATCATTTTCTTTTTTGAACTCTTTTACAATGTATTCAATAATTCTTTCATCGAAATCATCTCCACCTAAGTGGTTATTTCCATTTGTTGATTTAACTTCGAATACTCCATCTCCTAATTCAAGGATTGATACATCGAAAGTACCTCCTCCTAGGTCGTATACTAGGATTGTTTGTCCTTCTTCTTTTTCAAGACCATATGATAAAGCTGCGGCTGTTGGTTCGTTGATAATTCTTTCTACTTCTAAACCAGCAATCTTACCAGCATTTTTAGTAGCTTGACGTTCAGCATCATTGAAGTATGCAGGAACTGTAATAACTGCTTTATCAACTTTTTCTCCTAAATAGCTTTCTGCATAATCTTTAATGTATGAAAGAATCATAGCTGAAATTTCTTCTGGTGTATATTTTTTACCATCTAATTCAACTTTTTTATTTGTACCCATTAATCTTTTGATTGATGAGCATGTATTTGGGTTAGTTAATGCTTGACGTTTTGCAGCATCACCAACGATTCTTTCTCCTTTTTTAAATGCAACTACAGATGGAGTTGTTCTTCCTCCTTCTGGGTTTGGAATAATCTTTGGTGCTCCAGCTTCAAGTACTGCAGCACATGAATTTGTTGTACCTAAATCGATACCAATAATTTTTCCCATATATATTTATCTCCTTTAATTACTTTTGATTTATTTTTACTGAGGCAGGTCTGATTACACGATCTTTTAATTTGTAACCTTTTAATAATACCTCTAATACTACTTCATCTTCTGCATCTTCAATGCAATCTGTAAGTAGCGCTTGTTCTTGAGATGGGTCAAATATTTGCCCTACTCTGTTTATTTCTTCTACGCCGAATCTTTTTAATGTTTCTGTTAATGATGCATACATCATTTTGAATCCAGCTAAGAATTTTGATATATCATCTGTTAAATTATTATCATCAAGTTTAATTGCTCTTTCAAAATTATCTACTACTGAGATTATTTCTAAGATTAAATCTTGATTAGCATATTTTAATAAATTTGCTGTTTCTTCATCTTTTCTTTTACGATAATTTATTAGTTCTGCTTGAGCTAATTTAACTTTTTCTACTAAATTATTATTTTCTTCAGTTAAACGTGTAATTTCGTTTGTTAGTTCAACTTCTTTATTATTAGGTTCTTGTTCATGATGGCATCCTCCTCCACAACAATGTGGTGTATCGTCTTGATGCTCATGATTACAACAGCAACCTTCCTCTTTTACTTCTTCTAAAATTTCTTCTTCCATTGTCTATTCTATTACCTTTCTATATTCTCTTTCATGTATTCTAGCATTCCAACCACTCTATCGTACTCCATTCTTTTTGGGCCGATAATGGCGATGGTACCTTCTTCATCTCCACTTTTAAATTTAGTTTTGATTACTGTTACATCACTGTCGATATTATTTTCATTACCAATATATACTCTGATATTGTTATCATCGTCTTCTTCAATGCTACGGAGAGTTTCTCGATCCTCTAGCTTATTGAATACTGTTTTTATCTTTTCTATATTGCTTGAAAATTCTGGTTGTTCTAGTATTTTGTTTCTTCCTACAATGTTTACTTCTTGATTAGTGAAGTCATTAAATACATGATAGAAAGCGTTGTATAGTTGTTCATGTTGTTTAACATAATTTCCTATAATAGGTTTTACTTCGTACTCCAATTTTGTACTTACTTCATCAATTGGTGTACCAGAGATTAAGTTGTTTATTAGGCCAACTGTTTTCTTTACTTCTTCTAGTGGAACATCTTGTAATTTAATACTCTTATGTTCTACATGACCTTTATCAGTAACTATAATTACGATTATACTAACGTCATCAATTGGAACTACTTCTATTTGTTTAAGAAGATTCTCATGAGATGTGCTACCAAGCACTACAGTTGTATAATTCATCATATCCGATATAACTTGTAAACTTTTAGTAATTACATCAGATAGTGCAAGTTGCTGATTACGGAAGACAATTTGTAATTTCAACATATCTTCGGCATTCATTTTCTTTAGTTCCATTAAGTTATCGACGTAATAACGATAACCTTTTTCACTAGGAATTCTACCAGAAGATGTATGTGTTTTTTCTAATAGTCCTAGGTCTTCTAGAGTTGCCATTTCATTACGAATAGTAGCTGAAGAACAATCTAGTGCTTTTGATATTACTTTTGAACCAACTGGTGTTGGATCTTTTATGTAACGTTCTACTATTAGCTTCAACATTTTACTTTGTCTTTCAGTCAACATAACATCAACCTCCTAGCACTTTAATTTTATGAGTGCTAATGATATTGTATGACTTTTTTTAGCACTTGTCAATAGTTTGTGCTAATTTCAAAATAATATAAAAAAAGATAGTGTAAAACTATCTTTTAATAATCAGCATTTACTAATTTAAACCATTGAGATTTGTCTTTATAATCACATTTTTTCATTTTTAACAATGCACTTGTATCACGGCTAGACGTATTTACAGACATACACCATTCATCTTCTGCACCATTTCGGAACATATAATATCCATTTTTTGATGTTGTGTTATATCCGACGTCAACAATTGCCCATTTTTCCCAAGGTTGTGCTTTATATTTTGTATTTGCTACAAGATACTCCTCTACGTCGAAATCTCCAGATGATGCTTCTTCTGCTCCGTTTTCAGGCTTTAAAACATATTGATTTCCACCTTCTAGAACTCTATAAAATCTATCTTCTAGATGAGTTATACTCCATCTTTGTGTTTTAGCAGAATTAAATATACTAAGTTGTCCATTTCCACCTGATACTGATACCACACGATGATCTGACATTGCTGATTCAATATAATAGTTACCCGTTTTGATAAGTGAGGAATTGCGGATGTTTTCTGGATTACGATCAGATATTCTTACTCCCTCATAAGTTTCTACTGGAGCATAGTTTGGATCACTCCAATTTCTTATTACTGTTGATGTACTACTATCTGGTCCTACAGATGTTTTTGAATAACTATATGTTTGAGTTGTTGCATTTTTTGTATTATGGAATATTGCAATTTCTTCTAAATTATATGTGGAACCCAAATCAACAAGAATACATTTTTGCCCAATTGATGATGTGATTGTACCAGTTATAGCTTTTAGAGAACCATCATTTAATCCTGATATCGGTGTTGTTTCTGAACCATGTGCGCCAAAATTAATTGTTACACCTGCTTTTTGAGCAACGTTTTCTCCACTAGAAGTTATCGCTTGAATTTCTTTCCAATATTCTTCTGTTTGAGCTGCATCTATTTGAATACAATCTCTAATATATCTTACATTATTTAAATATGTGTTTTTCTTAGCAGGTGGATTTGCTTCTGTAGAAGATGATATTAATTCTATTTTTGCTTTTCCTCCACCATTATTTACTCCAGTATACATAACTGGATTTAAAAATTTTCCAAAAGTACTAATTGGTTGCCCGGCCATTCCAGAAATATATGAACCACCATCATTAAATTTTTTAAAATTATTTTCTGCGCCGGTATCAAATCTTAAACCTCCACCAGTTACCGTAGATGTTCCTCCACCAGCCGCAATCATTATTCTTGTATCTTTTTCGCTTGAATCTTTAAAACTATTCCAGTTTCCTCCTCTAATACGAACATCAGTAGCTCCTCCTGCACCATTTGCACTTTCATTATTGTTTGTAGAACCACTATTTGCACCTTGAGTACCTATTTGGAAATATATATGTTCATTTTCTTCTAAATAGATAATTCCAGATGTATATGCTCCTCTTTTTGAAGATGATTCAACTGGATCTCCAGTTTCTGGGATTGCTCCTGCTCCCCATAGTTCAATTTTATACCACCCTGCTTTTCCATATGGAATTATAAATTCCTGTGCTCCTTCTGTTGATGTAATTTCTGTTACAGTTTGGCTATATCTATTTAGTTCTTCTTCTATTTTTTTAATTAATGTTGATGTGTTCTTTCTATTTGTAGACATAATACTTATAAGTAAACTTACTACTAAAAATGCTACAAGTAGTAAACCATATAATAATGTTGATATTGCAAACCCTTTATTATTCATTTTTTTCATATAATCACCATCTATTCTAAAAAATATTTTATCATATTTATTTTAGAATAACTACCCATTTATCTCCATATTTTTTATCTTTTATTATTTTGTAATTATCATTGTAAACAATCCTATCAAGACTATCACTTTCACATACTATAATTCCGTTATCATTTAATAAACCATATTCAGAAATTTTCTCTATACTTTTTTCAATATAGTTTGTTTGATATGGAGGATCTAAAAATATTAAGTCAAATTTTATATTGTTTTCTTTAAAATACTTAAGTGCTTTTAGATAATCAAAATTTAATACTTCAACATTAGTTATATTTATTGTTTCAATATTTTTCTTTATCGTTTTAAAAGCTTTTATATTATAATCAACTAAGTATGCTTTTTTTGCACCTTGACTTAATGCTTCAATTCCTAGATTACCGCTTCCAGAAAACAAATCTAATACTGTACTTTCTGGAATATAATTTTGAATAGTTGCGAATAATGATTCTTTTACTCTTTCCATAGTTGGTCTTGTACCATCTAAATCATATCCTTCTATGTTTCTCCCTTTATATAAACCACTTATTATTTTCATAGCCCACACTTATCCTTCTTTATTATTTGTTTTAACTGTGCATTTATTTCTAATATCAATAAATTAAGTTCAGCTTCTTGATGTTTATATTCCCTAAATTTTTGATTATTTAAGATTTTTTCTTTTACCCTTTCATCTTTTGTATAATTGTAATCTTCAATTTGCTTTAACAATTCTTGATCTTGCATAATATTTTGTGTTGCTTCTTTTATTTTTTTGATTGTTTCTGTTTCATTTAAAACTTCTTTTAAGTTATCTATTTTTTCATATAATTTTTCCATATGCTTATTTTATCATATTTTCTAGTTTATTACATCCATAAATGTTTTTATTAATTCTATGTTTTTAGATAGTTTAGCTATTTTATCTTCTGGAGTTTGTTTATAAAATTTTTTTGCGAGGCTTTCTATTGTAGGTATTACATCTTCCCCTCTATTTAATCTTTGATACCAAGAGGAGTCTTCTCTTAAATAGTTGTAAATTAGAGGATTATTTTTTATATAATATATTTTTTCAAGTTCCATTAATCTTCAAATCTCCTATATATTGGTTTAGGTTCATACGTTGATGTTTCTTTTTGAGAACCTATTCCTAATTCTTGTAAAAGTCCTATTGTTTTTTGAAGGTTCGTTACTCCTTTTTGAACTGAGTCCATATCAAGATTTTTTATTGTGTTAAACATATCTTTTATTGATGATTGTGCCACTTCTATTGGTTTAGAAAAATATGTATCCCAAACATTAGAATTTTCTCCATATATATCATATAACTCATATAGTTTTTGCCATGAGGTTTTTCCTGACATTACGTTTTTTGCTAATTCAGGATGAGATCTTGCGAATGTTTTAAATGCATCTTTTGACATTTTATCACCAATTAATTATATGTTTTTTAATAAAAAAAAGAAGAGTTTCCTCTTCTTATTGATTATTTGTATCTGTTTTTCTATATACTTTAGGTTGTTCTTCTGTTATTCTTCTATTTTCTTGTTCTTGATGAAAGAATTCACTCATCTCTCTTAATCCTTCAAGTTGTGTTCCTGTTTCATTTTTAGTTTTATCTTTTACTTTACTTCCATCAGTCAATTTAATATCATCCGGAATAATATTGTCTACAACATTTGAAATTTCTGGTGTCTTAGTCATTTTATCTGCTTTTCCATATTTAGTTAAATATGACCCTATTGTTAATCCTTGCATAGCTGCTGTTCCTAAAGCAAGAGTGTTTACTAACCATCCTAGTTCAAGTTGTGGAGCAATTAGTCCTAATCCAGCTAATCCCATAACTGCCCATGTTTTATATTTTCCAATTATTGTTGAACCTGTTTCTTTTCCAGATAGTTTTTGTTTTATATTTATTCCTGCAATTGCAGCTTCTAAACCTAAATTACATAGAAGAAGTGGATTAAAGAATGCTGAGGCAATCAATAGTGTTCCAACAAACACTTTGTCTGTTACTGCATCTAAGTCCGCTCCTAAGTCACTTTCTATTTCTAGTTTTCTAGCTATTGCTCCATCTACACAGTCTGTTAGTCCAAATCCTAGTGCAAGACCTGCTGTTAAAGAAATATTTCCGGTTAAAGCTGCAGGTAATATTACTAGTGGAGATACAAGACGTGAAGCAGTTAAGATATTTGGAATTTGTCTATATCTTCTACCTGGAGTCTTTAAATCATTTAGTGCTTCTTTTATATCTTTTTTATATTTTTCTTTTAACTTTTCTTTTTCTTGATTACTCATTAATTCACCTTCTTCGAGTCGGTCTATATTATATCATAATTTGTTTAAATTTTCAATATAAAGAAAAAAGCACTTAATGTGCTTTTAATTTAGAAAGTCATCTATTGTCATTAAACGATCATCTATTTCTTTTAGGGAAACTCTTTCTTTTTTAGGAGCTGGTTGTTCATCTAAAATTCCAACGTCTTCTACCTTAATAAGAACAGCTTCTTCCTTTGTTGCTTTTGTAAGGTTTGCAACAATAAATGAATCAGTTAATGGATGCTTACTAATTAGACTTCCTGTTGAATATCTATCTGCGATTGGAAGTTCAGTTAGTTTCATTGTTTTTATATCACCATTTTTAATTCCAATAAATTCTTTATTGTCTACAACAAATGTTTTTAATACTTTATATGGATTTGTTTTTACTTCTCTTACTATTTGTAATCCTCTGCGTGCACGAGATAGTAATTCAAATTCATTTAAACGAACACGTTTAGCAGTTCCTTTATCTGTGATTACAGTAATATATTCATCTTGATTAAAGTCAAAGATATTTGCGGAAACTAAGTAATCATCTTTTAACTTCATTCCTTTAACTCCAGCTGCTTTTACACCAACGATTGGTACTTCTTCTGCAGGGAATGCAAGTCCATAACCAGAATCTGTTACCAAGAATAAATTTGGTTTATCTTCTATGAATGCTGCAATTACTTGGTCATCGTCTTTTAAGTTCATACAACTTGTTGCTTTTGAATATCTTTGAAGTTTAAATTCTTTTAATTTAGATCGTTTAACCATACCATTTTTTGTAACAATTACAACGTTCTTTTCTGTTTGGAAATCATAAGCTGGTATTGCTGTTACAACACTTTCTTCTGGAGATATTTCTATAATATTACTTACATGTTTTGGCATATCTTTCCATTTTAAATCAGGTATTATATGTACTGGGATATGTAAGTAGTTACCTGCTGTTGTTACAACTAGAATTGTATCTGTTGTATTCATTTCATAAATTCCTAAAATATAATCATTATCTTTAATTGTTATATCTTCTGGATTTGATGCTGAATAACTTCTGAAAGATGTACGTTTAATATATCCATCTTTTGTTACCATAACAACTACATCTTCTTTTGGAATCATGGCAGTTGTATCTATTTTAATTTCTGTTATTTCATCTTTTATATCTGTAAGTCTTGGAGTATCATATTCATTTCTTACATCACGTAAATCTTTTTTCATTACTGATTTTAAAACTTCTTCACTACCAAGAATTGCAGTTAATCCATTAATTATTTTTTCTAAAGCTTCTTTTTCGTTTTCAAGTGCAACTACATCTGTGTTTGTTAAACGATATAGTTGTAATGTTACGATAGCTTCTGCTTGCATTTCGGTAAATTCAAATTCTTTTACTAAATTTTCTTTAGCATCTGCTTTGTTTTTAGATGCACGGATTGTTTTAATTACTTCATCAAGAATTGAAATACATTTTATTAAACCTTCAACAATATGATATCTTGCTTTTGCATGTGCTAGATCGAATTCGGTTCTTCTTCTTACAACTTCTTTTTGATGAGCAATAAATGCATCTAATGCTCCAGCAAGACCTAATAGTTTAGGTCTTCTATTTACAATTGAAACCATATTAAAGTTATAACTTATTTGCATGTCAGTGTTTTTTAATAAATAATTGATTATTAGATCTTTGTTTGCATTTTTCTTAACGTCAATTACTATACGAACATCTGCTGCTGATTCGTCACGTACTTCAATAATCCCTTCAATTTTTTTGTCTATTCTAATATCATCAATTTTCTTTACCATTAAAGCTTTGTTTACTTCAAATGGAATTTCTGTAATGATGATTGAATCACATGATTTAGATTCTTCAATTTGATATCTACTTTTTACAATTATTTTTCCTCGTCCTGTTTCGTATGCTTCTTTAATACCTGAAAGACCTTCAACAATTCCTCCTGTTGGGAAGTCTGGTCCTTTAACATATTTCATTAAAGTATCTAGTCCACAATTAGGAAAGTCAATTCTATGAATTGTTGCATCTATTAATTCTGTTAAATTGTGGGGTGGGATGTTTGTTGCATATCCTGCAGAAATACCTTGCGCACCATATACTAATAGAGCTGGAAATCTTGCAGGTAAAACTGTTGGCTCTATTGTTGTATCGTCAAAGTTTGGTGAAAATTCAACTGTATCTTTATCAATATCACGAAGCATTTCATTACTTATTTTAGATAGACGTGCTTCTGTGTAACGATAAGCAGCTGGAGAGTCGCCATCGATAGATCCGTTATTTCCGTGCATATCGATATATGGTAATCTTGTTTTCCAAGGTTGAGACATTCTGACCATTGCATCATAGATAGAAGTATCACCATGTGGATGGTAATTACCGATAACATCTCCGACAGTTTTAGCAGATTTTCTGTAACCTTTGTCGAATGTATTTCTTTCTTTATGCATTGAGTATAGAATACGTCTTTGAACTGGTTTTAGACCATCTCTAGCATCTGGAATAGCACGATCTTGAATAATATATTTAGAATAACTCCCAAATCGTTCTCCCATAATATCTTCTAGAGTATAATCAAAAATCTTTTCAATTACCTCTTCAACTTCATTTTTTTTCTTTGGCATTTAAATCACCTATTTCTAATTAGTTTTGTATTTGATAATCATCTTCTAGTGAGAATTCAACATTTTCTTCAATCCATTCTTTTCTTGGTGGAACATCATCTCCCATAAGGATTGAAACACGTTTTTCAGCAAGTTGTGCATCTTCAATATTAACTCTAATTAATGTTCTACTTCCTGGTTTCATTGTTGTTTCGCAAAGTTGATCGGCGTTCATTTCACCAAGTCCTTTATAACGTTGGATGTCACATTTTTTACCTTTTGACTTTTCTTTCATTTCTTCTACAGTATAAGCATATTCTACTGTCTTACCGCTTTGAATTTTAAATAGTGGTGGAAGCGCTACAAATAGTCTTCCATCTTCAATAAGTGGTTTCATATAGCGATAAAAGAAAGTTAAAAGTAAACATTGAATATGTCCTCCGTCTTCATCGGCATCGGACATGATAATTACTTTTGAATATTCGCAATCTTTTATATCGAAGTTAGATCCATATCCAGCTCCAATAGTATAAATCATTGTATTAATTTCTTCATTACGAAGAATATCTTCTTCTTTTGTTTTTTCAGTATTTAAAACTTTACCTCTTAGCGGAAGAATTGCTTGATACTTACGATCTCGACCTTGTTTTGCTGAACCTCCAGCAGAATCTCCTTCGACTAAGAATAATTCTTTTTTATCTTTATCTTTACTTTGAGCAGGAGCAAGTTTTCCTGAAAGCGATCTTTCTTCTTTCTTACGAGAAGTTCCTTTACGAGCTTCTTCTCTTGCTTTACGCGCTGCTTCACGAGCGATTTTACTTCTTAAACTCTTATTAATAATATCTGTTGCAATAGCTTTATTTTCTTCTAAGAAAACACGCATTTGTTCTGTAACAATAGCTTCCACCGCAACACGAGCTTGAGGTGTTCCTAATTTTCCTTTTGTTTGTCCTTCAAATTGAAGTATTCCTTCAGGAATTTTTAAACTTACAATAGCAGTAAGTCCTTCTCTTACATCACTACCCTCAAGAGCTTTATCTTTTCCTTTAATGAAACCATTGCTTTTAGCATAGTCATTAAATACTTTTGTAAGAGCTGTTTTAAATCCCACTTCGTGAGAACCACCATCTATTGTCTTAACATTATTTACAAAACTTACAATATTTTCATTATATGTATCTGTGTATTGTAAAGCTATTTCAATATCCATTTTATCTCTTGAACCATTGATTGATAAAACTTTGTGAAGAGTATTTTTTCCTTTATTTAAATCTTCAACAAATTCTTCAATTCCACGTTCATAATAAAATTTTGAACTTCTTTCGTCTTCTTCGTCAATTACTTCAATTGTAATTCCTTTAAGTAAGAATGCACTTTCTTGCATTCTTTCACAAATTGTTGTATATGAGAAATTTGTTGATGAGAAAATTTCATCATCTGGTAAGAAACGTACAGTTGTACCAGTTTTAGAAGTAGTTCCTATTTCTGTTAATGGTTTGACTACATGGCCACCATTTTCAAAGCGAATGTAGTGCTCTTTTTTATCTCTTTTGATTGTAACTTCACACCATTTTGATAATGCATTAACTACACTTGCACCTACACCATGTAATCCTCCTGATACTTTGTATCCTTCACTTTCGAATTTTCCTCCTGCGTGAAGTACTGTAAAGATTACTTCTGGAGTTGATACACCTGAGGCGTGCATTCCTGTAGGAAGTCCACGACCATGGTCTTCAATACTTACCGATTTATCTTTATGAATAGTGATTTTAATTGAGTCTCCGAAACCATTAATTGCTTCATCGATTGCATTGTCAACGATTTCCCATACTAAATGGTGTAATCCTCTTTTATCTGTTGAACCAATGTACATACCTGGTCTTTTTCTCACTGCATCTAATCCTTCTAAGATTTTAATTGACGAGTCATCGTATTTTAATGCCATTTATTATCACTCCTAATATCTAACTATTAGTTATTATAACGAAAAAACAACTTCTTTTCAACGAAAGTTTACTTTTTTTGACAAAATTTGTTGTATATCAATGATTTTAGAGCATTTATATAATAAAAAACTACCGAATGTTATTCTTCGGTAGTTGTTTCCTTTTTAAAGAAATTTTCACTTAATTTAATAATTTTTGGTTTCTTCGCTATAGCCGGATCTCTTCTTTCTCGATATGGGTGTAGAGAATAATCTATACCATCTTCTTCAAATAATTTAGTTAGTATCTTGTCTTGTAAACCAAAAGGAATATAATGCCAGTTTTTGAATGTAGAAATGATTTCTCTTTGCCCTACGGATTCTCTTTTATTAACTAAGGCATATGTGATTGAGTTTGTTATTAAACTTGATGCTAATTCTAGATTTGAAAAATTATTATGATAATCAATTAGTTCTTGTCTATAGTTTGTTGCTATTAATGTTAATACTCTATGTAAAAAATCCATATCCCAGCTTAGCTTATCAGGATCTCCATACTTGCTATAAAACTCACTTTTTGATGCAGCTAATATGATAGCATTTAAATCTGATTCAGATGTTATATCAAAGTTATATCCTTTATTGTTTTTTACTGATGTTAAGAATGTTTCAAATGAATCTATTTCTACTAAATGTTTTGTTTCTTTTTTTTCAATTGCATAGTCTATTTCATTTGCTATTTTTACTTTTGATGACTTAAATTCTTTTATGATTTTTTCTTTTAATTCTGGTCTTATTAAGATACAGTAATCAATTATTTCTTTGGCATCATTTTCATCAAATGTTTGTTTTTTAGTTCTTTTATAATAAGATACAGTTTGTTTTATTATATGATCAATCAATTTTTCTCTTGTAAGTGATGGCATTTTTTGGGCTATATCATCAAAATAATTTACGTTTATTAAATATAATAATTTGTTTATGCAATATTTTTGAGGATGAGGTAAGTCAATTTTTTCTTCTGATAACTTAAGGTCTAATTCTGTTAAAAATACGGATGTATTTTCATCAATAATTCTATCTTGAGCAAATACTTCTCCCATCATTGACATTAAATTTGCTGCTGAGACCATATCTTTTCTAAATTTTTCATCCATTTTTTTACGTAGTTTTTTTGTAAGAATAAAGAATACTGGTGTTGCAATAACTCCACCTGCTATAAAGTATGGTAGTGTTTCTGGTTTATCTAAGCAACCTGTTAGTACATTAATTATCGAAGCAGTTGCAGAGGAGAATCCTATTGAACATATTGCACATGTCATATTATCTTCAAATGTTTTTTCTCTTCTTATTTCTTCTTCAATATCAAAATCTTTATATTCTTTTTTCATAATATCGCCCCTTAAAATTGGCTATATTATAACATATTTTTATATTTTTTTCAAGAAAAAAACTAGCTATGCTAGTTAAACTTCTTTATCTAACATGGAAAGTTTTTTCTTTTCCATATCTTTCATCATTCCCATGATGTTTTTCATTACTCTTGGATTGTTTTTCATATACATATATCCTGCTACACCTGCTCCTCCAAGAATTGCGGCTATTGCCATATTTCTCATTGTATTATTTCTTTTCATAATGTCACCTCTATCTTTATTATGAGAGGTGTTTTGTTATTTTATACCATTAATTAAGAAATCCTTTATAGTTGTTCGTCTAATATCTGTTGATATATTATCTACTGCAATATTTAATGCAGATAAATCTCCAATTAAATATATTTTATTTTTACTTCTTGTAATACCTGTATATATTAATTTTCGATATAACATTTTTCCATAGTTTCTTACTACTGGCATTATTACTATATCAAATTCAGAACCTTGCGCTTTATGTATTGATATTGCATAAGCAAGTCTAAAGCAATTGAAATTAGTTGGAGTATATTTAACTATGTTTCCATCGAAATCGATATGTATTTCTTTTTTGGGCGTTGTTACTATTCTATCAATAATACCTATGTCACCATTATAAACATTATCTTCTGGCATATTTGTTAATTGAATCACTTTATCTTGTTCTCTAAATGTCACTTCACCAATTCGCAATTCTTTTTTTAGATTATCTTTTGGGTTAAAGATATTTTGAAGTCGATTATTTATTTCATCTATTCCTGTATATGTTTTATACATTGGTGCAAGTATTTGAAATTTTTTATAAGATACATCTTTGTATGTAGTAGCAATTTCCATGATATGAGAAATTACTTTTTCATTTTGACAACTTATAAAAGTTAAATCTTCTTCTTTATTAAATATTTGAGGATTTATTTCACCATTTCTTACATCATATGCAAGAGATATAATATTTGAATCTTTTCCTTGACGATATAGTTCTTTTAATTTAACTACGCTTAGCATTTCACTTTCAATTAAATCGTGTAATAATTGACCTGGTCCTACTGATGGCAATTGATGATCATCTCCAACCATAATTATCTTACAATTTGCAGATATACCTTTTAATAGCGATGCCATAAGATATGTATCTATCATACTTGATTCATCTATAATTACAAATTCTACTTTACTTTTATTATATTCGTTCACCTGGAATTTATTAGTGTCTCTTTGCCATTTTAAAAATCTATGAATTGTTGATGCTCGTAAACCTGTTGCTTCTGTCATTCTTTTCGCTGCTCTTCCAGTTGGAGCAAGTAATGCTACTTTATCTTGTAATTTTTCAAATGATATTTTTTCTAGAATACGATAAAGTTCGGTGATTCCTTTCATAATTGTTGTTTTTCCGGTTCCTGGTCCTCCTGTTATTATGAGAAAATCTCTTTCATAACTTTCTTTTATAGCTTTTCTTTGTTCTTCATTATAAGTTATTCCAAAGTGTTCTTCTAAGTCTGTTATTTTATCTTCAATATGTTTATTTATAATTATTGGATTTTTTTCTAGTAATCTTAATCTTTTTACAATTAATATTTCAGAATCATACATGTCTTTCAAATAATATTTTTCATCTTTAACTACTATTCTTACATCAAATATTAATTCTTCTATAGCTTTGTCAAACTCTGTTTGAGATATTTCTATTCCTAATACTCGTGGTAATAAACTTACTAGTTCTTCTTTAAAATAGTAACTATGACCATATGTGTTAGATACTTCTGTCATTATATAAACTAGGGCTGCTTTTACTCTGATGATATCATCTTTTTGAATTCCCATGTTTATAGCAATTTGATCTATTTTTTTAAAATTAATATCTATAATATCGTAAATTAGTTTATATATATCATCTTCAATTATTTGTTTAGTTTTATCTTTATAGTGATTATATACTAACATAGAATCTTTAGTTGAAAAACCTAAATTTCCTAAGTAAAGAATAGTTTCATAACTTGCTTCATATTCTTTAAGTTTATTATGTAGTGTATCAACATTTGTTTTACTTATGCTTGGAATTAATAGTAAGTTTTCTGGATTCTCTAGAATTATTTTTAATGTATCTTTTCCTAATACATCTACTATGTTTTTAGCTTTTTTATCACCAATTCCTTTAAAAAGACCACTTGTTAGGAATTCTATAATTGAATCTTTTTCTTCTGGTTTACATCTTTCATAACTATCAACTTGAAATTGTTCTCCATATTTTTCATGTTTAACTAATTTTCCATAAAACATATATGTATCCATGTCATTTAATTCATGAAAATATCCGGTAAAAGTTATAGCGTGATCTAGATAATCAGCTAATCGTTCATCATTTGTGTCATGCACCTTAAAAAGGCCAATGGTATAACCACTAGCATTTTGATAAATACTTCTTCTGAATTGTCCTTTGATGTAAGTTACCATATGACCTCCTAATTTAATTATTCTGCAATACAATAAGGATATTCTATATCTTTAATTGTTACTTTTACAAATGTGTTATGCTCTAATTCTTTATTTATTTTTACGTATAAATAGTTTCCAGTATGACCATAGCTGTATCCATCTTTTGTTTCTTCTACTAAGACTTCTACTTCTTTATTTAAATATTTATTATAGTAAGATAGTTCTAATTCTTTTGATACCGCTAGTAGCCTTCTTGCTCTTTCTTTTTTCACTTCTTGTTCTAGGTGATTTGGAAGTGTTTCTGCTTTTGTTCCTTGTCTTAAACTAAATGGGAAAACATGCATTTTAGTTAGTTCTAATTCTTTACATGTTTGAATTGTTCTTTGGAACATAGTCTCTGTTTCTCCAGGAAATCCTACTAATACATCTGTGGTAATAGATATTTCTGGACGAATTGTTCTTATTTCTTTAATTTTATTGTAAAAGAATTTTAAATCATATTTACGATTCATTAGTTTTAATATTTCATCACTACCTGCTTGAAGAGGTATGTGCATATGATCAACTATTATGTTACTCTCTTTTATTACATCTAAAACTTCTTTTGTTAATTCTGTTATTTCAATTGAAGATATTCTTAATCTTTTTAAACCATTAATTTTAACTAATTCTTTTAAGAGTTTAGCAAAATTAGTATTTATATCTACTCCATAATTTCCTGTATGTATACCAGTTAATACTATTTCTTGATATCCATTATTTACTAAATCTGTTATTTCTTTTATTACTTGTTCTTTATCTTTAGAACGACATTTTCCTCTTACAAATGGAATAATACAGTAACTACAGAAATTTTCACATCCATCTTGGATTTTTACAAATGCTCTTGTTCTTCCAGGAAAATCATTTATATACATATCTTCAAAAACTGTTTTTTCTTCTTTATATAGTCTTTGAAGTGTTTCTTTTCTTATAAAGTATTCATCTAATAGTTCAATAATTTTAGATTTATCTTTATTTCCAATTACAATATCCAAACCTTCTATTTCATAATCTTTATTAGCTTCAATAAAGCATCCCATTGCGACTACACAAGCATCAGGATTTCTTTTAATTGCTGTTTTAATCATTTTTTTGGATTTTATATCTGCGGTGTTTGTTACAGTACAGGTATTTATAATATATATGTCACATATATCAGTAAAGTCTTTAATTATATAGTTATTTTCTTTTAATTTGCTTATTATATATTCACTTTCATATGTATTTACTTTACAACCTAATGTTAATACTCCTACTGTTTTCATTGAGCGTTTTCCTCTTTCCAATTTTTATACCATGTATCTGCTTTTTCTTTTGTTGTTTCATATATTTCTTTTGATTTGTCAACAATTGTATCTATTACTGGTGAAAATGAGTCTTTCATTGTATTAATACTTTCATCTAAAAGTTTATTTTGATCATTATAATTTTCTTCACCAACTTCTTCTCTATATGATGTCAACAAATTATCTTTAATATCAGATAATTGTTCTTTTAAATTTGTATATGTTTTAGTTGTAGTTTCTTTAATAGTCTCTTTATATCCTGGGAATTTTTCTTCAATTTTACTATCAATTGTTTCATATATAGATATTACTTTTTGTTTTGCTGTAGTTGTTAATTCATTGAAAGTTTTTCCTTTAATTTTTCCATCATAAAAAATAAAATCTGTTAATGTAATAAATGTATTTTTTAAAGTTATTTTATCATCTTCTGTTAAAACTTCTTTGGCTGTAATTTCTGTTACTTCATTATTTATTTCTTCAACATATGTTTCTATATTTTCTTCTTGGTCTATTGTTTCTTGACTTGATTCTTCTATAATAGTATTTTCTTCAATACGGTATTCTGGTTCATTGTTAATATTTTCATTTTTTATATTTTTTGTTTCATAAAAATTATACGTAATTATTGTTAAAATTACTGCAAAAACTAAGATTATTATTTTCTTCATAAACATCCCTCAATTCGTGGTTAAATTATATCATGTTTTGGGTATCTTTTCAATCGAACATCTTTAGATAAATAAAAAAGATTAACTTTCGTTAATCTAGATTTTTTTGTAATTCTCTTAATGTCATTAAGAATTCATTTGTTTTCTTTATTTCTTCATCTAATTTTTCATAATTAGCTGTATTTTCTAATTCTAGTTCTTCTTTTGTCTCTTGACGTTCTATTCCATAAATTGGAGAAATAACAGGACTTCTTTCAAATTTTTTAGTTGCTTGATAAGCTGGTCTTACTGGTTCGATCTTTGTTTCTTCTACTACAGGTTCAACTTTAATTGAATTGAAATCATCTAATACCATTTGTTGTGGTTCTTCTAATTTTTCTTCTAATGCTGGAATAATAGCATTTAAATCAAATGTTTCTGTAATTACTGGTTCATCATATGCTGTAATTTCTGTTACTGAAATTGGTTCTTCGATACTTTCAATAGCTGCTACTTCTTCTTGTACTTTATTCATTCTTCTTTCTAAGTCTTCTAATGAAATTGGTTCGTTTCCTTCATCAGCATATTGAGTAACTTCGTTAGCTTCATACATTTCTTTTGATTTTGCAACTAGTTCATCTAGGCTGATGATAGCATTTTCTTCTTGTTCTTCTTCGTAAGCAGTTAGATCAATATTCTTTTGTTCTTGTTCAGCTTTTTCTAATTCTAATGTTAAACGCATTAACTCTTCTTGGGCTTGTTGTCTATTTGGTTCAATAGATGTATAAGTTAATTCTTCTTCAACTTTTACTTCTTCTACTACAGGTTCTTCTTCTATTGTATCTGGAACTATTTCTTCAATACTAATTGGTTCTAGTTCTTCATCTTCTAATTGTTCAATAAATTCTTCTTCTACTACTTCTTGTTTTACTTCTTCAACTTTAATTTCTGAAACAATTGGTGTTTCAACGATAATTTCTTCATTTACTTTTGCAGAATATGTAACTGGTTCAATTGTTTCTAAAACAGGTGTATTAAATACTTCTTCTTTAGACTCTTCTTCATATTCATTTTCAATAATTTCATTTACTTCTTCTACTAATTTATTTAATTCTTTTGTGTTATGACGTTGTTTTCTCTTGTAGTAGTTTTTATCAATTATATATATAGTAAAACCTAGTGCGCAAGCTACTGCAGCAACTATGTAGACAACAATTATCTCCTTTGATGTTAAAAGTCCTATTAATTCGTTCATTGTGTTCACCTCTATATTATTAGAATATCATAGCCTCATTTTTTATTAAAGAACTATTAGTTCTAACTTTTTATATTTTACATATGCTTTTACAAAGTTTTACATTTGTTCGATTTACACCTTTTTACGTCTTCTTTTTTGGGGTTTCTACCCTTCATATTAATGATACCATACTTTTATAATAATGGAAGCATTTTTTTCATATATTTTTATTATGAAAGATAAATTAATCAAATCAACTCTTATTTTACTTGTTGGTGGTTTTATTACTAAAATACTTGGAATGGTTATAAAAATGGTTATGGGAAGGATGGTTGGCAGTGAGGTTTTAGGTCTTTATATGATGATTCTTCCAACCTTTTCATTATTTATTGGACTAGGTCAATTTGGCATGCCTGTTGCATTGTCGAAGATGGTTGCTGAAGATAAGAACAATAACAAAAATTTATTTTTTTCTATTATATTTTTATTACTAGTAATTAATACATTACTTGTAATCGTTATTATATTAATTGCTCCTTTACTTACTAAATATTTACTAAAAAACAACTATCTTTACTATGGTATTTTAGCTATTGCGATTGTTATTCCTTTTATTAGTTTATCAAGTATTTGTAGAAGCTATTTCTTTGGTAAAGAGAAAATGATTCCTCATATTGTTTCTAATATTATTGAAGATTTGGTAAGACTTATTGTTATGATTATATTTATTCCCTTTTTTATTAAGAAGGGTCTTAGTTATTTATTATGTTTTTTAATATTAATCAATGTTATCAGTGAAGCTACTTCTATATTAGTTTTATTTTTATTTCTACCCAAAAAAATAAATTTTAAAAGAAGTGATTTTATTCCTAATAAAAGTTATATTAAAGATAGTCTATCCATTGGAATACCTAATACTACCGGTAGGTTAATTGGAAGTATTGGATACTTTTTAGAACCTATTTTACTTACAAATACATTAAACTATGTTGGATATACATCTTCCTTCATTACTCGTGAATATGGTGTTTTATCAGGATATGTAATGCCTATTTTATTATTACCTTCTTTTTTTACAATGGCAATTTCCCAAGCGTTACTCCCTACTATTTCAAAAGAATATTCTAATGGAAGAAAATTAAATGCTAAAAAGAGTTTGAGACTAGGTATATTCTTTTCTTTAATTATTGGTTTTATATTTACCTGTTTTTTTGTATTATTTCCAGATGTTTTTCTTAAAATTATATATCATACTTCTGAAGGTATTAATTATATGAAGTTTCTTGCTCCTATTTGTTTATTCCAGTATTTTCAAGCTCCTTTAAACAGTTGCTTAGATGCAACTGGAAGAAGTAAAGATATTATGATTGGAAATTTATTAGGAATGATAGTTAGAAGTATATTCATTGTGATCTTTTCTTTGTTTAGAATTGGATTATGGGGGTTAATTTTAGCTATTAGTCTTAATGTGGTTATTATTACTATTTATGATTTTATCAAAGTTAGAAGTGTTTTTTCAAAATAAAAAAGCAAGATATTTCTTGCTTTTATAGTGCTAATGGATCTGTAATATTTAGACTATTTATAAATTCATTAGTTTTATCTACTGATGTAAAATATCCTTGATTTGTATATGTATATCCTTCAAGATTCATTAAATATGATAAGAAGTTATCAGAATTACCTTCTATTTTTTTACCATCAAAATTAATATATACTCTCTTTGATTCTTCATTGTTTTTATACATATCTAGTCTATCGTTTAGAAGAGATGCTGCCTTTACTTTTGCTTTATATGAATCAACTTCTATTGTTTTTTCTTGTTCTTTAGTTAGATTATCAAAGTCATATCCTACTTTTATTAAAAGTTCATTTTGAATAGAATTTAAATCTTTTACATATGCATTATAGTAAAATGACTTATACGTTACTAAAACTGCTAGATAATCTTCTTTTGTAAGAACTCCTTCAATTTCACATTCAAAATTATCTTTAATTGTTTTTTCTAATTTTTTTGCTAATTCTTCTCCTTTTTTTGTATAAGAAGATAACGAATTCTTTTGAATAACTTTGTTTGAAGGTTTTTGTCTTAAATACATATCTGGACCGGTCATTATATCAGTATTAAGAATTTGATCTCTTCTTAATACTGATAAATATTGTTGTTTTGTTCCACCATCCATTATTACTTTATTTAATTTTTCTACATACTCGGTTACTGTTTTTTCTTGGGTTTTTGGATCTTCTTTTTTTGGTGGTTTTGAATTAGAGTTCATTAATACTATTCCTCCACCAATAGATAAAACTGCAATTATTAGTATTAGTATTATTATAATTAATTTCTTTTTCATATAATCACCTTTCTATTGATACATTCTACATTCTGCACAAACACCTTTTGTAGTACATGCACGTCCTAGAATGTTTGAATTTGCGTATGAACGACTATACCACATTTCACTTGCATTTATTATTGCTGCACCACATTTATTTCTGCTTCCATATGGTTGATTAGAATAATCATATAAACAGTAGTCTGTAACATAAGCTGTTGAGTATCTTAACTCTAGTGTTGATGTATCAATTCCTGATCCTGCACCACTCCATGTCCAATGCCAAACTCTGTCATTCCAGTACATACTTCCATTTATGCTAATTCCACATCCTGTATTATCGCATGTTCTTTCACATGACATAGCGAAGTTTTTATCTATATTTTTTTCAATCTTTACAACTGTAGTGTTAGTACTAGATACATTTCCAGCGTTATCTACTGCTCTAAAATATGTTGTATCATTTACTGAGTCAGCAGTAAATGTTGTTGTTAATGTTGATAATGTTGTCCAATTACCAGTTGTTTTATATTCAATTCTTGCAAGACCACTACCCGAGTCAGATCCTGATGCTGTTCTTGTAATACTTTGATCATTTACTGAACCACTAGATACTGCTGTTCCACTTTCATTTTTTAATGAAACACTTATTGTTGGTGCTGTTTTATCAATTTTTACTGTTTGATTTGCTGCACAGTTTGTAGTATTTCCAGCTGTATCTTTTACACTTCCTCCAGAATTATTATCTACTGCTCCAGCTTTTGTTGTATTTATATCTGATGAATAGACTTTAGAGAAGTCTGCTGTTGCACAACCACTTCCTCCAGTATCACTACATTTTGCTGTTATTGTTCTACTTCCTGTTTTAATCCAAGATGAATTTCCTCCAGATACTTCACATGTTGGTGCTGTTTTGTCGATTTTTACTGTTTGATTTGCTGCACACTCAGTTTCATTTCCGGCTCCGTCTTTTACTTTACCACCAGAATTATTATCAACTGCTCCAGCTTTTGTTGTATTTATATTAGATGAATAAGTTTTAGAGAATGGTTCTGTTACACATCCACTTCCTCCAGTATCACTACATGTTGCTGTTATTTTTCTGTTTGTTGTTGTGGATGATGCATTAATCCAAGCTGTGTTTCCTCCAGATACCTCACATGTTGGTGGTGTTAAATCTATTTTAATTGTTTTATTTGATGTATAATTAGAGCAGTTTCCTAAAGCATCACATGCTCTCCATTGAATATATGATATTCCTTGTTTTTTTACGTTTCTTGATACTGCTTTTACATTTTCTTCATTTTCAGTTACTCCTGTTGTTTTATATTGATAATATACTCCTCCAACATGAGCATCTTCACTTCCTGATGGAGTTGTGAATACATATTTATTTGTCCATGAATCGTTTGTATACGAAGAAAGTCCTGTTGTATCAGTTGGTTCTGTTGAATTGTTTGCCCATTTATACATACTAACTGTTGATGGTACTGTTGGAGCGGTATTATCTAATTTATATACTCCTGATGTTTTACTATGGCTTTGATAGTTACCTACTGAATCTCTTACATCAACTGGTGCTACAGTTAAAGTAAACTCTCCTGTTTCATTTTGAGGGACCATTAATTCATATGATAATTTACTTCCCTCTACACCGTCATATCTTTTATTTTTGAAATTATGTGGTATTGCCTCTTTATAAGGATCTCCATTTTTCTTCCATATTAAATTAATTTTTGTATTTTCAAGCATTCCATATTCATCCCAAATAATTACTTTTACTGTTTCATTTTTTCCTGTAGTCCAGTTTTTTGAATTTGGAGTAATTTCTATTTTTGGTCCTTCAGTATCTGGACCATCTCCGTTACAGGCATTTTTATTAAGACGTTTATCATATACTACTTTTCCATTTTTGTCTTTACAATAAATTGATGTTTCATATAAATAATGGTCATTTGCTTTTCTAACACGAATATATGTATTTTCTGATGAACATGTATCTCCATTAAGTTTAATGTCTTTTAATAGGTCTTTATCTTTCATTTCTTTATATGATATATCTACACATCCACTTTGATTGTTACCAAACATATCTTCAGTATAAGAATCTGTATATAGTTTTCCACTTGTCAACATTGTTTCTGCATATTTCTTATATTGTGTTGTTTTATTACTATCTTTTACATTACTTAGTTGAGGTATTGCGATAATCATAATTAGACCTAATATTGATATAGCAACTAATAATTCAACTAATGTAAATCCTTTCTTATTTATCTTTTTCATATATGTCACCTTCTTCTATTCTTTTAATATTGTAACATATTTTATTTTTATTGGAAATAAAAAAAAGGAGATAACTCCTTTAATTGTAAATATATAGTTCATGTTGACATCTTGTACATGCTACATATAGTAGATTTTTTTCGTTTGCTTTATATGAATTATTTCTATCATTATAAATTATTACACTATCAAACTCTAATCCTTTAGCTGTATATGCTGGAATAATAATTAATTCTTTATGGAATTTTTTAGATGTCGCTTCTACTAATGAAATATTTAAATCATCTTTTAATAAGTTATATAACTTTTCTGCTTCTACATTATCTTTAGTAATAATTGCTGTAGACTTATATGTTTCTTGTAGTGTTTTAACATCTTTTAATAATGATTCTTTTAAATCCTTAATTCCTTTTCTTATAACAACTGGTTTATTATTATCACGTCTAATTGCATTTACATGTTTTAAATTTAATATCTTATTTGTATAATTAATTATTTCTGGAGAGGAACGATATGTTTTTAATAACTCTAGGTATTTTGTTTCTCCTTTAAATAAATCCTGTAGATCTTCTAAAGAATTATATGCATAATATGGATTAATATTTTGATTAATATCTCCAAGTATTGTGAAGTCTGCTCTTTGGAATATTTTAGATATAATTATATATTGAAGTCTATTATAGTCTTGTGCTTCATCAATAATAACTTGTTTTATATTTGCTTCATAAATGAATCCTTCTAGATTTCCTTTTATATATGCAAATAAAAGTGCATCTTCATAATTAATTATATCTTTATTTACAAAACTTTTTATTATTGTGTCTGGAAGAGGCATTTTAGTGAATTCACTTTTCCAGAAGTTTTTGTATATTTCTTTATAATCTTTTACAAAGTTTGAATTTTCTCTTAGTAATTTACCAAATGTCTTATTTTTCTTGCCACTACCTTTATAAAAATTAGATGATAATTTTTTTGCAATTTCTTCTGTTCTTTCAAATAATGGTAGTCGATCATATTTATAATGTAACATTTCATTTAGTTCATCTTTATCTACGTGGTTTATTTCATTTTCTGTAAATGATGATATGTATTTACAATTTTTTATGTAATCTTCTAGGTAAGCATCTAAGTCTTTTATTATTTCATCACTTTGTTTATATTTTACAAGTTCTGGGTATGTTTCTTGATATGTATAATATCTTGATACAAAGTCTGTAAATGTTTCTACATCTTTATATTCTTTTATGAATGCTGACATATAATCAGCAAATGTTGTTTGTAGTGTATTTGCTTCTCCTAAGGATGGTAATACGTCTGAAATATATTCTGTAAAGACATTGTTTGGTGAAAAGATAAGTATGTTATTACTCGAAAGTCTTTCTAATTGATATAGAAGAAATGCTATTCTATGTAGAGCAACTGTTGTTTTTCCAGAACCAGCAATTCCTTGAACTATTAAGTTATTATCTTCTAAGTTACGAATTACTTTGTTTTGTTCTTGTTGAATTGTATTAACAACATTTTTCATTTTATCACTTGATTCGTTTGCTAGAACTTCTTGTAATACTTCATCATCAATGTTTAGTGAGTTATCAAATACTCCAACTAATTGATTGTTTTCTATTTTATATTGTCTTTTTCTTTTTAATTCACCTGTGTATATACCACCTGGCGCTTTATATTCACATGGACCAGTTTCATAGTCATAAAACAAACTACATATTGGACTTCTCCAGTCATATAAAATATTATTTAATTCTTTGTCTTTAAGATATGTTAGAGAAATATATATATTAAATAATTTTCCTGATTCATCATCTTTAAAAACAATTGATGCGAAATAAGGTTTATTTTTAATTTGACAAAGTTTTTTGAAACGGCGTTGTTTTTGTAGGGCTTTTTCTGCCTCTAATGATGTTGCTGCCATTACTTGTCGCATTTCTGCTTCGTCAAAACTTGTGGAGTTCTCCCACATCATTTTTTTAAATTCTAGCAAGTTTTCTTCATCTTGGTATACATCATCACCTAATTCTGATAATGTTTCTCCTAATAACTTTTGTACTTTCTTCAAGATCTTTTTTTCTTTTTGGAATTCTACTTCACTAATTGCCATATTTACCTCCTTATTTTTCATTTAAAACTAAGCAAGCAAAAAAACTACATTTATATTATGCAGGACTTGTTGTAATGTATAATTTTTTCAAGAAAACGTCCTAATCAATATAACATAGTTTTTTATGTGGCGCAAGTTTTATTTTTAATTATTTAATTTTTCTATTAAACTTATAAATTCATTTTGAATTTCTTCTAGTCTTTCTTCTGTTCTAGCTTCAAATCTAGCTGTAACATTTGGTCCAGTATTTGATGCTCTAACAAGAGCCCATCCATCATCAAATAGAACTTTTACTCCATCAATATTTAGATATTTGTAATTTTTTTCTTTTGCATATTCTTCTGTTTTTTCAATTACTTTAAATTTAATATCATCAGGGCTTTTGAATTTTAACTCATCTGTTGAATGGTATGTTGTGATACCTTCTAATAGTTCATCAACTGTTTTATCAGTATGAGATAAGATTTCTAATAGACGTAGTCCTGCATATAATCCTGAATCAAATCCTGGGAATCTATCTCTATAGTATACATGTCCAGATAATTCTCCACCAAATGGAAGATTATTATCTCTTACTGCTGCTTTTGTGTAAGAGTTCCCTGTTCTATAGCACATTGATTCTCCGCCCAGTTTTTCTATTTCATCACTTAATGATTTTGAACATTTGACATCAAATAAGAATTTTTTATTTTCTACCTTATTAATAATATCTCTGATTATTATAATCATATAATAATCTGTTGGGATGAATTTTGTTGAATTTGAAATTAATCCCATACGATCTCCGTCTCCATCAAATCCTAATCCTAGATCAGCATTTGTTTCTATAACCTTTTTCTTTAGCATTTCTAAGTTATCTTCAATACATGGATCTGGATGGTGATTTGGGAATGTTCCATCACTGTCATCATTAATTGTGATTAGTTCAATTGGGAACATTTCATATAATTCTTTTGCTATTACTGATGTTGTTCCGTTTCCTGGATCAATTACAACTTTTACTTTTCTATCACCAAATTTTAGATTAGTTCTAAATAATTCTAGATAATCTTCTCTAATGTCATATCTAGTGATTGTACCATTACCTTTTGCGAATTCTTTCTTTTGAATAAAAGCTAAGAAATCTTGAATTTCTTGTCCTTTACAATTCCCGCTCTCATCAAATGCAAATTTAAATCCATTATCATCTTTTGGATTATGTGAAGCAGTTACCATTACTCCACTATATATTTTTAATTTTATACACGCATAATAATACATCGGTGTTGTTACTAGTCCTAAGGAAATAATATTTATTCCTGTTTCTTTAATACCAGTCATTAAGGCACTACTTAATTCAGGACTGCTTAATCTATTATCATATCCTACTATACATGTTGTTTTACCTAATTGTTTAATATATGTACCAAAACCTAATCCTATGGTATAAGCTGTATCCATATCTAATTCTTCTGGTACAAGACCTCTTATGTCATAACCCCTGAATATATTAGTATTTATATCCTCTTTTATTCTCATATTTCCTCCTATTATATACTATAATGATAACATATTTATTTATAATAAGCACGATGTTTTATATTTGGTTTACACAAAAAAAGATATCTTGCGATATCTTAGATTGCTAGACGTTGTTCAAAGCTTATACTTTGATTGTTTTTAGTTGGGTCTACTGCGAAGAATAGTATTGCTAATACTATTATAATAACTCCTAGTACTATTAATAATATTCCTGCTAAGTTTGGTTTTACTTTTCCTTTTTTCATAGTAACTCCTCTTATTCTTCATTCTTATTTTATCTAGTTAAATTATGTTTGTCAAATAACTATATAAATAAGGCGATTAATTGAATAATAACTCCTATTGTAATTCCAAGATATGTTACTTTTTTGTTTTTAGTATTTTTTATTCTTGGAAGTAATTCAGTCATTGAGATAAATATTAACATACCTAATGTTACTGATAATAGTATTCCTGAAATTATTGGAGATATTGAACTTAATCCTAAGAAGAACATTATTAGTCCTCCAGCAAAAGTTGATAGAGAGACAAATAAAATACTTAATATAGATTTATAAATGTTTTCATTACTTTGATAGAATGTTCCTGCAATAACCATTCCTAGTGGAATGTTATGGAATCCTATACCTAGTGTAACAGCTAACCCTAATGAAGCATCAGATAGTACTGTTGAATATACTGCCATTCCTTCAATTACATTATGAAGAACTAAAGCTATTGATGTAATTACACCAATATGAATTAGGTTTTCTTTTAATTCTTCTTTATCCATTCCTTTTCCATCATCATCATGATCAGGAATAAAATTATCAAGTAATCTTAATATCATATATCCAAGAATTGTAAATATTAAGAATATAAAGATATATTTAAGTCCAAGTAGTTCAATTGTTTCTGGTAACATATGTGTAAGTATTAACATTACAATTACACCAAAAGCAAGTCCTAATGAAAAGTCTACTACACGTTCTTTTCTTTTAATTAAGAAAGCTACTAGGGCTCCTATTATAATAAATACACCTAATAATAATGTTGTTAGTAATCCTAATTTTGCGCTATCCATATTATCCTCCTAAAATATTGTGCATAATAATACAATTATTGCCATGACTATTCTATAGATCATAAACACTTTAAAGTTGTGTTTTTGTAAGTATTTTAGTAAATACTTAATACATAGTAGTCCAATTATAAAGGAAATAAATATTCCTAGAATAAATGTAAGTGGTTCAGCTATTATAACTGCCCATGTTGCTTTATCAAGTAATTCTAATACTACTGCCCCGCATACTACAGGAGCTGATAAGAAGAATGAGAATTTTGCGGCATTTTCTCTTTCAATACCTAATGTTCTTGCAGCTGCGATTGTTGTTCCACTACGAGAAAATCCTGGTATTAATGCAAGTACTTGGGAACATCCAATAATAAGTGCATCCTTTAATTTTAAATCTTTTATTTTTCTATTATTTTTGCAATATTTATCAGCTAGATAAATTAGTACTCCCATGATTGCTAAAGCGGCTGCAATTATATAGAAGTTGTTTCTAATTAATTTTTCAATTACATCTTCAAATAATAATCCTGCTATTGCAGCTGGTATTGTGGCAGCTACTAAATACCATAGTATTTTACCTTGGTCATCTTTAACTCCTTTTGTAAAACCTTTTATTATCATGTCAATAAAGTCTTTAAAGAAATAAATTCCAATTGCAAGTAATGTACCAAAATGAAGAGCTATATCAAATGATAGAGCCATATCTTTTGGCATTGATGCTCCAATACCAAATAAATCTCTAAATATAATTAAATGAGCAGATGATGAAATTGGGAGGAATTCTGCTATTCCTTGTACTAATCCTAAAATAATAATTTCTAATATGCTCATCTACTCATCTCCTAACTTATAACCTATTATGAATGAAATTATAAATAATACTATTCCTACTAGTATTTGTAGTGTTGTTGTTACTTCACTTGCTAAACCAATTCCTAATCCTAGCACACTTGCTGTAACAAATCCGATAATTGCAAAGTATGTTGGAATTTCATGTTTTTCTAATAAGTATTCAATTAATTTAGCTATTAGAACAATTCCTATTAAGACTCCTATTCCAAATGGTGCAAGTACTAAGAAATTATGTCCTAATTGTGAAAAATCAGTTAAATTACCAATTGTTCCAACTATTGGTTTGTAAAATCCAAGTAGCATTAATACAAATGATCCACTTACTCCTGGAATAACCATTGTAGCTGCTGCTATCATACCAATTACTATTAGTAATAAGAATTTTATTACATTAATTGTTGATAAATCAACAATGTTGTTTCCAGGATTTAAAAGTGTCATTATCATTACAATACTAAATGGTAATAAGAATGAGGCAATATTTATTGGTTTTAGTTTTTTACCTTTTACTCTTTTTGTAAGAAGTGGAATACCACCTACTATTAACCCTATAAAGAATAATGTTGTTGGGAATGGGAATTTATCTAAACAATATGTAATAACTTTACTTCCTAATAAAATTGCTGCTACCATTCCAATTCCTAGTGGAATTAATAGTTTTAAGTTTTTCTTTAGTTTTTTAAAGAAATGAGAAATTGCTCCTATTAAATCTTGATAGATTCCTAATGTCATAGCAAGTGTTCCACCACTTACACCTGGAATAATATTTGCTATTCCTAAAAGAAATCCTTTTATTATTAAAATAATATTATTTTTCATAATTTCACCTATCCTTCTAGAACATCCATAATCATTGGTACAACATGTTTTTTACGTGATACACAATTTCTAATGAATTGTCCTTGTTTAATATTTTCTTTTTCATAGGCTAAAGATATAATATCTTGTCCTTTTGTATTATAAATTACATAACTACCATTATTAATAATATCTGTTACAAATAGCGTTACTAATTTATAGTTGTTTGCTTCAGCAACTTCATCTAATACATGGATATATTGATCTATTTCTTTTTCAATTTCCTCAAAGTTCATTGTAAAGAATTGTCCTACTGCAAATGTTTTTTCATTTACTGTATATAGTTTAAAGTCGTTATATAATACATCTTCTTTGGACATACCAGCTAGAGATGTTCCTGCTTTTAACATAGACATACCATAATCAACATAATCTACATCTGCAAGAATCGCTAGTTCTTGTACAGCGGCTATATCTTTTGTTGTTGCTGTTGGACTTTTTAATATTAAGGTATCTGATAAGATTCCTGATAATAAAGCACCGGCAATATGTTTTGGTATCTTTATTTCACGTTCTTTAAATAAGGTATATACAATTGTACATGTTGAACCAACAGCCATGTTTCTAAAGTTAATTGGTGTATTTGTTGTAATACTTCCTAAGTTATGATGATCAATTATTTCTAGAATTTCAGCTTCATCAATTCCTTCTACACTTTGAAGCTTTTCATTATGGTCAACTAATATTACTTTCTTTGGATTTTTTTCATTTAAATCTGTAATTCGTAATAAACCTAAACATTTATTTTTCTTATCTACTATTGGATAGTTTGTATGTTTTAATTTATTATTTATTTCAATAACTGTATCTACAAATTCTGTATTTTCAAATTTTGTTGGATTATAACTTCTAATCATTGTTTTTATGTAGTTTGTTAACGTAAGAAGTTTAGCTATGTGATATGTATCATATGCAGTACGCATAATATTTACTTTGTTTTGTCTTGCAATTTCAATATGTTTTTCTTTAATTTCTGCATCACTTGAGATTATTAGTAATTTAATTCCTGACTCAACTGCATATTCGATAATACTATGTCTGTCTCCTACTATTAGAATCATATTCTTTTCTAGTTTAACATTTTCCATAAATGTTGTACTTCTATATGATGCAACTAATGTTTTACCAACAATTTCATCATTAAATCTTAATATTTCTTCTGCTTTTAATACTTCTAATAAATTATTATATGATGTATATAGATCGTCTACATTTTCATTAATCATTGTATGAGATAAATCTTTAATGGTAATTAGTCCTTTAAATTCACCATTTTCTTTTACTACAGGAAGTCCAGTAAGGCCTTCTCTTAACATATATTGATACCCGTTATAAATAGAATCTGTTTCTTTTATTAAGAAACCTTTATGAAAATTAACATCTTTTAATTGTAATTTTACATCATTTAAATATTGTGGTGTTTTTAAATCAAAATAATTTAAGGCATATTCTGTTTCTTTATTAATAGCACCTAATATTCTTGGTTCTGTTATATCACCTAACTCATTTTTTAAATGTGATAAGGCAATTGCTGACATAACTGAATCTGTATCAGGTTTTTTGTGTCCGAAAATAAATGTCTTTTTCATTTTATCAGTCCTTTCTTTTGTTCTAAAAAAGGAGCAATGTAGCTTTGCTCCTTTTAATGCATTTTTATATAGTTAATTAGAAAAACAAAGGCAAATGATACTGCTGTTTTAATTTCATGTTTCATTGTTTTTCCGCGTTCATAAATAGAAGCAACGTCATCAACTAAATCAACTATCCAACTTTCTAAATATTTTGGTGGAGTAAATGTTACTGGGAACATATGTGTTTTAATTATATCTTCTTGTTTATCGCTTAATTCAAAATATTTTTTGGCATTTTCTACTGCGCAAGATGGATGTTGTCTTAATCTAGCTATTCCATTTTTTTCTTTTACTTCGTCAGTAAAGAAATCATGAAGTAAAGCTGCTTCTGTTGTTTCTTTATAATCTAATCTTAATAATTTTGTAACTATATATGAAAAGTATGCTACTCTCATAGAATGTTCATATCTTGTTATACCATGATGTTTACTTTTCTTTGTTTCTTCAAATGGACAGTTGTCTAAAAGAGGTTTAACAATTCTATGAAACTCACTATTTTTATATTTATTCATTTTTTTCTTCCTTTACTTGTTTTTGTACACAAATTCTACCTTATAATGATAACATAAATTGTTATTATATTTCAAGATTATTTGAGGTATTAATTTCTTGTTTACAGCAAGTAAGGCGTAGTATATCATATATAGTTTTATTAGACAAGTTCTTCTAATATTTTATCTAATTCATCAAATGCTACTCTATCTGTTTCTGATGGAGTCTCTGCATTTTGCTCTTTATCAAACCATGCTGGTACAGAATTTTCTGTTTTTGTTTTTCTTGGTGCTGTTTGCTTGCTTTCTGATAATTTTTTCTTTAATTTTTTGTGTTCTTTTTCTGTTGAACGCATCGCTTCTTCTACTGTTTCAATGTTTAATCTTTTCCATTGACCTGCAATTGTTTCTACATAACTCTTTTTTAATTGTTCATTGTTTATTTTTAAAACATAGGCAATTAATACATTAACAACACCGGGATTCATTTTTTGATCTACAAGTAAACTTTCTATTAATCGTTTATCTCTATCTGTAGGTTCTGCTCCCTTATATTTAGCTTTTAAGAACTGGTATGGAGTTAGATTTTCAAAGGCATAAACCATTCTTCCCCATTTAGATGAATCACCTGTTGGTTTCTTTAAATGATCTGGTTGTTTATTATAGATAAGTGTTGGTAAATTACCATTATTATCAAATTGATAATAATCTCGGCAACTTTTTCTAAGAAGTGTTTTGTCTATCATACCTTTTTCATTTAAGGAATTTCTAATTAGATTTTGCATATCTAATGTAGTTAAGTTATATGTAAAACTTAAGGCATTAATAAGTTCTCTTGTATCTTTATTAAATGTTTTTTCATTTATCATGTTTTCTGGGATTGATGATATTAATAGATTAAAATCTACACTCTTATTAATTTGAATGTTATTTGAATCTCTTTTTGTAATATCTTCGTTCATTTCAATGACATTTCCCCTAACAGAAGTGAATACATCATCAAAATTACATGTTATTTCTTCATAATCTTTTAGGTTAATACGTGGTATTTTATAGTAATTAAGTAATTTTTCATACTCTTTTTTTCCAAGATTATTATATAGAACAATATTTAATATTGGATGATTGAAAAAATCACTTGCTGAAATTGGGGAGAATACTAAATAAACATAATTATTAATTGTACCCTTTTTTAGGTATGTTTTAATTAATCCTACTCCTTCTAATTTTTCTCTTGCAATTACTATATCTTCTAATTTTAATTGCATTGTAGCCATTAAATGATGATGAGTTTGATCTTCAGACATTAAAGACGATTTATCTAAGTCATCTAATAAGGTAAAATACAATGATGCTGCCGTAAATCCAATAATTGGTTGATATAGCATCGAAACTATTTTTCGATCAGTATCATTTATTACAGTTTTATTAATTACTGAGTATGTGTCAGCAGGTAAAATAGATATATTTTTCATCATCATCACCACCTGCTTATATAGTACAATAATTAGAAAAAAAAAGAAAGGTTTTTACCCTTCTTTTTACTTTATTTGTAACCAACTTAAAACTAATGGTGTAGTTATTCCAGCAAAATATATAAATGTTAATGCAATTAGTAGGAATGGTCCAAAAGGAATAACTCTTTCTCTTTGGTGTTTTAATAATATTAATGAAATTGGTAAGGCAATTACACTTGCTAAAAAGATTGATAAGGCTCCAAGTAGTGGATCTAATACTAAGCCGAAGACAAACATCATTTTTATATCTCCTCCACCTAGACTTTCTTTTTTCAACATCTTATTACCTAATATCATAATTAGATACATTACTCCAAATAGGAATAAACCTGATAAAAGTTGCTTTCCTGCACCTAGTAATCCTAAATTTAGTATTTGAATTATTAGGAAGTATACTGAGAAAAATGCTAATACTTCATCTGGTATTATTAAATATGTTATATCACTTACTACAACAATCATAAGTAATGACACAATGCCTAAGGCAATTAGTAATTCATATGAGAATCCAAAAGCATAGAATGCAACTGCGAATAGTGCTCCTGTAAAGAATTCTACATATGTTGATAATACATCTACTTTTGCTCCGCAATGACGACAACGACCTTTTTGAAGTATATATGATAAAATTGGAATCATTTCTGTTGCCCCTAATATATGACCGCAGGAATCGCAATGTGATCTTGTTGTTGTAAAATTTTCTTTTTTAGGAAGACGTAGACCAATTACTGTAAGAAATGATCCAATATGTAATCCTAAAATAAAAAAGATAATTAAATATAGTATATTCATAATTATCCTCCTTATATTCTTATTGTACTGATTGGTAAATACCAAACATTGGTTGAATGATAGAGATTAAGATAATACCAACTATTACTGCTAAGAAACAAATAAGAATTGGTTCTAGTAAACTCTTCATTTGATCAATAACACTTTTGTGTAGATTTTGGAAGTGGTCTGCAACTTTTTCCATCATTAATCCTAATTGACCTGTTGTTTCACCTGTAACTAACATTTCATAAGCAACAATTGGAATTGCCCACTCACCTTTAAAGGCCATAGAGATTGTATCTCCTTTACCTAGGTTGACTAATGTTTTATTAATTATTTTCTTATAAATTTCATTGTCTGTAATTTTTGATAGGATTTCCATACTATCTGTAATGAATACACCATGGTTTATTAGTGATGCAAATGTTTTTGTAAAGTTTGCAATTTCATTATAGATGATAATATCTTTTACTACAGGTACGTGCATTAGGAATGTTTGTACTGCAGTTTTAAATCCTATAACATGTTTAAATAGATACATAAATGTTACAACTAATGCTACTGCGCATAGTATTAATATTAACCAGTTCGTTTGAATGAATGAACTAATATCAAGAATAGCTAATGTTAGTGCTGGCATTGTTGCATCATTATCGGCATACATTCCAGAGAATTGTGGAACTAAGTATACTAACATGAATATTAATACCGCAAAGGCAATTGTTAATACAACTATTGGATATGTCATCGCTGATTTCATTTGTTTTTTTGTTCTTTCCATAGATGTATAATATTCAGACATGTCATCTAGTATTGATGGTAAGTCTCCAGTCATTTCTGCTGTTTTTACCATGTTTATTAAAAGTTTTGGATATACTTCTCCTTGAGCCATCATGGCATTTGAGAAACTTTCTCCTCGTAGTAATTCATATACTAATTGGTTAAAACTCTTTTTTAGAACTGCTTTCTTTGTTTGTTTTGCAAGGATTTTAACACCATCTACTAGTGGGATACCTGATTTAATATAAGTTGATAATTGAGTAAGTGAGAAAGCTAAATCTTCTGCACTAATCTTATTACCAATATTTAAATCAATATCATATTTACTACGTTCTTTTACTTCTAGTATCTTATAATCTTGTGCTAATAAATAATTTCTAACGTCTTGTTCTTCTTCTGCATCAAATGTTCCAACTTCTTTTTTTCCAAAAGAGTTTAATATCGTATAACGATATGATTTCATTGGACGTTCTTTCTTTGCTTGTGCTTCATCTTGAGAAGCCATATCACTTAGTTTTACGTCACCTTCTGTTGTTGCTCCTGCAGCCGCTTCCTGTTGTGCCGCTACTGCTTGTGATTGTTCTGGTTGAGCAACTGCTACTGATGCATTGGTTTGAGCTAATTGTGAATTAGATGCATTTAATGCTGCTAATTCTTTTTCTTCTTTTTGTTTTTGTTTTTTGTCTTTGGATTCAAAGGCTTTATCCTCCGCTTTTTGTAAAAGTTTTCCAGGAGCAGACATAATTGCACTGACAACATGGTAAACTGCTATAAACGGCATCAAGATAAATTTCATATGTCTAGCCTCCTCTTATTATTCTATTTTATTGTATCATAGTATTTTTTTTTTGAAAATGAGTAAATTAACTTTTTTATTATTTTTACATATATTTATTATAGAGGTGGATTATGTTTCCAAATCAATTTGTTAAACCCAATTTATTTAGTAAGAGTTTAAGTGCCGCAAAAGGTATAAATTGGAGTAATCTTTTAGATGGTACACAAAAAACTTTAGGTATTATTAATCAAGCTATTCCTATCGTATATCAAGTAAAACCTATATTAACAAATGCAAAGACTATGTTTAAAATTGCTGATGTAATGAAACAACCTGATACTAGTTTTAATGATGTTCAAATATCAAATACAAAAGCCAATGTTGAAAATAAACCAATTTTTTATATTTAAAAAAGAACAATAATTATTTATTGTCCTTTTTATTTGATTCATATTTTTTTATAAATTCATCGCGATATTCTAATAATCTATTTTCTTTAATAGCTTCTCTTATTTCTTCTGTTAGTTTTATTAGGAATCTAATATTATGAATTGATATTAGTCTTCCTCCTAACATTTCATCTGTTGAAATTAGATGTCTAATATATGCTTTTGAGTAATTCTTACATGTATAGCAATCACATCCTTCTTCAAGTGGAGATAAATCTTCTTTATATTTTGCATTATTAAAGTTAATTTTTCCAGTTCTTGTGAATGCTTGTCCATGACGTGCAATTCTTGTAGGTAAAACACAATCAAATATATCTATACCACGAATTACTCCTTCAATAATATCTATTGGATCTCCTACTCCCATTAGATATCTTACTTTATCTTCTGGTAAGTATTTAATTCCATAGTCAATCATTTTATACATTGTTGGTTTATCTTCTCCTACTGATGTACCTCCGATTGAATATCCATCGAAGTCCATTTCAACAGTTTTCTTACAGCTATATTCACGTAAATCTTCAAATTCTCCACCTTGTACTATTCCAAATAGTGCTTGATTTGGATTTTTATGAACTGCTTTTCCCCTTGCTGCCCAGCGTAGTGTTCTATCAACTGATCTTTTCATATATTCATATGTTACTGGGAATGGTGGACATTCATCAAATGACATTGCGATATCACTATCTAATTTATTTTGTATTTCAATTGATTTTTCTGGAGTTAAAAATAATTTTGAACCATCTATATGACTTTTAAAATGAACTCCTTCTTCAGTAATATCTTTTTCTTTATTTTTAGCAAGTGAAAATACTTGGAAACCACCACTATCTGTAAGAATTGGTCCATCCCAATTCATAAATTTATGTAGACCACCACATTTTTCTACAATGTCTGCTCCTGGTCTTAGCCACAAATGATATGTGTTAGAAAGAATAATCCCGCTGTTTGCTGCCTTTAGTTCTTCAGGTGCTAAACCTTTTACTGTTGCTCGTGTACCAACTGGCATAAACATTGGAGTATCATACGTACCATAATTTGTTTCGATCTTTCCAAGTCTTGCTTTTGTATTTGCTTCTTTTTGTAATAATGTGTATTTTATTTTCATGAGATACCTCCCCGTAAATTACGTTATAATTATACTTTAATTTAGATACTTTTTCAAGAATAATTATCCTCCTGTTTATTTTAGTATTTGTAATACTATTTAAATAGAGAAAAAGCACACTAACAAATTCGCTAGCGTGCATACAAAAAATATTTGGAGTGTACCTAACCGAAATTAGATATATCCTTTTTTATGAAGTTTCCTTCATCATTTTTATTTTAAAATAATTTATTTTTAAATAAAATATTATTTAATAAACATTGCATCTCCAAAGGAGAAGAAACGATATTTTTCTTTTACTGCTTCATTATAAGCGTTAAGTATATTTTCTCTTCCAGCTAAAGCTGATACTAACATTACTAGAGTTGACTTTGGTAAATGGAAGTTTGTTGATAGTGAGTCAATTGCTTTAAATTTATACCCTGGGTATATAAAAATATTTGTCCAACCACTACATTCTTTAAATCCATCATATTTTGAGGCAATTGTTTCTAATGTTCTTGTACTTGTTGTACCTACTGCGATAATTCTTTTTCCATTTTCTTTAGTTTTATTTAAAAGTTCTGCAACTTCTTTTGTCATTGAATAATATTCACTATGCATTTCATGTTCTTCAATTGTATCTACACTTACTGGTCTAAATGTACCAAGTCCTACATGAAGTGTTACATAAGCAATATTTACACCTTTATTTTCTATATCTTTTAATAATTCTTTAGTAAAGTGTAATCCTGCTGTCGGAGCAGCGGCACTACCTACTTCTTTAGCATAAACAGTTTGGTATCTTGATTGATCTTCTAATTTTTCATGTATATATGGTGGAAGTGGCATTGTTCCTAATTCTTCTAATATTTCTAATAGGATTCCTTTGTATAATAATTTAAAATGTCTTATACCATCTTCTCCTTCAGAAATACATTCTGCTTTTAATTTGCCATCTCCAAATGTTACTATTGTGCCTACTTTTATTCTTCTTGCCGGTTTAACTAAACATTCCCAGTTATCTCCTTCTGTATTTTTTAGTAATAGAATTTCGATAACAGCATTAGTTTCTTCTTTAACACCAATTAGTCTTGCAGGTAGTACTTTTGTATCATTTAGTACTAATGTATCTCCTTCATTTAGATAATTAATTATGTCAGTGAAATGTTTGTGTTCTATTTCTCCTGTTTGTTTATCTAATACTAATAATCTAGAAGAATCTCTTTTTTCTAGTGGTGTTTGAGCAATTAATTCTTCAGGTAAGTTATAATTAAAATCTTCTACTTTCATAAATATTTTCCTACTTCCAATAATAAATTTCTTTCATATTCAAATGTTTGTTGTGACAATTCCTCTAGTGGTGTTTCTCTTACAAATGTTGCAACGTCATCTTTATCTTCACCATTTCTAATCTTATCTTCGGCAAAGTTTAAAAATCCTGTTTGAAACATGTAATCAAAATGTTTTTCTGTAACAGCAGTTAATAAATCTTTCCCTAAATAATCTACTGCTCCTTGATAGAATTCTGGCGGTTCTACAATTGAGAATTTTGACAATAACATAAATTCATCCATAGATAAATCTTTTATTTGATCATTATAATATGTTAAATAAATACATCCTGCCATTACTGTTGGTATTTTATGAAATCTATTTCCTTTAGCAGCTCCTCCAGTTGATAATTTTCTATCGACATGACGCATAAAGCGTAGTAATTGCTTTTGTGTTTTTTCATCCATGTCGTTTAAACTTTTAATTGATAGTTCTGCACCTTGTGGGTGAAAATATCCTGAAGTTAAATAATTAATACTGTTTTGAATTTCTTGTTTAAAGTCATCGAATGTTTCAACTTCAGTAAACGCTTTAGCGGTTGTCCTTCCCATTTTAATCACCTTTTTATTTCTTGTTTATTCCTAATACTTCGTATGCTTTATCTGTTGCTATACGACCACGTGATGTTCTTTTTAATAATCCCATTTGTAATAAATATGGTTCATATACATCTTCAATTGTCGTTACTTCTTCTCCAATTGATGAGGCAATTGCTTCTACACCTACTGGGCCTCCATTAAATTTATTAATGATTGCTAATAATAAATCATGGTCAGTATTATCTAATCCAATACTATCTACTTTTAAACGATTAAGTGCTTCTTCAGTAATTGCGATGTTTATTATACCATTTCCTTTAACTTGTGCAAAGTCTCTAACTCTTTTAAATAATCTGTTTGCAATTCTTGGTGTGCCTCTACTTCTTTTAGCAAGTTCTACTGCAGCATCATCTTCAATTTCAATATCTAGTACTCTAGCTGTTCTTTTTATAATATCTCTTAGCTCTTCAATTGTATAAAATTGTAATTTTGAAGTTATTCCAAAACGATCTCTTAGTGGCGAAGATAAATCTCCTGCTCTTGTTGTTGCTCCTACTAGTGTAAAGGGAGGTAAGTCAATTTTAATGTTTCTACTATTTCCTTCACTACCTACAATTATGTCTAATGAAAAATCTTCCATAGCTGGATATAGAATTTCTTCAATATATCTTGGCATACGATGTATTTCATCAATAAATAATACATCTCCTGGTTCAAGGGATGAAAGTATTGCTGCTAAGTCTCCGGTTTTTTCAATACTTGGTCCGCTTGCTGTTTTGATATGTGTACCTAGTTCATTTGCTATAATAAAGGCCAATGTTGTTTTACCTAATCCTGGTGGACCGTATAATAGAACATGATCTAATGGTTCATTACGCATTTTAGCAGCTTCAACAAAGACTTTAATATTTTCTTTTACGTCTGTTTGTCCTACATATTCTTCAATACTTTCTGGACGAATAGTATTATCAATTGTATTATCATCTAATAAATTGTATGTTTTTATAACACTTTCATTTTCCATTATATGTCCTCCTTAATTTATCTTAATAATAATTTTAATGCATCTTTTACTTGGTCTTCTATTGCTAATGATGTATCAACTTTAGCTAAAACTGGTTTTAATTCTTTTTCTTTATATCCTAATCCAATTAATACTTCTTTAAGTTCATTTTCTGTATTAACTTCATCTTCAGAAATTCCGATACCTATAAATTCAAGTTTTCCTTTTAAGTCTAAAACTATTTGTTTTGCAAGTTTATCTCCTATCTTTGGGAATTTCTTTAGATATAAAACATTTTCTCTTTCAATGGCATCCATTATTCCATTTATTGATCCTACTGCTAAGATTGGTAAGGCCATTTTACAACCTAAACCTTTTACACTAATTAATTTTAAGAATAAATCTTTTTCTTCTATTGTCTTAAAACCATATAAACTATTTTCATCTTCAGCTATTTTTTGATATACAAATACCTTATATTCTTTTCCAACTTCAAAAGAATATGGATTTGATACATATATTAAATATCCAATACCATTATTATCTAAAACGATTGCATTATTTTTTAAACATGTAATTGTACCTTTTATATAGTCATACATTTATTATCACTCCATATTCATTATAAACTAAATATTATATACTTTCAAACTAATATTAATTATACAACACGAACACTTGTTTGTCAAAATAAACAAATAAAAAAATAGTTATAAAACTATTTTTTAAATTTCCTCTTTAGGAAATTTTTTGCTTGTTCAAATCTTGCTTTTATATTTGGAATTAAGCTTGAAGAAAGAATTGCAAATAATATACTTGCAGTAAATAAATTTAGACTTAACACTTCTCTTATTGCAAAGATTAACACTATTACATAGATAATTGAAAGTGCTATTACTATAAATATATTTAATGTATTATTTATATTATTTTTTGTGTAATAATTTACTTCTTTTTTCTTTAGAAGAATTTCTGCTTTTTCTTTAAATACATTATATTTTTCTTCTAATTCTTCTTCTGTTTTTACTGGAGATGATGTTTTATATTCATCACCTCTCATTATGATATTTCCTTCTTCTGTTATTTCAGCATCTATTTTAGCAAAATTCTCAAGTGGTAACTCTACGTTGAATGTTTCACCTAAATATTTTAGTAATTTATTACGACACTTATTTGAAATAAATGTTGCTTCATTAATGTATGTTTTTAATTCATTATTTATTTGACGTAAGTTAGCCATATTATACCTCTTAATCTTCTTTTAAATTATAATATACATCTTGTACATCATCTAAGTCTTCAAGTGTTTCAACTAAGTTATGTACTTTTTCACTTGATTCTTCATCTAGTTCTACTTCCATATTTGGAATATATGTTAATTCACATTCTAGGAATTCTTTTACATTAGCATTTTCTAATGCTTCTTTTACTGCTGTAAAAGTATCTTGAGCAGTTGTAATTATATATGTATTATCTACTGCTTCGAAATCTAATGCTCCTGCATCAAGGGAAGTCATCATCATTTCTTCTTCATCATATTCACCTGGAATAACAATTGAACCACGACGTTCAAACATATAACTTACTGAACCATCTGTTCCTAAGTTACCTCCAGCTTTAGTAAATGAACTTCTTACTTGTGATGCTGTTCTATTTCTATTATCAGTTAAGCAATCAACCATGAAAGCAACTCCATTTGGACCATAACCTTCATAACGTACATTTTCATAGTTTGCTCCGTCTGTTGTTCCTGTTGCTTTTTCAATTGCTTTTTGAATATTTTCTTTTGGCATATTTTGTGCTTTTGCCTTATCAACTGCTAATCTTAATGCGGCATTAGTCTGTGGATCGGGACTTCCACCTTTTGCAGCAACCATAATTTCTTTTGCAAGTTTTTGGAATACTTTACCACGCGCTGCATCTAATAAACCTTTTTTTCTGTGAATTGTAGCCCATTTTGAATGTCCACTCATAATAATACCTCCTCTTTTCTTCTTTATGATACCATACTTTTATTAATTGTAAAAGAAATTTATGTTATAATATAATCTGTAAGTGGTGATTTTATGTATATAAAAGTTAAAAATAGAAAAGTTAAATTAGTAGAAGCAAATACATTTTGGGAAAGATTAAAAGGACTTAAATTTGTTCTTGGTCCATTAACATATGGAGTTAGATTTCCAAATAAAAAGTCTGCAAATACTAATTTCTTATTTGAAAAGATAGATGTTATTCTTACTGATAGCGATGAAAAGATTTTATATTTAATTGAATGTCTTGGAACTGAAAAGAAAGTTAGAAGAAAAAAGAATGTTTCTAATATATATTTTGTACCTAGAGAAACTGTTAAAGATTTAAAAGTTGGAGATACATTAAAACTTGTAGTTGAAAAAGAAGACGAAGAAAGACGCGAAGAATTAAAAAATAAAAAGAAAAGTAAAAAAGAGACTGAATAATCAGTCTCTTTTATTATGATAATTCCTTATACATAATAGTTTTTTCTACTACTCTTTTTACATCGTTTTCATTGAACGGTTTTCCTAACATATCAACAATTGGATATTGATATGCTTTATCAATTGTTTCTTTTGATGAATCTCCTGAAATAATTGATACTGGTATTTGTTCAAAGAAATCATTTTCTTCCATATATTTTAATACTGCAAATCCATCTACTTTAGGCATATTTAAATCTAGTAGAATAGCAATTATATTTTCATTATCTTTATTAGCATTAATTATATCAATTGCTTCTTGACCATTTTTAGCAGTACCTACTCCATATTTACCATCAAAGATTCTTTTAGTAAAGTTTCTAATAATATTTGAGTCATCTACTACTAAGATTGTTTTTTCTGTATAAGCATCAGTTTCTTCTTCTGGAACAACTTCTGCAGGTTTTTCTGCTGGTTGTTCAGGAGCATCTGATAAATATTCTTTAACAATTGCAATAGTTTCGTTTACAGCAGCTACTAAATCATTAAAGTTTTCATATATATAATATAAGTCTCCTGCTTTACTCTTCATTTCATGTTCGTATGCTTTTTCTGATAGTTTGGTAAATCCAAAATACTTTGCATCACTTTTTAATGAATGAACATATATTGCATAGTTAGTTAAATCCTTTGCAGTCATATATTCTTTTAACTTATTTGCTTTACCTGCAGTTCCTACAATAAACTCTCCAACTGTATCATTATATGTTTCTATATTTCCAAATAGTTCTAAACTCTTTTGTAAGTCTACTCCTTTTGAACTTAAAAATTCAGGACTCTTCATATTGCTTCACCTCATATTATTCTATCTTAAGTTTATTATAACATAACTTTTTTATAGAAAACAAAAAAATCTTAAATAATTAAGATTTTCTTCGTTTATTGTATATAACTGGATATGGATTATCATATTGTTCTAAAGATCTTTCTTCTAACGTACCTAGATTTGCATCTTCTATACCACGACTTGCACAGTATTTTACAAAACCTATCCATTCATCATCTTCTTCTAACCAACCATAACCTTCTCGTGTTCCACCTTCACATAATGCTATCATGAAATCAACATTATTAGCACATGCTGTTTCAATAAGTAGATTAGTTGCTTCACAAGGCATAAAACCAATAATCATTTGAGCATTACCTATTGGTGTATCTTTGTTAAATTTTTCTTTTTTTAGAATTAAATTATCTGGGTGATTTATATCTGTTATTAATCTTGGATCGTAAACTGTAATAGTTCCTTTTTTTTGACGTAGAGCTATTTTTTTTGCGAGAGAAGGAACAACACCTCCACCTATTTCAATAATATCTCTTTCTATGTCAAAGTTTTCTTCTAATAATTTTACAAATCCTTCGTACATATTTGTTTTTGGATCTGTAATTCCAGCTTCATCATATACTTGTCTTAATAAATCAGATACAAACAGTTTATCCATTCCCCAAGTGATATTTCCACGAATATACTCATATTCTCTTTGTGTATAGCTTTCTTTGTGTGCTTCCACAAATTTTAAGGCTCTACGAGCATATTCTTCTTTTGTAATTTTTGGCATATTTGATATATGCTCCTTTCCTTAATAGCACACAAATATTAGTCTTTTTTCTTTTGTGGTGCTTTTTGTCCTGTTTTAGTTTCTTTATATTTATAACTTTCTTCTATCTTTGATAGTATATTATCTATTTGTACTTTATATTGACATGGTTCTTCTGATGCTTCATATAAACTAGCCATATCTTTTAATGCGATAAATTCAGATATGTTGTCGTACTCATAATCTGGTTCTTGTTGTTTTACTTGCCAGATATAGTATAAAACACTCATAGATTTAGTAATTAATTCTCTTTTTATTCGTCTATCTTCTTCTGTTGGTCCTAAAGTGTATGCTCCACATAATTGTCTCATTCTAAGTGTTGCATACATATCATATGCTTCAGGTGTTTTTATAAATGGATGCATTGGAAATTCTCTTAGAGTTTCCATTGTACATAGCCCTAAAAAGCAATTTGCAAGTTCAGGATGTAGAAATGGTAAATCGGTTGTTCTGGCACTTCTTGGCAAATTTTTTTTAAGCATCATATCTTCTTCAATAAATGGCCAACCACTTTCATTATAGTAAGTTACATATTCTGCCACTAATTCTGCATATTGAACATTGCAATCCATTATCTCGTACACATTTGGTTCTGTTACTTCTGGATTACTTTTTATCCATGTATTAATTCCATCAATTCTATTTGTTAAATTTTCTGTTTTTGTTTTTAATTCTGTTAATGTCATATTGAACCCCACCTAATAATTAGTCTTTATAATCGAAGTAGAAGTCTAGAATTCTAACTTGGTCTCCTTCTTCTGCTCCTAATTCTTGTAATTTATCATCAATTCCCATACGACGTAGTTTTTTAGAGAAACGATAAATTGCTTCTTCACTTGAGAATTTTGTCATTTTGAATATTCTTTCAACTTCTTTTCCTTCAATTACCCATGTACCATCGTCATCTCTTCCAATAGTAAATGGTTCTTCTTTCTTGAATTTATATAGAACATGACTTTCAATTTGACTTTCATCGTATAGTGGATTAGATGGAATTTCATCTAATAAGTCAGCTAATCTATTTATTACCTTATCTAATCCTTGATTTGTTGCTGCTGAAATTTCATATATTTCTACGTCAACTTTCTTTTTAAATTCTTCTAAATTTTCTTTTGCTCCTGGAATATCCATTTTATTAGCAATTACTATTTGTGGTTTTTCTAGTAATTTTTCATTGAATTCTTTTAATTCTTTATTAATTAAAAGATAATCTTCATATGGATCTCTCATTTCGCTTCCACTCATATCAATTACATGAGCTATTACTCTTGTTCTTTCAATGTGGCGTAAGAATTTATCTCCTAATCCTTCTCCTTGTGATGCTCCTTCAATTAGACCTGGAAGATCTGCTACTACGTAACTTCTTCCTTCACTTGCTCGTACTACACCTAAGTTTGGAGTAAGTGTTGTAAAGTGATAAGCGGCTATTTTGGGTTTAGATCTTGAAATCATTGAAATTATTGTTGATTTTCCAACACTTGGTAATCCTACTAATCCAACATCAGCTAACATTTTAACTTCTACTTTTAATGTTTTCTTTTCTCCTTCTTCTCCTTTTTCAGAGTAGTCTGGAGCTGTATTAGTTTGTGTTTTGAAGGCAGTATTTCCTCTGCCTCCACGTCCACCTTTTGCAATTACTTCTTGTTGGTCTTTTTTTGATAAATCGGCAATAATAAATCCTGTATCTAAATCAGTTACTACTGTACCTTGTGGTACTTTAACAATTAAGTTCTCAGCTCCGGCACCATGTTGGTTTTTACCACGTCCATTTTCACCTTTTTGTCCTTTAATTGTTTTTTGATAACGTAAATCTAATAATGTGTGTAATCCTTCATCTACTTTGAAGATTATGTCTGCTCCACGTCCACCATTACCTCCGAATGGTCCTCCCATTTCGATATATTTTTCACGACGAAAGGCAGTACATCCGTCTCCACCATCTCCGGCTTCAACTTTAATTTCAACCTCATCTACAAACATTATTTCATCCCCTTTCAAAGTGATTTTAGTATAACAAATATATATTTTTTTGTCTAGATAATCACTTGCTATTATTGGTTAAAAAAAGAGCCATAATGGCTCTTTACTTCTATTATTCTCCTACTGGATATACTGAAGCTTGTTTCTTAGTTCTTCCTAAGTGTTCAAACTTAACGATTCCATCAACTGTAGAATATAGAGTATCATCATTTCCACGACGAACGTTAGTTCCTGGGAAAATTTTTGTTCCACGTTGACGATATATAATAGAACCAGCTGTTATGAATTCACCGTCAGCTGCTTTAGCTCCAAGTCTACGTCCTGCAGAATCACGACCATTAGATGTTGATCCTTGCCCTTTATGGTGAGCAAATAATTGAATATCTAATAATAATTGTTTCATAATTCTCCTCCTTACTTTACTTCAATATTTGTTGGATATTGTTCTTCCAACTGTTCTAAAAGATTAACCATGTTTCCAAGTAATTTTTGAGTTGTTTCATTATCTGAAATATTCTCAATTATAAGACCTTCCTTATTAACTTGGTAACTTAGACTACCTTCATCTAAAGTTAAGATTCCATTTATTGTTGTTGTTGCAATACTGCTAGCAGCACTACATACAATATCTTTTCCATATTCATCATACATAGCATGACCTAGAATAGATATTTTTTTATAAATAGAATTTTCTTTTTCTACTTTAACTTTAATCATAAATTAACCATTAATTTTAGTAATTTTGATTTTTGTATAAGGTTGTCTATGTCCTTGAGTCTTACGGTTAGATCTATCTTTACTTTTATATTTGAAAACTCTAATTTTCTTTTGTTTACCGTTTTTGATTACTTCACCTTCAACAGTAACATTAGTAAGATAAGGACTTCCTACTTTACTATCAAGCATTAATACTTGATCGAAGCTAACTTTGTCACCAGCTTCTGCATTTAGTTTTTCAACAAAAATTTCAGAACCTTCAGTAACATAATATTGCTTTCCACCAACTTTAACTACAGCGTTCATTAAATATACCTCCTTTTTTAAACTTAAGACTCGCTCTCGAGGTACGTATTACACGTTTTTACCTGTTCAATGCGGTTTGAGCATGAGGCGTCAAACAGTTAGATTATAGCACGTAGAGACTTATTTGTCAACGTTTTATAAACGAAAAGAAGTCCGGTGTGTGACATGACAGACTTCTTTTCTATTCTTAAGATACTTGGATTATTTTTTTATTATTTGTTTTTGTGAAGCAAGTGATGTTTTTACTTTTGATACTTCTTCATCATTTAATGTTGCTCCTTTTAATATTGCATATACTAATCTATCTGTTGGTTTTCCTGTTGCTAGTATATGAGATAAATTTCTATGTACTCTATTTTTGGAAATTAATACTCCATCAAAACTATATGTACGAGATGTATTTGAAAATTCTGATAACCTTGATACATCTGATACTTTTTTCTTTGGTTCTTCTACTTCTACAATTCCTCTAGGCAAATTATAGTTAGATGCATTATATACATACTTAGATATATCTTTATCTGGTACATAGAATTTATCTGTTGTTAATATTCCTATTAATTCTTGTGTGCTTCCTATAGGTATATTTAATTCTTTTAAGACTTTTAATCTATCAAATTTATCTTTATAGTTTAATAAGTCTAAACATTCTTCTAAATTTGATTCATAACCTAATTCTAATAATAGATCAATTGATTCTTTTAAATCTATGTTTTTTAAGAAAGTTAAATTCATTTTTGATTTTATATTAGATAATAAGTCGTAATCTTCTAGTGTGCTTAAACTATTTGTTAATACTTCATGATTTGTTATTAATACATCTTCTGTTGTTGTAAAATGATGTGGATTTAATTTCTTTTTATTAATTAAACTTAAATTTCTCATGAAGTCTTCATATTCTTTTGAATTTGGATTTAGAATACTTTGATGTTCTACTAATAATTGAGATGTTATTATACCTCGTTCAGTTAATCCTTGAATATTAGTAATTGTTTCTAAATTTGTATTTTGAATAATACTAAGAATTTCTGTTGGATTAGTTATTGAAAGTTTAGTTAGTAATTTTAATATATTTTCTAAATCTTCAATTGAATTTTCCATTACAGTTCCTACTTCATAATCTTCTGGAGATATACCATATTTTGCAAGTAGAACTCGATAGTGAGAAGCATCATTAGCAGCTAATATTTTATATTCTTCAGATAAGTTTTTGTATATTTTTTGATTGTGTGTATATACAAGTTTTAATATAGCAATTCTAATTTCATCATTAGGTACTTTTTTTAGTAATGTTTCAACATTTCTTATTTCCCCTGATTGAATGGCTTTATAAAGGTTTGTTTCTAATGATTCATAAACAACTTTTGTTTTAGATAAATTTCTTTTTCTATTTCTTTGTTCTTGATCTAGATGATGATATTCATTTCTTGCATCATTTACTGGTTTTAATAAATTAGCAATTTTATAATCATCTCTTACCATTTCTGATACCCATTTATCTTGAACTTTTCGTTTAACTTTTGCACCTTCTTCTTCACAGATATCTTGAATCATTTGATAATGGAATTCTTTTTCTTCTTTGATATCTTTTAATGTTGCAACTGTTGATAAGGCAATTACAAATCCTTCACTGTGTTCAATAAACATATCTACAAAATCAAAGAACATTTCTGGAGTTGTGTCCATTGAATCTGTAAGAATACGAATCATACTCGCCATTTGACTTTCTTTTTTGAATCTAGCTGTAAATTTCTTATCCGCTTTAGTTATAGCAGCTTTTTTAATATCACAATAAAGTTCTGGGTCATTAGCTAGACCATCTATTAATCTTACTAGTTCACTTATAGAATCGAAGTTTAAATTTTCAAAAATATCTCTGTTACCATAAACTACTTCTTTAACTTCTTCAACCGAAAGTTCTGGGTCCATATTAATGATAATTGCAAGTGCTAAATCAGAATGATTTAAATTTATTACATCAGTTAATGTTGATGTTTTATTTTTTTTGAAAAATTCTTGATAAAATTCAAATCTTTCATCTTCTTCTAATAGTTCTTGATCAATTCTTATTTTTTCTTTATTTATCATTCTTAAGATATTTATCATTATACTTCACCACCTTTCTTCTTTAAAACAGGTGTTTTAGTTGTAGGTGATAACTTTTCAAATAATTCTGTTTCATATGTCTTATGTAGTTCTAAGAATTCTTCATTTTGTATATTTTTTCTTAATGATGATTCTGCTATCTGGAAGTCATTATATTTTTTTATTACTGCAGCACGATAAGCTTTATCATTATCAGACTTTTTAGTAAACGCTGATATTATTGCATAAGAATCTTTTGTTAATCTTACAAAAATTACACGTACTTTAAAGTCTTTTACTTCACATAAACCATTAAGTTCATTATTACCTGTGAATCTTTGAACATTTTTAAATGTACCATCTTTTATTGATTGGAATAGTCCTAGGAAACGATCGTAATATTCGTATGGTATAGAATCAATTTCATCTAGTACTCTTATATCTCCACCTGATGTTGGTACAAATATTAATTTATTATCTTTTTTAGTAGAGGCTTGCTCTTCTTCTTTTACTGGTTCTAATGCTTTATTAATTAGTTCGATTTTCTTTAGTTCTAAATCTAATTCTTCTTTAAAAGCATTCATATCTTCTAAAGATAAGCCTTCCTCAGCTAACAAATCTTTAATTTCTTTAATAAGTCTTATTGATTCTAGTTTTAAACGAGTCAAGATTCTTTCATACTGATAGTGCATACGAGATGGTATTGATGTTTCAAACTCATCATCAATATTAGAATTTTTTAATTCTTTTAGTTGTGATAAATAATATTCAACCTCATTTTCAAAGTCTTCATCAATTATTTCTGTTTCTTTCTTTTCTTCTTGAGGTTCTACTTGAATAATAATTGGTTTTTTACTTTTTTTGACAGTTTCAGCTACACGACGTAATTTATCGATTTCTGATTGCATTAAACGAGATGTTCTATTGTTACAGTCAATTGCAGCTTTTATTTGTTCTTCGGTTGCTGTTGTTAAATCTAGTACAATAAACTCCATTTTTATCCCCCTTTTCAATATGTGGGGATATTATATCATAAAATGGGTAAAAATGCAAGTTTTACCCTTATATAGCAACAAAAAAGAAGTATTTCTACTTCTTTTCAAGTTCTTTTATAAGATTATCTAAACCATAGTCTAAATCATTATATGTATCATCAAAGTTTCCTGTATACCAAGGATCAGCAATATCTTTATCTAATAAAGTAAATATTTTGTTACTTGGATCACTTTCAAATATACGTAGAGTATTTGTTATATTTCTTTGTTCCATACAAATGAAACAATCATATTTATCATAGTCATCTTTTTCTAATCTTGTGGCGGTATGATTACTAAATGGAATGTTTGCTTCTGTTAGTTTTCTTTTAGCAGGAGGATATATATCATTTCCTTGTTCTTCATATGATGTTGCACGTGATACTATGTGATATTCATTTTCTAGATTTAGATCTTTTAGTTTCTTTTTCATTATATATTCTGCCATAGGAGAACGACAAATATTTCCTAGGCAGACAAAGCATATTTTTATCATATGTTCTCCTTAAAGTAAAATAGCGAATTACTCGCTATTTTATTATAGTTTATTCGCTAAATCGTATGCAGTCCAGATAACATCTTTTAAGTTACCTACTTTTTCTGCATCTCCAATTACGTGGAAGTTTTTACTACTTTCTACTCCACTAGCGTTATATCCAATAGATTTAACAACTGTATCAGCTTTAATAGTTTTTTCTTCATCATCAACTTCAATAGTTACATCTTTATCTGTAATTTTTACTACTTTAGCATTTGTATATACTGGAATTTCATAGAAACGAATTATTTCTCTTAACATATTTGAATTTGCTGCACATAATAGTGGCATATTTAAAATATGTTTTTGAGCTTCAATTATAACTGGTTTTCTCTTGTTTAGCGCTGCATCATAAGCAATTTCACATCCAGTTAATCCTCCACCAATAATTACAACATTATCTCCAATTAAAGTTGTTTCTCTTAGGTAGTCAATTGCATCAATTGCTTTTTCTCCACCTTCAACTTTTAATGTACGAGCACTTGCTCCTGTTGCATAAATGATTTCATCTACTTCTAAGTTATTTAATTCTTCTTCTGTTACTTCATGATTAAATTCAATTTTAATATTTAAATCTTTCATTTGTTTAGCATACCATTTTAGTAACATTTTATCTTTTTCTTTAAATTTAGGTGCTGCTGCTGCGATAAATACTCCACCTAGTTCATTAGATTTTTCATAGATTGTTACATCATGTCCACGAAGTGTTGCGATACGAGCAAATTCCATTCCTGCAATACCTGCACCGATTACAGCAATCTTTTTCTTTTTAGCAAGTGGTTTTAAAACTCTTGCATGTTCATTTAGTGTGTATGGTGTAATTGCACATTTTCCATTACCCCATGGTGCCATTGTTGCTCCATCCATATCTGGTTTTTGTCCATTAGCAAAGCATCCATTATGACAAGCAAGACATGGTTTAATATCTTCTAGTTTTCCTTCTTTTACTTTAGTTACATATTCTGGATCAGCTAAGAATTGGCGTCCAACTGTTATACCATCGATTTCTTCTTTTTCAATTACTTTTACTGATGTATTTGGATCTTCCATACGTCCAGCACAGAATACCGGAATATTTACATGTTTTTTAATAAATTTAGCATCTTCTAGGTTACAAGCTAGTGGCATATACATTGGTGGGTGTGCCCAGAACCAAGCATCATAACTTCCGTTATCTGCATCTAGTGCATCTGCTCCAGCTTCTTCTAGAATTTTAGCTAACTTGATACTTTCATCGTAGTCACGACCAAATTCTTCATATTTTTCTCCAGGAATTGCACCTTTGTTGAATCCTCTCATTTTACTTGTAACTGAATATCTTACAATTACTGGGAAGTCTTTACCACATTCTTTTTTAATTGCTTTAATAATATCAGTAACAAAACGTGCTCTATTTTCTAAAGAACCACCATATTTATCTGTACGATGATTTGTATTTTTAATTGTAAATTGGTCTAGTAAATAACCTTCATGAATAGCATGAATTTCTACACCATCTACTCCAGCTTCTTTTAATACAGCTGCGCCTTTAGCGTATCCTTCTACTATATCTTCAATTTCCTCAACTGTTATTTCAGGACATTTACGACTTGGTTCCCAAACATTTGGTAGTTCAGATGGTGATGCTGTAATTCTATCTACTTTTAATAGTTTAGCTAAGAATGGTTTATCAAGTAGTCCTGTTAGCATATCAGCCATTAACATTACACGACCAAATCCAGCTCCTAATTGAACGAACATTTTTGAGTCATAACTATGAACTTCGTCCATTAATTCTTTTAGTTCATTAAAGAATTTGTTTTTTGATTTGTATAACCATTTTCCTCCAATTACACTTTTAACTGTAACAATTCCTGGGATGATTAGGCCAACTTCATTTTTTGCTCTATCTACTAAATATTGTCTAGTATGTTTGTTGAATTTATATCCTGTCATCCATTCGATTGGTGCTGTTCCTTCCATAGGGGCATGCACGAATCTGTTTTTGATTGTCACTCCACCTACTTGCATTGGAGTAAACAATGCTTCATACTTCTTTTCCATTAAGTACTTCCTCCTATTATTTTATAATTAAAGTATATCAAATAGAAAAATCATATTCAATTTATTATTAGTATTTTTATTAATTTTTCTTAAATAAAAAAATGACAATTTCTTGTCATTTTTTTATTCAAATTCTGAGATTGGGATTTCTATAACTGGACGCACGCCGTAAGCATTATCACCGTGATAGTTGTTGTTGTCAAAGTTTGTATTACTATTTACATTCCATACATTGTTAGTATCATTGGCCGACCCCGACCAATCTCAAAGCGAGGATAATAACAAAAGGGCTCGAACTTAACAGATTTATCCCAATATTATCTATATCAATAAATAATACCAAAATAATTACTCATTCACTTAATAAGTGAATGAGTAAATTTAAACCTCCGACTTACTTTCGTAAGTCGGTATTTTATTTTTTTATTTCTTTATATATTTTGTAATACAATACCGCCTACAAGCAAGCTTTCGGCTTGTTAGGCCAGGTACTAATTTGTTCCACAAATTGTACCTGTAAGAAATCTGAAATTTCTAGAAAATAGATTCAGAGATTTCTATAACTGGACGCACGCCGACGTCGTCATCACGGTTAGAGTCGCTGTCGACAAAGCCCGCATAACTAATCACACTCCACACAAAGTCAGCATCACGGGCCGACCCCGACCAATATGAAGTTGAGTAAACCCAACTTGGAGCGTCACTGCAACTATAATCGTCTTCGTTGCATCCTAATTTTTCAAGTTCTGCCTTTTTTATTAATCTTGCTGATGAGATATCTACTCCCATGTTTGTTAAATATGTTTTATAGTTATTTACGTATCCCTCTACTATACTTCCCGAGTAAGTTGAATTTGTATTTGAAAATGCTGTTGTTCCTATAAATGGAAATTCTCCATCTACATATCCTCTTGCTTCACTATCTTGTATTCCAGTTGTGTTTGTTAGTGGTGTTACGTTCCATTCTTCGTCTACACTGTTTCCAACTCTTAGATTATACATAGAAAGTAATTTTACATTTCCATTTTCTTTGTCAAATACATAGAATTGCTCATTTCCTATCGCAACTACACTACCAGGTGTATTTATATCTCCACTTACTACTCTTACTACTTTTCCATCCATTGATGAATTATCTATTGTTGAGTAAACTAGTGAAATGCTTGGGAATGTTATTTTAAATGATCCATCTACTGCTGTTCCATTTTCTGCATATTCTAATCTTACCTTTATTGTTTCACTTGCTCCTTTTGCTAAGGCATGAGAAGAAATTGGTGTTGTATCATCATATGTTGTATTTTCAATTGTTACTGTTATATTTATTGAATTACATGCACTTTGAACTAAAGATTCTGTTGTACCAGATGATGTAATACATGTTTTATCTCCTATATAATTAATATTATTTAAGTAAGCAGTATACTCTCCTTCATTTCTTGCATATACAGTATATTCTACATATTGTCCTGGACTAGTAAAACTTGCTGATAAATTTGAAAGAGTTGGTGAAACACTATTTACTATTGTTCCATTTGTTGTAGTTATACCGGTTGTTTTACTTGAATGTACTACTGCATCTGTTACTAAACTAGTTTGACTAGTTGAAAACTTTACTGCAAAATCCGCACTACTTGGTGTTACACTTGCACTTGATGAAATATTTAGTGTTGTTGAAAATGCTGCGAAACCTACAGATAAAGATGCAATTCCTACTACCAATGCAATAATCATTAATAATTTTTGTTTTCTATTATGTTCCATATAATCACCTACTATATTTAAATTATAGTTTATTTTTTTCTTTATTACAATTATAAAACTCGCATTGTACAGTCAATACGAGTTTGTTTTATTCTTCTACTTTTCTAAATTCACTATTTATTATTGAGTATAAGTAACATTCTACATCTTTATTTGTCTTTTCCTTAATTACTTTACGATAACCATTTAATTGTTTATCGTAGGCTTCATCAGATGTATTTTTTAACTTATAATCTATAATAATCATTTTGTCATCTCTTTCAATTAGTAAGTCAATAATTCCATGTGAGATAGAGTTTTCCTCAAGATATGTGAATTCATATTCTTTATACATTTTATTATTTATATTTTCTTTTATAATTGGAGTTTCTAAGAATATTTTTATTTTTTCTTTTATATTTTTATCAATATTATTTAAATATTCTTCACTATTTTTAAAATCCATTTGTTCTAAAACTTCATGAACTTTTGTACCAAAGTCCATTACTTCTTGTTCTTCCTTAGAAATGATGTGAAGTGATTCTTTTGAATAGTGTTGTTCCTCTAAAATTGTTTCTTCATATTCATTTTCTTTTACTTCTAAGTTATCGATATTTTCTTTTAATTCTTCTTCACTAGATGTATCTTCTGTTATTTGATATTTTCTATTTACTTCTATTTCTTTTTTTATTTCAAATGGTAGAAGTACAGAAAATATACTTTTTACAATTGATAAGAAACTATTATATTTATTTCTTTCATAGACTGGTACTATTTCTAATGTTTCAGACTCTTCATCAGTCTCTGGCATAACTATAATCATTTTTTCTTTAGCACGTGTTACAGCAACATATAAAAGTCTTATTTTTTCTGATATTTCTTCTTTCTTAGTTGAATTTTTAAGTAGTGTTTTAAGAATAGTATCTTTATAATATTCATCTACTTTTTGAACAACTAAACCATACTTGTTGTCATAGATTATTCTTTCTTTTAATTCTTGAGTATTAAATTTACCAGAGAAACCTGCGAAATAACAAATTGGGAATTCTAGTCCTTTTGATTTATGAATTGTCATTATCTTACAACTATTTGATGATGATGTATTAACAGAGAATTTTAAGTCATAATCATTATCAAATATTTGATCTAAATATGCAGAAAAATCATAAATTGTATTTCCATTTTCTTCAAAGTTTTTTACTAAGTTATAGAAATATTCAGAACGTATTCTAAATGATTTAACATTTCCTATAGTTAATAGTTTTTCATCATAATTAAATTTTTCTAAAACATAGTTTAAGAATGCTGATGGAGACATTGTATCTATTTCATTAATTACTTCTAAACATAATTTATAAAGATCTGTTTCTTGGTATTTATTAGATATATGAATGTCATATAATTCTTCATCTGTTATTTTGAATAAGTAACTACGAGAAATTGAAGTAAAACTATATTTAAAGTCTTCATCAAATCTTTTTTCTTTTATACATATTAGTAAATTAATTAGATTTTTTAAGACTAAAACATCTTGGTCTTTACGAAGAGATTCATCTTTTAATATTGTTAGTGGAATATGTAAGTACTCAAATATTTTTTTGTATAAATCAAAGTTTTTACTTTTATCTAGTAATATTACAAAGTCTTTATATTCAATATTTCTAAGCACTCCTGTATCTTTATCAAACACTTGGAATTTATTAGTTATTTTTTCAATTATATCTGTTCCTATAATAAAAGCTTCTTGTTCATCTTTAGTAAATGGTTTTGGAACTTCTTTATAAGTTAAAACATCTAAATTATAGTTTTGTTCAGTATATCCTTGTTCAAGATAAGAATTGTTTCCAAAGACCATTCTGTGTGATGCTTTATAGTCTGCTCCGCCTATTTCATCATCCATAAATAAATCAAATAAGAGATTTATATTTTCTAATACTTCTTTTCTTGATCTAAAGTTTTTTACTAAATCTATTTTTATACCGGCATCTGTATCACGATATAAATCATATTTATTTTTAAAGATATATGGATTGGCATTTCTAAAACGATAAATAGATTGTTTGATATCTCCAACCATATAAACATTATTATTAGAAATAAGTGAAATAAATTTTTCTTGAGTGTCAGATGTATCTTGATATTCATCAACTAATATTTCATTAAATGAGTTTGTTAGTTCTTCTTTTATATCAGGATATTCATCAACTACTTTAATTGCCAGTCTTGCGATATCTGTGAAATTATATAATTCATGAACTTGTTTGTAATTTGTTAATTCTTTATCAAGTTCTTTTAAAATATCAATTATTACTTTTACACTTGATTTAGTAGATAAAATTTCTTCTTTCATTTCATCTGTTGTTTCATAAATAGCAAGCGCTTTAATTTCTTTTGTTAAATCAGAGATGGCTTCTTTTACTCTTTTTCCTCTTTCATCACTACCTTTAGGTACTGCTTTTATTGATTTAAAATCTAATGAATTATAGATTTCTTCATATGTTTTTGCATTCATTAATTTATGTAATTGGTCTTCTACTGCTACTACATAATCGCCATCAAAGTAATCGTTCAATTCAATTAATAAATTAGAAATGTTTTTACGATTGGAATCAATTAATTTAATATATTCATTAATATAACTATTTATTTTTTCATCAGTAAATTCTTCGTTGAAGTAATTTTCTAAATACTTTTCTTTATCATATTTTAATTCTATTTTTTTGTATGTATTTAAAATATATCCTTTTAGTTCTTTGTCATCTTTTAAACAGAAATTTTGAATTAGTTTTGTGAAATCTTCTTTTGGAGATAAATAATTTCTCTCCATTATTTCATCTAGAATTCTATTTTTTTCTATATCTATTACCACTTCATCAGTAATTTTAATATTACTAGTTACATTTAGTTTTGTATGATATTTTTTAACAATTGATAATGAGAAAGAATCGAATGTTGTGATATAGGCTCCATCAATTAAATTAGCCTCTTCTTCTAAGCCAGGTGTTTTATTAATAGCTTTTCTAATTCTTTCTTTCATTTCTGCTGCGGCTGCATTGGTGAATGTTAAAACTAGTAGTTCATTAATATGAATACCACTTTTTAGTTTGCGAAGAACACGTTCGGTAAGGACTGCTGTTTTTCCAGAACCTGCTCCAGCTGAGACTATTATATTTTTACCTTCTAAGTTTATGGCATCTTGTTGCTCTGGTGTCCAACTTGGCATTATTCTTCACCTCCTAAAAATGATAAGTCATCTACTTTATCTAAATACTTTTGATCATTTTCTTTCATAAAGCATAAATCTTTAAACTTACAGAATTCGCAAGCGATATTTTTTCCAGCATATACTTTTGGATTGATATCAAATTTTGATGCTAAAATTTCATCTGTTTTTTTAGATATATGATTCTTTGTATATTGTACTAAATCATATAAAGTTTCGTCATTTATGGTTTTAGCATATGTACCAAAGCCTTTTTCTTCTGTATATGACATACTTTTTATATACTCACTTTTTTCGTATGTTGAATCGAATCTGGCTAAAATGGATGTATCTTCGGTTGAGTATCCTTGAAGCATTAAATTTTCTTTGTATATTTGTTCACTATCTTTTTTACCATTCCATGTTGGATAGTTAAACATTATATTTTGATAATAAATTCCTGTAAATATTGGATTAGCAAATACTTTAGAATAGTGAATTAAATATAAGTAAACTGGCAGTTGCATATGAAGTCCATATTTCATTGGTTCAATATGTGTATCAATAAATCCAGTCTTATAATCAACTAATGTGAAATATGTATCTTCTATTTTTTTATAATACATAATTTTATCGATTGTTCCCGTAAATACTACTGAAACATTTTTATCTAATTCAACTTCTACTTTTTTCTCAAATAAAGTTTCATCATATCCTGTTAAAAGTTGTTGTTGTTTTAGTGTATCGATTAAGTGAATTAAATCTTTCTTTATTCTGATTAATAGTAATTTTTCTTTTAGATTTAATTCTCTTTTTTCTAAATATTTTCTATATTCAGTTTCAAAGTCGAAATTAGTTTTTTGATACAACTCTAAAATATTGTGATATAAAGATCCAATAAATGCTGCGAATGTATCTTCATATTTATCTAATTTTAATACGTACTTAATGTAGTATTTAAAGGCACACTCATTATATGAATTAAGGGATGTGTATGATAACTTTAATGGATATGGTAAGTTCGTTAAATATGTATCGTTATTTATTCCACTAAATTTATTTGAATATGTATTATATGGAATGTTGTAATGGGTAAATAATTTTGTTAATGTTTCATCTTTTTCGCCATATAAATTATATAAATCAAGTTTTTCTGCTAAACGAATTTTATTATATAAATTTGATTTATTTAAATTATCTTGATCTGGTTTAATAACTTCTAAATTTAAATCAGTTATTAAACTTGATTTATAAAAACTACTAAATGGTGATGATAGTTTGTATGATAAATATAAATTTTTAATATTACTTAATATATATACAAGAGCTTGTTTGTTTCTTTTATTTAGGTATGATGTTTTATAAAGAGACACTTCGTCTTTAATGGAATCATTAATATAAGAAATATCTTTTTCCATCTTAGGAAGAACATCTTGATTGAAACCAAGAACAAATACATACTCATCACTTGAAAAGGATTCTTTGTATATATCTTTAATATTAATGGCGTTTTGTTTTTTCTTTGTTGGTAACTTAGTACTTTTTAGTTTATCAATTAGAATAGTTTCATATTCTTTTGTTTTTTCATCTAGAGATGATAATGATGATAATATATTTACTAATTTACGATTAATTGGCAATTTGTCTTTATTATCTAAATCTAGTGTTTTTGTTTCTAAATAATCTTTTACTACTTTAGTACCGTAAATTGAATTGTTCATATCTAGGTTAATTGGAATATTATAGTATTTGAATAACTTATTAATAGTATATAAGTAATCATTTGATATATTTGTAAGATAAATTTTATTTATATCAATTCCTTCTTTTAATAAATCTAATATTTTTAGACAGACATAATTAACTTCTTCTTCTAGTGTATTACATTCTACTACTTTATTATTTAAAGTTGATGCAGGAAGTTCTAATTTTGCATTTAACATTTCTTCTTCATATTTATCTAAATTATAATAAGATTTTACTAGAATGTTTTTAGTACTTATGTATTTTTTAAAGTTTTTATTTTCTTCTAATAAATTATTTTCTAATAATTCTTTCTTTATATTTTGTAAGAATTTTAATTTAGGAGAAGAATAATCTTTTGAAATATCAATTACATAAAGGTTCTTTAAATATACTTTAGCAACATCTAAATTTAAATTATATTTAGTTAAAAGATAATATAAAGTTTTTTCATTATATGAAAAATAATAATTATTTTTAAATTCTTCTTTTGTCATAAATTTTATATCATATAATTTATCTTCTTTATTTAAGTTATCTAGTATCTTTATTTTTTCTTCATTTGGACAAATTATAAGTAAGTTATCTTTAATATATTCGTTCATTATATCACCTTCTTTTATTATATAATTTATTAGTTTTGGTAGCAAGTTTTTAAGCATTAAAAAAGAGTGATAATTCACTCTTTTATTGTACTTGTCTTACGATAAATGAATCTGCTTTTGTAAGATTTTTTTCAACTATTCCAAATATTACAGTGCTTGCATCTGGGGAAAGATTTTCTATTTCACTTGGCATTGTTGCGATTAGTTTTTTTTCTGCATCGTAGAAGTCAATTTCTAATTTTTGTAATTTTATATTTTCTCCTGTTTGGTTATAAATTACTGAAGTAAATGTTGCGAATTCATCTGATGTAGTTGATAAGTGATTTTGTGTGTACTTAATTTTATCAAATATTTGATCTTTAGTTAGAGCTTTAGAACCAATTTCTTTATAATCATCAATATATTTATCTCCATAGATATATCCTTCTTTATTTTCTAGGGGATCTCTTTCTTCTCCTTTTTTATCTACTTTTACAAACATTCCAGCTGCGATTAATCCAATACCTAGAATTAATACAATTATTACAAATATATTTGCTTTTTTCATATGTATTCACCTCTTTTAATAACCTTTTACAGATGTTGGATATGAAGTATTCCACCATTTACATCCATCTAGGTTCTTTCCTGGACAATGCGAGTACGTGTCAGAACGATAAACTTTACCATAGTTATAACATACTCCACAATATCCCCAGTGTGCTGTTGAGTGAGTTGTACCACATGATAAATGATGTCCACACTTATGTAAAACATCTCCTAATAATGATGTTTTATGTGTATGTGATGGAGGTCCACAAGTGTGGGTATTACATGCAGCTCCTCCTGTATCAGTGTCTTTGGAAGAACATCTTGAACCATCATAATATGAATAAGCTAGTCTGTTTTTTGTTCCTCCACCACAATCAGCACTACATTTATCTCCATCCGTATACGTTACTTTACTACAACATTCTTGTGTTTCACAATTTTGTGATTTACTTGTTGTTCCACAATTTTCACCTGTGTAAGTACTATATTTTGTACCTGATTGAGTTTGCGTTCCAGTTCCACATTTTTTTGTACATGTTGTCCATGTTCCTGACCAAGTTGTTGTAGTTGAAGAACATGCTGATACAATGTGTACAATTGTTGTTGATGCATCTGAACAATTTCCCGCTATATCACATAAACTGTAATATGTTGTTGTTGCCGATCTTAGCGCTGTAAATGTATCTACATATGGAGAATAGTTTGAATTACTTATATCAGACCAGTCTTGATTTGGATAATGATATCTCCATTTAGCAATTCCTGATTGGTATGTTCCTGAATCTCCTCCAGTTAAAGTTACTTTTAGCCCTGGAACTGTAGGAGTATTGTTTTTTGGATTTGAAATGCTACTAATTACCGGTTTTGTTTTATCTATTTTAACTGAACCAGCTGATGCTGCATCTGATACATTACCAGCATTATCTTTAGCAATAATTGATACTGTATTGTTTCTTTCTGCTCCCCATGTTCCGGTTACAGAAGATATTGTACTACCTGAGTCCCAGTCATTTCTATTTGTTGAATCATCATTATAGTAATAATATATTCCTTCTAACTTAGATCCACCTGTATCTGAGGCTGTTGCTGTAATAACTACATTTCTATTTACCCATTTACTATCACTATCATTTGTAACTGTACCTACAGTTGGTTTTGTTTTGTCGATTTTTATATGTCCTGCAGATACTGGTTCTGAGAAATTTCCTACTGCATCTTCTACAATTATAAACGCTTCATTATTTCTTTGAGCTGACCAAATTCCTTTAACTGATTCTTTATTATCTTCATTCCAATCTTTTAGTTTATTATCTGCAGAATAGTAATAATAAATTTGTTTTACTCCAGAATGATCATCTGCACCTGTTGCTGTAATAGTTACATCTTTATTTGTCCATTGACTATTACTGTCATTTGTTGTTCCTGTTACTCTTGGTTTTGTATTATCTAATTTAAATGCTCCTGATTGAACAGTATTCTTTTGATAATTTCCAACTGAATCTCTGACATCTACTGGTATTGCTTTTAAAATATATTGACCTGTTGCATTTTGAGGCACTTCTATTGAATATGTTAATGCAGTTGATGAAGTTGATGCTGCATATCTTTTATTTTTAAAATTATATTCTACTGGTGTACCTACTTCTGCTCCTTCTTTTGTCCAAACAAGTTTGATTTTTATATTTTCAAGCATTCCGTATTCGTCCCAAATTCTTACTGTTGCTTTTACACCTACACCTTTAGACCATGCAGTTGGTGCAGCATCTATTGTCATTGTAGGGCCTTTTGTATCTGGTTTATCATCACATCCTGTTGCAGATAATTGTTTATCATAAACAACTTTTCCGGATTTATCTGTACAATAAATTGATGATTGATATAGATAGTGGTCGTTGGCTTTTCTTACACGAATAAAAGTCTTACCTGGATGGTTACAAGTTGAACCTTCTAGTTTAAAATCCTTTAGTAAGTCTTTGTCTTTCATATCTTCATATGGAATATCTACACATCCGCTTTGATTATTTCCAAACATATCTTGAGTATATGAATCTGTATATAGTTTGGCACTCGTTATCATTGACTCTGCATATTTCTTATATTTAGTATTTTTGTTACTTGTTTGAATATTACTTATTTGAGGTATTGCGATTACCATAATAAGACCTAATATTGATATAGCAACTAACAATTCTACTAAGGTAAATCCTTTTTGATTTTTTCTGGTTTTCATTTACTTCACCTATCTTTTATACTATCTATTTAAGTTTATCATTTTATTAATTTGTTGTCTAGAATATAACAAAAAAAGAAGCATTATTCTGCTTCTTTTACTTCTACTACTTTATTTCCTTTGTAGTTTCCACATTTTGGACAAACTCTATGTGGTTTTACCATTTCACCACAACTAGGACATTTTGCCATACCAGGAACTTCCATAGCATTGTGACTTCTTCTCATTCTCTTTCTTGTTTTTGAAACCTTACGGAAAGGAACTGCGAATAATTGAATGTCTAATTTCATCATATTATCACTCCTCTTTAAAATCTTTTAATAAATCACTAAATGGATTATTAGAATTTGTTAACTCATCTTCTCTAATTAGTTTCCATCCATCCCCATGAAATTTACTGAGATCTTTAACCTTAGTAAACTGTAAGGGGATCTCTAGTACAATATTTTCCCACAAAAACTGGAATATATCAAGTGTATTTTCGTTTTTTTTGCAATTTTCTTCAAGAATATCATCATATTCTGCTGAAAATGGGTATTCTACTGGTTCTAATGATATAGAATCTTCAATAATCATTGTTCCTGTTATTTTACAATTAATGTAATCTTGGAATTCGTCTATTTCGTCTTCCGCTGCACCACGATATATTTTTCCTTCAACTTCTATATCTTTTAATTCTAATACTCCAGTATTTTCATAATACTCTTTTGTAAGGGTATAAGTATTTGTTATATCTATTTCTGGAATTGTACCACTATGTAATAAACTTAAATCTATATCCATATTGCACCTTCCTATCTAACTGCTACAGTTGTATCATTTTCAACAACTTGAATTAGTCCATGGTAATGATGTTTACTTCCACTTGGTAGAGATGTTTCATTATTTACCCATATTCTAATTGTGTACTTTTCTTCTTCTAAAGCTTTTGCTCTTGTCGAAAGAATTACACCATCTTCTAAATCAGATAATTTGTACACTTCTGTTTCTTCTCCAGACTGTTTAATTGATACTCTGATTTCTTCACGTGGAATTGTTATTCCTACACAATTTTGTTCTTGCATTTTCTTTTCGTTATCAACTATTTTTATCTTATAATTAACTTCTTCTGTTAGATTATTTGTTATTGTAATAGAGTGTCCTTTTGATGATAATCCTACAGAGTCTGTTAATGGAGTTATTTTTGTTATATCTAATTCTTCTCCTGTTTCTTCATGAAATGTAATATCTAAAGAAGTTGAACTATAATCAATTTCCTCAGTATTACTAAATGCATAATATATATGATATGTTGAGAATACTGCAACAAATAAAATAATTCCTATTATTATAAAGTTTTTAATCATTTCTTTTCTATATAAATTCTTATAATACATTAATGAATACACCTCTTCTGTTTTTCTTGCAAGTTGTTCTGTTTGCTTACGTACTAAATTATATATTTTTTATATTAGATTATCAAGTGAATTTTCACTTTGTGGACAGTCATTTGACTCATTTAATGTTTTTTCTATTACAAGTTTAGCTGTTTCTAATGTATCACATGTTGCTAAAAATCTTGTTGCATGACAAAATCTTAATCCTTTTATTCCAGACACATTTTCTAGTTCTTGATCGACTAATCCTGCCCAACTAGCTGGAAAGTCTAATCTTTTTGTATGATCTTCTTGTGATATAGGAATTGTTTTTATTCCATACCCTCCTCTATTTGAAGGATATACTGCAAAATATACATCATTTGCTGATTCTTCTTGCAGAACAGTTTGTTCATATGGCATATATTCATCTAAAAATAAAGCATGATTTTCTTTTTTTTCTAATGCTTTTAAAACTTGTTCTTTTGCAATAACTTTTCCTATTACACTTAATAGTTCTTCTTCAATAATTGCTTTTGCAAAAGACACTGCTTTTTTAAATTGATCATTTTCATTTTGACCACTTTTATACCCTGGATTAAATAATTTAAATACTTCACTTAGTGTTTTCACTTTATATGGTGCATCTATTTTAGGAAACACTCCATTATCATCAGCATCTATTGCTTCTATGAAATCTTTATCAAAGGCATTAAATACTTCTTCGACTTTTTCAATATTTCTTTTTTCTAGGAAGTCTCTTCCAAATTCTTTCCATAATAGTCCAAATCCACAATATGTAATTCCGTTATCTCTTTTAAGGGCGTCATCTTGATGATGATCAAACTTACCTCTTCCAAGATCATATATAATTACATTTTTATCTATATCCAGTGGAATATTTGTTGTTCTAAAGACTTTAACATTTCCTAAATATAAATCTAAAAATGCTGTTGAGAATATGTCATCTGCATGCATTGTACCACTATGAGTTATACAGTTTGCTTCATATATATCTTTTACTAATTCCATAGTCCACCTCTTTCTTTTATAATTGTAACACAAAAAAACTATTCTTTCGAATAGTTTTCAAGATTATCTTTTGGATTTTACTTTTGGTGTTTGTTTTCTTTTTTTAGCACCAATTATATTAGCAGCAATAACTGTTCCTCCAACTACAGCTCCTGCTCCAAGTAAACCATATAACCATAGTTCTCCATCAATTCTATCAAAGTCTTTAATATCAAATGTATTTTTTGCATCTGATGTATATTCTTGGCTAGAATAGTCAACTGTACTATAATTAATATCTAAGTGGTCTCTTGAGTCACCTGCAACAACTGTTTTTTCTCCATTTTCTGTTGTTGTTACTTTAGCTATATTTGTATATTGAACAATTGGGGCTTTAACTGATAAGCTATCCATAACTTCGTTTGCTGATACATTTTCAATATCAACATGGTTATGTTTAGAACAATCTCCTTCAGTTGATGAATATTTAACTCCACCTGCTACCCAAATTTCTAATCTTTCAGATAGATCATAATCTACACAACTTTGTAAGTATCTAAATGTAGATTGGTTACAATATAATCCTGGAATATATCCAGAAGTAGTCATTTTATTTACCCATACATCAAGCATAGCTTGAACATCTTCTTTTTTATAAGTTGTAGAATCTACTTTTCCTTCAACATCTAAATATACTGGGAATTCTACTTTTTTATTCTTTAACACTGAAATTGTATAATCTGCTTGTTGTTCTTGTTTTTTAATAAATTCTTCACTACTATCAAAGTCATCAGAACTAAATGAATTATAACAATAAGCTCCCATTGGTATGTTTGCTAAAGCAGCTTGTTTTGCATTTGTTGCAAAACAGTCATCTTCTGTTAAACCTATATTACTTCTTAAAATTAAGAAATCGAAATAATCTGGCATTACTTCCCATTTAATATCTGTACCTTGAGCATATGACATATCACAACCTCTAATTGGAGTTGATAATTGTTCATATGTTACATCTCCTTTTGGTACAGTTGTATCAATTAATGATGGAATTCTTAATACTGTGTTTTCTACAATATCTTTTTTCTTCATTCCATTGAACTCTAATATTTCATTTACACTCATTCCATAACGTAATGCAACATCAGTAAGTTCTGATTCAGAAGAAATTGTATATGAACCATCACTAGCAAAACCTTTAGAATCATTTAAATCTTTTTTGTTAATTACTTCTGCAATATTTTCTTTAGCAACTAATGTACCATCTAACTCTTGATATACATTATATGGTCCATCATAGTCAATTGTTTCTTTTTCTTTAACTACTAATGCATCATAACCAGTAATATTACAATATTGTTTTACACGGCATAGGTTAGTATCAGTACCATGTATTCCAACATAAATATTATTGGCAGAACATTTTTCTAAGAAGTCTTTAATAAGCTTTGTTTTCATTTCATTGTTTAAATCATCATTTGTAACAATGCTATCGATATTTAAGTAAACAGGAAAGTCAACATCATAATCTCTTACGATACTTTTAACATATTCAACGTCATCATAGATACTAGCTTCATCAGATGCATCACTTGAAATAATAACACCTAATGAAATATCTTGTTCATTACACATCTTCATTTTCTTATCTTGGAAGTGTGTTTCAACTGAATTGTGATCTCCAATATCTAATAATACGAAATCTTCTGGATTTACATTCCAGTTATAAAGTGGGTTTATATCTGTATATCCAATTCCGTTTTCAATAGTTACTTCAGGTGTATCATCTTTTTGTAAAAGAAATATTAAACCTGACACTGTCATTGTTCCTGCTAATAATAAAGCTATTAATCCTTGTTTATTTAATCTTAGTTTACTCATACTACCTACCCCCTATCCATATGAGTGTACACATTATACCACAAATGTTCGATTTTGTCAAATAAAAAAGAACTTGAGTAGTTCCAAGTTCCCTTATTATATATACTTATTCACTATATTTTCAGCTGTTTTTAGGCCATCCATTGCAGCTGTCGTAATTCCTCCAGCGTATCCAGCCCCTTCGCCACATGGATATAAACCCTCAATATTTGATAGTCCATTTTCATCTCTTTTTATTTGGACTGGTGATGATGTTCTACTTTCTACTCCAAGAAGAATTGCATCATTTCTATTATATCCTGATATTTTATTTCCAAAATATTCAATTGCTTCTTTTAGAGAATTATTTATGTACTCTGGAAATATTTCATTTAAATTTGAAAATTTATAATTACCTTTTGTCACTGGAGTAAATGTTCCTAATTTTTCAGTTGCTTTATTTAATTTATAGTCTTCATATAATTGTAGAGGAATTTTTCCATTACCATTTATATAGGCTAATTCTTCTAATTTTCTTTGAAATTCTATTCCTGAAAGAGGATGTTCTCCAAAGTCTTTTGGTGATATTGTGACAACTAAAGCACTATTAGCATTTTTAGTATCACGTTTGTAATTACTCATTCCATTTACTACTAATCTATTTTCTTCAGATGAAGCATTTACTACATATCCTCCGGGGCACATACAAAATGAATATACTCCTCTATTTTCTTTTGTTGTATATGTTAATTTGTAACTTGCTGGTGGTAAATATTTATAATACTTTTCTCCGTATTGACTTATGTTTATCATTTCTTGAGGATGTTCTATTCTAACTCCTACGGCGAATGATTTAGCTGACATAGATACATTTTTTTCATATAACATTTTAAATGTATCTCTAGCACTATGACCTATTGCAAGTATTAAGTCATTACATGGTATTGTCTGGGTGTCGTTTACTTCTATACTTACAAGTTTATTATCTTGGATATTAATATTAGTTAGTTTTGTATTATATAGGATTTCTCCACCCATAGAAATAATTTTATTTCTCATATTAACAATAACTTTTCTTAATATATCTGTTCCTATATGAGGTTTATTCTCATACATTATTTCTTTTGGTGCGCCATTTTCTACAAATATTTCAAATATTTTTTTACCTCTAAATGCTTTATCTTTAACAAGAGTATTTAATTTTCCATCAGAAAATGTTCCTGCTCCTCCTTCACCAAATTGGACATTTGATTCTGGATTTAGTTTTCCTGTTTCCCAAAATGTTTCAATTGTTTTTACTCTTTCTTCTACTTTTTCTCCTCTTTCAATTACTAAAGGTTTAATACCATTTTCTGCAAGAATATAGGCAGCGAATAATCCTGCTGGACCTGTTCCTACAATTATTGGTTTAATATCTTTTTTTACTTTAGGAAAAATATATTCTTCATTTGGTGTTTTAAATATATCAGTTGATTTATTGTTTTTTAAAATTTGTTCTTCATTTTTTATATCTACATCAACTTCAAAAACATAAAATAAATTATCTTTTTTTCTTGCATCAAGTGATTTTTTGATTATAGTTATATTTTTTATATCTTGTTTATTTACTTTTAATTGTTTTGCTATTTTATCATGTAGTGTTTGTTCATTTAATATTGGTATTTTTATTTGTCTTATTCTAATCATTTTCACTACATCCAATTCCTGCTTTAATACCGCTCATCCATGCAAAACCTAAGTTATAACCACCACAATCACCATCTACATCAAGTAATTCTCCAACTATATATAAACCTTTAACAAGTTTAGATTCCATTGTAGTTAGATCTATTTCAGTTAGAGGTATACCTCCAGAACATACTTGAGCTTGATCAAAAGAGTTTGTTCCAATTACTTTTACTTTAAAAGAGATTAAGTTATTTATTAATCTTACTTTTTCATCTTCTCTTAGATTATTAAATGATTTGTTTTCATCAATATTAGTTTTATTTAAGATAACTGTTACTAATTTATTATTTAATATGTTTTCCAATTGTGTTTTTACTGAATAATTATTTTTTAATAAATTTGTTAGATATTCATATGGATTTTTTTCTATAAATGGTAGGAAGTTAATCATTACTTCTTCATTTAAATTTTTTTCTAATCCAATTGATACATATCTACTTAAATTAAATACACATATACCACTTATTCCATAATCAGTTAATTGAATTTCTCCAGATTCTTCTTTTATTAATTTATCATTTTCATATAATGATACTTTTACATCAGTTCTTATTCCTGCCCATTCTTTTAAGAAATTACCTGTTGTTTTTAATTGAACTAATGCTGGTTTAGGTTCAATTACTGTATGAGATAATCTTTTTAATAGTTTATATCCAATTCCATCTGATCCTGTTTTTGGTGATGCACAAGATCCTGTTGCGATAATTACTTTGTCAGCTTTTATAATTTCATTTGAACTTTTAATTATAAAGTGATTATCTTCTTTTTCAATACTTTCTACTAAAAAGTCTTGTCTTATTTCAATATCTTTTTTCTTTACTTCATTTAGTAAAGCATTTTTTATTGTTGTTGCTTGATTTGAAAATGGATAATAATAACCATTTTTTATTTTTGGTACTATTCCAAGACTATTAAAGAAATTAATTACTTTATCTTGCATTTCTTTAGTGATTATTTGTTCTAATAATTCTTCATTGTTACTATGATAATGTTTTATATTTTGATCTATATTCCAATAATTACACTTTCCATTTCCTGTTGCAAGAATTTTCTTACCACAAGAAGAATTTCTTTCTAAAACTGTAACTTTATTATTTGAAGTTTTAGCATGTATTGCAGAAATTAATCCAGATGCTCCTCCACCTACTATTACTATATGTTTCATATAATCACCTCTATTATGTATTATATCATAAATTATTTTTTCTTTTGATAAACATATACAGCATCTTTCATACTGTCCATGTCGTGTAAGACACCTTTTACTCCCCTAAATGTTTTTAGTTCAATATTTGGGTCAATTGATTTTATTCTTTCGATATTATATATATCATCCCATTCTTTGCAATAAATAGAAAATTCATTTGTTCTATACATATATCCAAGAATAATCCTTCCTCCTTCTTCAAGATGAGGAATAAGATTTTTTAATAATTCAGCTATTTGTTCATGAGATAAATAAGTTGTTAGATTAGAAAGAACAATGTTATCAAATTTTCTTTCTACAGGAATCCTATGTGTTATATTTTCAATCATAAATGTTGGTCTTATATCTTTTAATTTTTTCCTTGTTTCGTAGTATGCACTTTCACTTTTTAAATAGTCCGTAAGATATCTTGTAACTTTAGGATTTTCCTCGTCATTTGTAAATAGATTTTTTCTTATCATTTCTCCACTGTAACTTTTTGTTAAAGATAACCAAAAATTATGAGAAGATTCGCTTTCTTTCTTTAACTGTTGAAGTAGTCTTGGATATTTTTCCAAGGCAAAAGGGTCTTTATTTTGTTTAAATGTACGTGGGTAGTCATCGTAAAATAGAACTCTTTCAAAATCTTCTTTAGGTAAAGTTAGTATTCCTGATTTTTTCAAATAAAAGTATTCTTCTGTAAAAGGACAAATATCTAGTACAGTTATATCTCTACATCCTCTTGTGACTGCGCAAATTGTTTGATCTGCAGATGAACCAACTGTTAGTAATGATTTACCATCTAAATCTAAAAAATCTAGATAACCAGATACATTTTCATTGCAAAAAGGATATAGTCTTTGAAAACTATAACAATCTGTATAATGAATATATCTTCCATTTATTAAATTACTTGCTAGTTCTTCTTTTTCAATAATTGGCATAGATTAGTCCCTTTCTTTAATGTGCTATATTATAACTTATTTTCATATAAAAAACAAGAATCTAGGATTCTTGCATTTTTACTTCTTTTAAGTTATGTAGCGCATTATAGGCATCATACCAACCATATACTCTATCTAATTCTTTATTATCTCTATTAAATGTATTATCTAAAAGTAAATGTGGAATATTATTTTCTTTAGCAGATTTACAATGAGTAATACTATCATCTACTAAGACATCTATATTTTTCTCTTTGCAGAATCTACCTTTTTGTTTTATTCCTACATATAATTTATCATATGGAATATCATTTTCTTTTAAGAATTGTCTTGTTAGGTCATATGGAGAAGAAAATTCTTGATAGTCTCTTGCGGTAATTAAAATAATTTCATTGCCTTCTTCTTGTAATTTTTTGATCATTTCTTTGGCACCATGTTTTAGTGAAACTGTTTTAAGTAAGTTTTCTACTACTGTTCTACAGAAATTATTATAACCTGGGAAGTTTACTTCATCTTTTGATACATCTTCGTATTTATATCCTTCTTCAATTAAATAATAACTATTTACGTTGTAGTATTTACCTATTTGTTCAAAAATCTCTTTATATGAGTTTGTAATTGTATCATCTATGTCGATTCCTATTCTCATAACTAAGACTCCTCTTCTATTTTATTTCTATTATAGTTTATCATAGTTTTATATCTAATTTTTATGAATATGTAAAATTTACAATACATTTACGTTTTATTTTACACTTGTTTCGAACGTAATTTAATGATAAAATTTACGTATATGAGGAGTATATATGAGAAAAGATAGTGTGAGAGTAAAAAAAGTTGATTCAGTTCATGGTATTATGCCATTTTTAATGAAAAAAAGAACTGAAGCAGAAGTTTATTATGTTGAAAAAGTTGATGTAACAAACTTACTTAAGTATTTAGAAAAGATTAATAAAGGTAAGGAAAAACATGAAAAGGCTACTCTATTTCATGCGATTATTACTGCTTTGGCAAAAACCATTTATAATAGACCTTTACTTAATAGATATATTTCTGGACAAAGATATTATGATAGAAAGAATATATTATTTGGTTTTGTTGCGAAGAATAAATTAGAGGATAATGCTGAAGAAAGACTTATTATTTTAGATATAAAAAATGAAATGAATTTAAATAGTATTAGTAATAAAATATTAGAAATTGTTTCTAAAACAAGAAAAGATAATTCAAATGGAATGAATGATATTTTAGGAATTGTTACTAAGTTTCCAAGATGGTTACTAAATTTTGTAATGAGTTTAGTTAGATGGTTAGATTATCATGGAATTCTTCCTAGTTTTTTAAGTGATGGAGATATTAACTTTACCACTGTAATGCTTTCTAATTTAGGTAGCGTTAAAGCTAATTGTTGTTACCATCATTTAAATAATTATGGAACTAATTCAATTGTAGCAACAGTTGGAGTTATGCATGAAGAAGATGGCAAGACATTTGTTGATATTGGATTTACTTTAGATGAGAGAATTGCTGATGGAATTTACTTTGCTAAGTCAATTAAGATGCTTAGTCATATCTTACAAAATCCAGAAATGTTAGAAGAAGAAGTAAGTGTAAAAATTGAATTATAAAAAGAGTATCATTTGATACTCTTTTTTTATTAGTGTTAGCTTAATTTTTTTGTTTTTGGAGTAGACACTTTATATGTAGATTTCATGGCACCTTGTTCAATTGTGTTGAAGTCATTTTCTTCTGCATTATAGATTACGATATATGATCCTTTTAAGCATACTGCTTCTGATCCCCATGCTGTCATGATAATAATATCTTCATCTACTTGTACTAATTCTCTTTCATCTGGTTGTGGTGTGAAAGTTCCATCTTCGTTAATTACATACATATTTGCGAATTTGTTGGCTTTAACAACATATTGTTCGTTTGAAGTTGAGTGAATGTTTGTAACTACTACATCAGGATACATTTGTCCATCAATTTCACGTTCTCCAACTGTTCCATCTTCTTCGTGAATAATGTAAGTTTTACCATCTCTTTCAGTTAATAAAACTGTGTGAATTACCTCTCCAACTGTACCAGGCTTAGCTTCAACTGGAGCTACTTTTGTTGCACGTACTCTTTTTTCTTCAGGTATTGTTGCAAGATATGCGTTGATATCTTTGTTTTCAATAACTCTACAAGTTACTACTTCATCTCCATATTCTTCTGGTCTACAACTTTTTAAAACTATTTCTTTCATCATAAAATATTCCTCCCTTTGTTTTAAAAAATATTATTTGTTTTTTACATTTTGTTCATAACACTTGCTGCAGAGAGGAATATTTTACATTTGTAAGTGTTTCTAAAAACAAAAAAACGAGACTCTTACATTAATGTAAAAGTCTCGTCCAAACTTTTAATACTTTTTATAATACGGGTTTATATTTCCACGATGACGTACTATAACATTTAAGGACTACTCCCTCTCAACATGGTTATAATTATACTATACTTTTGTGTTTTTGTCAATATGTTAATAACAAAAGTTTATTATAAAATTTTTTCTAGTTTTTCTTCAAAGAATTTTGCTATAGATATTAAGTCTTTTTCTGTAAATGGATTTAATAAATTATACTTTTTAGATATTTCTTTAAATGATATTTCTCCGCCATCTTTACAGAATGATATAAAGTCTTTAATCCCCTTCTCTTTATTATTTGAGTACTTTTGATAAAATGATAAAGCATATATTTCCGCAAGTGCATAATCTATACCATAAAATGGATCATCTATTCTATTTATATCTGCTTGCCATAAAATACCTTTTTTAAAATAATCTAAATCATAATTATTTGTTGGATAATACTGCTTATATATATCTTTCCAAATATTATTTACATCTTCGATGGTTAAGTTATCTTCTGAATATATTTTACTTTGAAAATCATCAACAGCAGCTGTTCTTACTAATATTTCAATTAAATTTGTATAGTGAGTAATTAAATGTTTTTTATAGTCTTCTTCATATATTTCATTTGTATAATCACTTACTAATAATTCCATTGTAGTTGAATGTATTTCACATATATCAAATGTTGGCCATCTGTTTTCATGAAGTGTTTTATTCCTATTTAAATATAATTGAAGTGAGTGTCCAAATTCATGAGTAATCGCAATAAAATTATTTGAATTATCCATATATCTTTTTATAAATACTGGAACTTGGAAATCTGGTAGGAATGTTGTAATTCCACCAGCACTTTTATTTTCTCTTTCTTCTAAATCAATTAAGTTATTTTCTAACATCATTGTAAATAGTTCACTAAATTCAGTATTTAATTTTTTGAATATATCATTTAATTTATTGCAAATTTCTTCAATATTATATTTTGTTTTGGCATTTCCATCATTAAATAAATATGATGCATTATAATATGATAATTTCTTTTCATGTAATCTTTTTGTTTGTGTTTCTTTTAGTTTTTCTTTTAATGGAACAAAGAATGTTAGAATTATATCCTTAAACATTCTTAAATCATTTTCTTTGTAATCTACTCTATTCATTTTAATAAAACTATAGTCTGTATAATTTTTAAAGTTAGTTGACAATGCGATTTTCTTTCTTACTTTTAGTAATTTTATAAATATATTACCTAATTCATCACTAACTTTTAATAATGCTTCATATCTTTTGTCATATGCTTCTTTTCTTATTTGTTCATTATCATCTGTAAGATATTTATTTAATTTCACAAGAGATATTTCTTCATTGTTAAAATTTATTCTTATATTATTAAGTATCTTTCTATATTCCTTGCGAAGTGATAATTCTTCTTCAAATAGTTCTGTGCTGTTTGAATATAATAGTTTTTGATTATGAGCTAAATCTATAAATCGTTTACCATATACTTTTATAATATGATCCTTTTCTTTTATACTATCTATTGTTTCAAAAAACTTATATACTGCATTATTATAGTCACCTTCGTATTTAGCAATTATTTTTTCTGATGTAAGATACTTTTCATCTTTTATATTTTTTAAATATCCAATATAACTTGCCCAATAATATGTTAAATATTTATTACGTTCATTTGAAATTATATCTATTATTTTAAGTTGATTATCTCTATTTGTATCTTTTGATAATTTTATAATATTTTCTTCAATATTTTTTATTATTTTTCTTATTTTAGTATCAGTTATTTTTAAATTATTTATTTTATCTTGGATCAATTTTATCACTCCATTAGTCTACAATATTATTATACATTTTTATAAAGTTAATAAGTGCTTTACAAATTTTTTCTATTTTCTCCGGTTCATCAATATTACGATATTTTCCATTTATTTCTATTTGTATTACATCTATATTGGTATTTGCGAATATAGTTTGGGTAATTCCTCCTCCTTTAAATGGATTATTATATTGTACTTTAGTAATTCCTACTTCTTTAAATGCATCTTCAAGTTCTTTTATTGATGAATAGTCAGCAGAAATATTATTTAATGTTCCAAGTTCAACATCAAAATCTCTTTCTTCTTTAGCACCATGGATATCAATAATTAACTTAATATTATTTTCTTCAATGTAGTTTAACAGTTGTTCTTTAAAATCATCTGTTACTAGTGAATTAGAATCTATATTTGTGTCTTTTATTTTTACAAAATAAGATGAATCTGTTTTTGCCGCAACATATCTAGCAATTGCTTTTGTATAGAATTCTTCAAATTTAAATGTACCATCTTCTTTTAGTTGATCCATTGTATGTACTGCAGTAAGTAGTACATCTGTGTTTCCTATGTATGTTAAATATGTTTCTTTGCTTCTAAATGTATTTTCTAATATTTTAATTTCTTCTATAAATTCCATATTATTCTCCTTTATAATCTTTAGAGTTTATAACATGTTCTATAAACTCTTTTGCACTTATATTTGATTTAGGTTTTTCATATTCTTTTAGAATTATATTTTTTAATTCTTCATCCTTTATCGAAAATGTTTTTAATGATTCTATGTATTTTTCTTGTTGATAGTTTATTAAATCATCTATGGTATTAAATTCATGTATTCCTCTATTTTGAAAATCTGCATTTTCAAACCAGTACCATTTATTGTTATCTTTAAAAACTAAGAACGTATGTGTTGGATAAGGATTTTCATATGGTAGTTTTACCATTTCATATAATGTTTTTATCTCATAATTTTTTGATTTAAACCAATATCTTTCTAATTCTGTTTGATCCCAACAATTACCTATTTTTGATTTTATTACATCGTTTGGTGCTGATAATAAATACTCATTATACCAAACATCATTAAAATCATTTTCTTCATATGTATGATATTTTGTTTTACCTTTATATCCATATGTTATTTTGTCCATCCATTCAGATAATTGTTCTTTTGTTTTTATATCTTTGTAATTCATATTATCACCTATTACAATTATAACATTTTGTTATAGTAATGTCTTAAATATTTCATATAAAGTATATAAACTTTCTATTTCTACATATTCATTTGGACCATGCCAGTTATCACCTTTTGGATTCATAAGAATAGTTGGAATATTTTTTTCACTAAAATATATAGCATCACTTGTAGCGACACATTTTTCTATTTTTACTTTGTGTTTTAATATTAATTCTGCCTTGCTTATAAATTCTTTTATGATTTGAAGATTTTCATCTACTTGAAATACTGGTCCTTGGTCTAACACTTTAACTTTTATATCTTTTTTTAGTTTATTTATATTATTTAGTATAGATTCTATTGAATCACTTTTTTCAAATCTTATATCTAAAGTCATTGTTGCAGTTCCTGGTACCATATTAACTGCATCTCCACCAATTAATTTAGATAAGTTTATTGTAGTTTTAAATTCTTTTTCTGTAGGTGGTGAATATATTTTCAATAGTTCATTATATAAATTAATTAATTTTATTATAGCATTATCTCCTTTATAAGGTTCAGAGGCATGGGCTGTTGTTCCATAGGATGTTAATTCTAATTGTAGTAGTCCTTTTTCTTCTACTACTAAATTAAAATTAGATGATGCATCAGGAATTACTGCTAATTTAGATGTGTAATCTTTTAATATTTCTTTACAACAATAACCTCCTATTTCTTCATCGCTTGTAATGATAAATGCTATTTTCTTTTTTGTTTTATTGTTTTTTAGAAGTGATATTATTGTTGAAAGTTGCCCTTTCATGTCTATTGCACCTCTGCCATATATTTTGTTATCTAAGACATCGGGGCATATAATTATTTGCAGGTACTACATCTAGATGAGCGCAGAAAATAATATCTAAATTTTTATCATTAGTGTTACTTATTACTAAGTTTTTATAATTATTTATAATATATTCATTTATATTGTATTTTTCTAATTTACTTTTTATAAAGTTATAAGCTTTATCAAATTCATTATATTCATTTTTTATTGTTTTATATTTCATTAATTTAATTGTATTATTTACTATTTCATTTAATATTTTGTCTTTCATTGTTTCTCCTTCTTTCTAATTAAAAAATCTATGCAATGTGCTTGCATAGATTATAGATTTATATTTAAATTAATTATTCTATAACGATACAAGCACTATAAATACGCTTGTATCTGAAGTTTATTACTTCATACCCAAGCGTCGTCGTATACGTCTTCTTAAGTTAATAGAATAATTAGTCATATTAATCTCTCCTTATTGATTTAAGAATATAATTCTTTTTTATTTTTGTCAATTAATTATTTTAAATCTTTTAAAAGTTTATCTCTTGTAATGTATTTATCATGCCCTAAAAATATTATATCTGAATTTATGTGTTTAATTTTTTGGACAGTTCTTTTTGCTTCTTTAGGATTTTGATTTTGATATGCTCTTGTTACTTTAAATCTATTTACAAGGGCGTCTCCTACAAATAAATATTTTTTATATTTTATTCCAACTGAACCATTGGTATGACCTGGTAGTGAATAGATTGTTAGTTTTATTCCATACTTATTTATTTCATCTTTATCTTTTAATTTGTAATTAATATTAAATGGTTTTGCTTTAAATTTGTTCATACCAAGAGACATTAAATTAGTCCAATATTTAGTTAGTTTATTTAGAGGTTTTGTTTTAATATTTTTATTATCAATATTTTTAATATCTATTTTTGATATAGCAACTTCACAATTATACATTTTTTGAATATAATTTGTATTCCAAATATGATCAATATGAGCATGAGTTAGAATTATTAATTTTACATTGTGTTTATCTAACCATTTTTTTATTTTTTTCTTCATACAAATAAAACCTGTATCTATTAATATATCTCCGGTAATTCCTTTAATTAAATATAAATTAAAATAACCTATTCTTTTTATATGTATATTATCAATTATTTTTTCCATATCATCACCTCACAAGGTGATGATATTATAACATAAAAAAATATCAATTGCTTGATATTTTTTAACCTATTGCCTTATATATAAAATCAATTATGAATAATATTACAAATATATAAATAATTGGAGATACTTCTTTTCCTTTTTTATTAACTAAATTAACTATTGCATAAAGAATAAATCCAAATTGAATACCTGTTGTGATTGAATATGATAATGGCATCATTATAATTATAAAGAATGCTGGTATTGCCATAAGGGTATTTTTCCAATTTATATTTACAATATTATCTACCATAGATAATCCTACAAAAATTAATATTGGAGCAATTGCTGCCATTGGTACACAGGCAACTATTGGTGCTAGAAAGATTGATAGACCAAAACAGATTGCTGCTGATACTGCAGTTAGTCCAGTTCTTCCTCCTGCTTCTATTCCTACACTACTTTCTACATATGTTGTTACATTACTTGTACCTAGAAGAGATCCAACTATCGTAGTTGATGAATCACAGATAAGAGCCCTTTCTAAATTTTTTGGCATGTTTCCGTCATCATCTATTTTAAATATTCCTGATTCTTTACCAGTACCAATAAACGTTCCAATTGTATCAAATAAATCAGATATTACTAATGTAAATATTGTCATAATTACTACAATTATTCCAGCTTTTGCTGTAAATAATCCTTGGAAATCTAATTGTAAGAATGTAGGTTTTATTGATGGGATAAATGAATAATTTGAAAAGTTTGGTAAATCAACAACTCCCATAAATAAACCAATTATTGTTGTTATTACTATTGATAGTAAGTATGAATTTTTTACTTTTTTGGAAACAAGAATAGCAGTTATTACTATACCTATTACTGCAAGGATTATATCTTTTGTAGAGAATGTTGCAAGTTGTGGTACAACATCTGCAGCAGCGGCTATTCCATTATTTACTAGAGATACAGAAAATTCAATTAATCCTGCACTTTTTACTCCTATATAGGTAATAAACAAACCAATTCCAACTGTTATTGCATCTTGCATAAACGACGGAATTGCTTTAATTACTTTCTTTCTTACACTAGTTAGAGTTATTAATACATTTATTACACCACATATGAAAACCATTGCAAGAGCTTGTTGCCATGTAAAGCCCATAGCACCACATATTGTATATGTAAATAATGCATTAAGTCCTAGACCTGCACTTTGAACATATGGAACATTTGCAATTACTCCTAAAAGAAATGTTCCTATCATTGATGCAAGTATTGTCGCAACATAAACAGAATTATAATCCATACCTGTTTCTGATAGAATCGCAGGATTAATAAAAATGATATAAGACATTGCCATAAATGTAGTTAATCCTGCTAGTAGTTCAGTCGCAACAGTTGTTTTATTTTGTTTTAACTTAAATATTTTGTTTAACATAATTTACTCCTTCTACTATTATTAATTAAAGTATATCATAAATATTTAAGTATTAATAAAAATTAAGTTATACTTTACATATTAAGAATGTCCTTTAAAACCATATTTATTTGTAATAGGATCTTTAAAAATAAATGATTTTATTGGTAAAAGTGTTAGGACCATATAAAAGCCAAATATAACAAATATTCCTATACAAGATAAATAATTAATGGTAAATTCTATTTGCTGTAATTTTATAATGCTATAAAATGATATTTGACTTAGGATAATTGCGATATAAAAAATTAATATATCTACTATAATTATTGGTTTATCTGTAAAATATTTATATAAATAAAATACAGTTGGTATAAAGACTATTAAAATTACTAAACTTGATAATTTTGCAGTAAAGTAGTTAGGATTTGCTCCATAAATATATCCATCATATATACTCCATATAATTGTTGGGGTTAAAGCTATTTTAATATGTTCCCATGTACTTTCATTTACTGCAGCAAATAATCCTACTATTTTATTATGATTAGATATATCATATAAAAAATGAAATAATGTTCCTAAAATTGAAATTACTATTATGCTTAAGTACATATAACCTCCTTGTAATTAATTTATTTAGATGTAATATATATTATGACAAAATAAAAAAGCAGTTACCTGCTTATTTTCTTCTTTTTGATATATAACAATCACTTTCTTTTATAAATTGCATTCTACCTTGAAAATTACGTGATGCAAATTCTTCTTCATCTACTGTGTAACCATTAGCTTCAGCAACATTAATACTATTTTGATTGCTTGGATCTATATCAAGTCTAATACTTCTTATATTGTGTTCTTGGAATAAATAGTCTGTTGTTTCTTTTACTATGTCACTTCCATATCCTTGACCTCTAAATTCTTTTAGAACTGCATATTCTAAAAATACTTCGTCACGAACCATACTTGATATAAATAAATATCCAACTGGGGTACCTAAATCTTCAACAACAAAAGCACTTTGATAAATGCTTCTGTCATTGTCTTTAGCATTTTCTAATCTTTCACTTATTTGATGTATATGTTCAGAATGAGATAAACCTGTCTCAAATTCATCTTTTAAACTTTTATGCTTTTCTTCGTTGTATCTTGTAAGAAATAATGATTTTAATTGTATATCCATATTATTCACCTATAGTTATTATAACATAACTTAACTATTATATCGACTTATGTTTAGTAATATACCTATACTAATCATAGATATAAGTAATGAACTTCCTCCGTACGATAAAAATGGTAGTGTTACACCGGTTACCGGGATTAGACCAATTACTACCATAAGATTCATAATAGTTTGAAACATCATTTGAAAGAGCATTCCAAATGATAAATACTTTGAAAAGGAGTCTTTTGTATGAGTTGATATTTTTATTCCTCTAATTAAAATTATAGAGAATAGACCTACTACAATTACTGCTCCCATTACTCCAAACTCTTCTGCAATAATAGAAAATATAAAGTCTGTTTGAGGTTCTGGTAAATAGAAATGTTTTTGTATTGAATTTAGATATCCTGTTCCTAGAAGCCCTCCAGGACCTATAGCATATAAACTTTGAATTATTTGAAATCCTGTACCTAAAGGATCATTCCATGGATCAATAAATGATGTTATTCTGTCCATTCTATATGGAGCAATTATTATTAAAATTATTACTCCAACTATTCCAAGAAGACCACCAAATATAAAAAATCTCATATTTACACCAGAAATAAATAATAATGAAATAATAGACATTACTAGTATTACTCCTGTACCTAAATCTGGTTGAAGCATTATTAGTCCGAAGAAAAGTAATGTAATTAAAAGAATTGGAAGTACTCCATTTTTAAAACTTTTAATATGATTATTACTATTAGATAAATATTTTGATGTAAAAATAATTAAACCAAGTTTAGCAAATTCACTAGGTTGTATTCCTAAGGAACCAATTCCAAACCAAGATCTTGAACCATTTCTAATACTACCAATTCCTGGTATTAGTACAAGTATTAGCAAAACAAAACAAATTAATAATATTTGATTAGATTTTTCATAATAAATTTTATAATTTATTTTCGAAATAATTATCATTATTATAATAGAAACTATTAAGAAGATTCCTTGATATTTTACATAGTGAAAACTATCATTGAACTTATATTCTGACCAGATACTAGAAGCTGAATATATCATAATTAGTCCAAATATTGATAATGTAATTACTGCGAATAATAATACTTTATCTAGTTTTCTATGCATTATATCACCTAGTATAATTATATTTTTTTATAATAAAAAAAGAACTTTCGTTCTTTTATTTAGTAGTTGATTTAAAGAAGTGATCTTGCCCATCTGGATTTTGTTCTTTTAACATGTGATGTAGTTGTACTACTCTATCTACTTCTTTATTTACTTCTTCTGTTTTATATCCCTCTGCTTGTCTTACAGTACTTAGAATTTGTTCAAATGTTTCTAATGTTGGTTTTGGTTCATTGAAATATCTTTCTACTGTTAATGAACCTTCTTCTGGAGAGAATAAATGTGAATGTTGATCAAATACATATAAGTCAGATATATTAGTTCTTTTTATTTCTCCTCTAGAAAGTTTTCTTGCTTGCTGAGTAAGTTTTTTAGCTTTACCGTCTCTATATGCTTCATAAATAGCAGGATGTTCTTCTTCTGGATATCTTTCTTCATACGTTTGCATTGGTATTAAGAAGTGTCTATATAAAATTAAACTATCATATTTATCTACTACTTTTTTCTTCATTTCTTCATCTGGTCTTGCGACAACTGTTGTTTTTCCTTCTTCTTCAATAACAGAAACTTCTTTGTCACTATCCCAAGTTATGTCTAGAGCAAATATTCCATGAATATTGTATTTATCATCATCAACTCTAACTATGTTTCTAGCATGTCCTCCGTCTGTTCCTTCTTGCGCTTTACATGTTACTCCTACATTTAAACATTTAATTCCTAATTCATTTAATAGTTGTTTTGCGAATGCTGCATATCCTACACAGACAATATTTCCGTCTGTAACAATTGCATGTATATTTCTACTACGTGATTTATCTTCATGATTTTCTTGGTAACGCATTGTTTTTAAGATGTCATAAACATAAGCTACTTTCTCTACTGGTGATAAGTCACTTGTCTCTATTAATTCTTTATAATAATCAATTGTTGAACGCATATTTAAAAATTCTTCATATGTTGCATCATTATAGTGTTCATCAATATTATGATATCTTACTATAAATTCTGTTGTATCACTCATTTGTTTTAAATGATAAATATCATCATATGATTTATTATCTAAGTTAATTATTGTTTTATCTATATTTTCTTTAGAATAAATACCTTTATATACTCTAGCTGCTTCTTCAGGAGATACATTTCTTATTGTTAGACCTTTTATTCTATTATCTTCAAATGTTACTTCAAAGTCTTCATAAATAGATGCTTCTTTATCTTTAGTCATACTAACACCATTTAGTTGTGTTAGATGAGGTTTTATTCCTTCATATAGTGCTTCTAAAGTTTTTAGATTTTTACTACTATAGTCTGATGTATATGCTTTAAGATATCTTCCCCATTTACCATTATAACTTTTATAGTACATTGTTAGATTTTTATATTGGGCAATCATACTTCCAGCATCTAGGACATTACATCCTTCTTTGCATTTTAATCCACTAATTGTTCCCGAAGATCTAAATGTCATATTTTTAATTTTTGTGTTATTTGCGATATATTCTATTTCTTCAGGTTCAAAAGTAGAATAGTCTGATATGTTTAATGTTTCTAAATTCGGAAATTCTTGTAGGAATGATAAATCTTCTAAAAATGTAGAAGGAATAGTTAATTCTTTTACTGTACGTGGAATATATTTTCTAATCATTTCTGTTGCATTAGGTGTTGCATGTAGAATACTTATTCCAGTTTCAGTAAATTTTAGTAGTTCATCATCTAAGTAAGTTGGATCTTGTGTTTTCTTAAGTGGATCTTCTAATTCAACTTCACGAACATTTATTGTTACTTTTTCTGTTTGCTTGGAAAGGTGTTCTTCTATTTCAGATTCATATAAAGAAATCTTTTTTTCTTGAGGTTCTCCAAATAATCTTTGTACCATCTCTTCTCGTGTCATAATTTCACTCCTACTCTATAATTATTTTATCATAAGATTTAAAGTTTGTATTATGACAAATAAAAAATGACAATTACTTGTCATTTTATAGCCATACTCCGAAGATTATTCCTGCCATAGCAAGTACTAGTCCTGCTACCCAGAATAGTTTTACTATATCTGTTTCAATCCATCCTAACTTTTCAAAGTGATGGTGAAGTGGTGTCATTAAGAATAGTTTTTTATGGAATACTTGTACCCATATTGTTTGTAAGATAACACTTAATGTTTCAATTACAAATATTCCTGCAACTACTAATAAAGTTAATTCTCTATGGGTTAAAATTGCGATTGCTCCCATAGCAGCACCTAGTGCTAAGGAACCAGTGTCACCCATAAATATTTTTGCTGGATGTGTATTATATGTTAAGAAACCAAATAAACTTCCAACTAAGATTAAACTAAATATTCCAATATCTTCAAATCCAACTATTAATGATATAAGTGCAAAGGCAATGTATGCAATTGCAGATAATCCTCCAGCAAGACCATCAAGTCCATCAGTTAAGTTTACTGCATTTGAAGCGCCTACTAAAACGAATAAAATCATTAATCCATATAACCAAGCTAATTCAATATCAATTCCTAACATTCCGACTACAAATGATGTTTGACCACCGTTTCTCATATAAATATAAAAGAATCCTATTGCAATTAGAACTTGCATAAATAACTTTTGATAAGTAGTTAATCCTTCATTATTGCCTTTTCTAATAGATAGAAAATCATCTAAGAAACCGATACAGGCATATCCTAGGAAAACAAGTAAAACAATTCCTAAGTTAGATGTATATGATATTCTATCACTTAATATTAAATATAGTGTTGCAGCTATAGTTGGAATTATAAATATTAATCCTCCCATTGTAGGAGTTCCTTCTTTTTTACGATGCGCTTCACCTACAAAAACACTTATTTTTTGACCTATATGCATTCTTTTTAATGCTGGTATTAAAATTAACCCAAGAACAACTGATGATAAAAAACCAATCATTATTGCGAAAACTGCTTTGGTTAATAATAACATATAAATTCACTCCATTTCTCTTGGAACATTATATCATAAATATATTTATATTATGAATAATTCTATTATTTTAGACAAAACTTTACATAGGTTGATCTATAACCATTCTCTTTACTTTAGCATCATTTTTTTCAAGATTTTTTTCTTGTTCTTCTTTGATACGTTTTAATTCATATTCTTTTTCAAGAATTTCATCTTTTATCTTTTCTAAATTAGATAATAATTCTTTACATTCTGGTATTTCATTAATGTAGTCTTTAAATTCTGTTTCTACTTCTTTAATAGTTTCTTCTATTTGTTTAGAAGTCTTATTTAATAATACTGAAACATTATCTAAATCCGAAAGACTACTTTCTATTTCTTTATGATAATCAGTTACTTTTATTGTTTTAAATCTACGAGTTGTAACATTTGGTCGCATTACTCTTCTCATAAAATATAAGTATGTTGCGGCCATTGTTGCTAGACCTCTAGCACTTCTTGCGCCTGGTAACATTAAAGCAGCTGTCATTAAGGCAAGAGCTCTTCTACTTTGTCTTTGCATTCCAACAACTTGAGTTTCAACTCTTTCTTGAATAGTTGTTGCTTTTGCCATTTTTTCTTTAATTTCATCTAATACCTTATCTTGTTTTTCTTGGAATCTTACTAAGTCATGATTAAATTTCTCAAAACTATAATAATTTTCCCTTAGTTGTTCTAGACGCATTTCATCTATTTCTAATTTTGTTTTCTTTGTTTCAATTTTAGATTGAAGAGTATCTTTCTTTGTATCAAGTTCATCTAATTTTTCTGAAATCATTATATAAAGTGCTGAATCTTTAATTTCTGAAACAAAGTTTTTATTTTTAAATTCTTCAATATAATCAGCTACTAATGTATATAAGTAATTATCATCATACTTATCTATGTCTGGAATATCTATTCTTCTTTTTAACTCTTCTATTTTCTTTATAATAGAATTTAATCTTTCTAATAATTCATCTGCTTCTTTTGAATCATATAAATTATCTGATGCTTCTGATACAAGATTATATTCAAATACTAATTCTCTTAAGTCTTTTCTTGCTTCTTTTAATTTATTTTCATATTCATCTATTATTTTATGATTTTTTAATTTATCTAGTTTTTCTTCTAATGTATCAGTTAAAGTAATTCCGGCTTTACTAGATTTTTTTACACTTGTTTCTAAATCTTTTTCTTCTGGGAATAAAGCTTCTACTTTTGTATCTTCATCATTAAGTTTTTCTTGTTTCTCTTCTAATGTAATTTCTACTACTTTTAGTACTGCTGTTTTAGTTTCTATAGACGCTTCTTCTTTTATTTCTTCTTTTGGTGTATTAAAATCAGTTAAATCTATTTCCGATACTTGTTTTTTAGTTTCAAAAGATAATCCTAATTTACCAAGTAATTCTTCATCTAATGAGAAGATTCTACCTTCTTTTAGGGCATTTATTATTTCTTTTGTGTCTTTTTCAGAAAAAATATTTTCTTTTTCTAAAAGTTCAATTGCTTCTTTTAGGGCAAGTTCTTTTTTCTTTTCTGTATCATTAGTTAAAGTTTCATATACTTGTCCTAGTGTTGCAATTGGTACTGTTATAAGTAATGTTATTTTTTGTTGTAGACTAACTTTCTTTTCTAATTCTTTTAATTCTTTTTGTTTTTGTTCTTGATGGTATTCTTCTAACTTTTCTTTTACTTTTTTTGTTATTAGTAATGATCTTCTACGATCATTTCTACCACCTTTTACCCCTATTGTTTCATTCATTAGTATCACCTTTTATACTTCTTTATCATTCATTATTTCATTATAACATACTTAATCTCCTAATAATAGTTTAATTGTTCCTCCAACTTCAATTTTTTCTCCAGATGTTGGTGTTTGTTCTTTTATAATATTTCCTTTACCAGAATATTCAATTTTAAACTCTTTTAGTAACTTTTTTGCTTCTTTTACATTTTTATTTATTACATTTGGTACTACTTTTAATTCTTTATCTGTCCATTCTAATTCTTTTTCAATACCTCCTGGTTGTTTTTCTATATTTAGTGCTTCTATTATATCTAATAATATACGTCTTGCGATTGGGGTTGTTGTATAACTAGAAAGTAAGGCTGTATTCTTTGGATTATCTATTGCTAGATATAATACTGCTTTAGGATTATTTGATGGAACTACTGCCATAAATGACATAATGTAGTTTCCTACAAGGTACTTTCCATTTTCTACTTTTTGGGCAGTTCCAGTTTTACCACCTATTCTATACCCTTCAATATATGCTGATTTTCCTCCTCCTAAAGCTACTACACTTTCTAAGGCTCTACGCATTATAAGTGATGTTTCTTTACTTACTACTTTTCTTATTGATGTTTTAGTGGTTTGTTTAATAATATTATTTGTTTCACTTTCGGAAATACTTTTTACTATATATGGTTTTAGAAGAGTTCCTCCATTTACTACAGCTGATACTGCATTTACTTGTTGGATTGGAGTTACACTAACTCCTTGGCCAAATGCTGTTGTTGCAAGTTCTACATTACCTACTTTATTTAGGGGAAATATTATTCCTTGTCCTTCACCATTTAAATCTATTCCTGTTTTTTCTCCAAATCCAAACTTGTCTAGATAAGAAAACAATCTTTCTTTTCCTAGTAATTGTCCTATTTTTACAAATCCTGGGTTACAGGAGTTCTGAAGAACTTGCATAAATGTTTGATGTCCATGACCTCCTGCTTTCCAACATCTAAGTTTTGAACCATCTACTTTTGTACTTCCAGTATCATAAAAAGTATCTTTATCTAAGTCTACTACTTTTTCTTCTACAGCAGTAGCCATTGTAACTATTTTAAAGGTCGATCCAGGCTCATATGAGGACCAAATTGGTAAGTTTCGACTCAATACCTCCTGTGAGTACTTTTTGTAGTTATTTGGGTCATAATCAGGTCTTGCACCCATACCTAAAATTTCTCCAGTATTTGGATCTATTGCTATTGCAAGAGCATTATCCGGTTTAAACATATCTATTATATTATCTAGTTCTCTTTCAATTGATTTTTGAATATTTATATCAATAGTTAAATTTATATTCATACCTGATGTTGGTTCTACATATATATCTGATAAATTAAGTTTATTTCCTTTTGCATCAGAGAAGTATTTTATGGCACCTTGTTTACCTGTTAAATACTTGTCATACTCTAGTTCTAATCCAGACAGACCTTGATTATCAATGCCAACATAACCAAGACTGTGAGATAGTAAATTGCCATAGGGATAGTATCTTTTAGCTTCTTTTACTAAATATACTCCATCTATTTTTAGATTAGATATTTTTTCTGCTGTATCATAGGATAATCTTCTTCCCTCTGGATGAACTCTTTCTATCGATGTATTTTTATAAACATGTTCTTTCATGTCATCATATGTTACATTTAATATTTTAGATAGTTCTTTTGTTGTTTTTTCTTTTTCTTTTATTTGACTTGGTATTAATACAAGAGATGTTGTAGTTAGATTATCTGCGAGCACTACTCCATTCCTATCTAAAATAAGTCCTCTATTTGCTTCTATAGGTAAATCTCTACTCCATAAGTCCTTAGCATATTCACTTAGTTTTTTATAATCAAATACTTGAATATAAAATACTCTTCCTATAATTAAGAAAAATAATATTAATATTATGATGAATATTATTTTTATTCTTTCATCTATCTTTTTAAAAAACATAAGTCACCTCTATTAATACTTATGCATGTATTTTTATTTTTACAAATAAAAAGAAGAGATTACTCTCTTCTTATGTTTATTTATTGTGCTGGTTTTGCGATATCTTCCCAACCATCATTAGCTAGATATCTTCCTAAATCTGAATGGAATGTTCCACCTGTAATAGATACATTTTCTTTATCTACTTTTTTACCACCACTGAATGCAACTGAACCATAGAATTCTCCTCCTGTGATTGTTACATTAATGTTTTTGAAACTATTTCCATAAGAATATGTATATAGTGACCATCCATCAATTGTTCCGATTTCACCACCACTAATATTTAAATTAACTGTTGGAGCAACACTGCTATTGCTTCCAGCCACGTGTACATATAGTGGAATGTTTCCAGTAACTTTTCCACCCTTGATTGTTACATCTGTTGATGGTGTTTCTGATGATGTAAACATTCTTATTGCTCTATTATATGGAGCACTAATTTCTCCACTAATTAGAGTTAGTTTAGACCCAGCATATGCATCAACTGCATATGTTGCTCCACCATATTCTGTATTATTAACTATTGTTGGTCCGTCGATTACTAGTGTTCCTCTATTTACTATTGTATTAGATGCATATCCTGGATATGGCTTAGAACCACCTTCTCCCCAGTCTGTATCTGGAGAACCTGCAGTAAACTCAATTTTTCCATTTCCAGTTAACTTTAAGTTTCCACCGGCTAATACTTCAATTGCATTTGATGCTGATGAAGTTGTTGATCTTGCAGTAATTGTTTTACCATTAAGATTAATTTCAACATCTTTGTTTTTAGCTACTTTTAATGAAGCGTCTGTTAGTGTTAAATCTGTATCTAATTCGAACTTACCACCTTCAGAAATGGCACTAACCATTTCTGCTTGAGTTGAAATTGCGTTTTCTTTGACTACTCTTCCTTCAGCATTTTGTCTATATCCATCAGCAATATATTCTTCTGGAAGTTCAGTATTAACAAATGTACCACCTTTAATAATCAATTCCATTTTATGAGTTAATTCTTTATTTCCTTTAGAAACTTTAGCAGCTTCTTTACCAGTTTTACTTGAGAAAGTTCCTCCATTAACTGTTACTTTAACATCTGCTTTATCATATTCGTTATAAACTAATAATCCTTGAAGTTGTCCAATAAATTTTCCGCCATTAATTGTAACGTTTGCTTCAGATTTATTAGAAACATAGATTCCATAGTGAACATCACTTTCATACTTCATGTCATTTATTGTGACTGTTCCACCAGTGACAGCTAAACCTCCGTGTTTTCCTTTTGCATTTACATTTTCAATTGTTGATTTACCACTATTAACTATTAATGAATATGCACGTTCTGAGTCACTATTGATATTAGTGTTTTTAATTACTAATTCTCCGTCACTCCATACTGCTGCATTTCCAAATTTAACATTTTTTTCTTTCTCATCTGTCTTATATCCTACTGATGATATAATATTAAATTTTGAATTTGTAATTTTAACTTTACCATTACGATTTTTAATTGTTGATCCATCAAATGAACCATTGTCGCGAAATTCAACATTATCAATAGTTAATGTTCCATAGTTATCAACAATTCCATATGCATGGATTTTTTCGTTAATTAAACTACCATTTTTAATTGATAAATCTCCTTTATTATTGATTAATCGTGTTGATGATTTTTCAGGATTAGAAATTTTTAATTCATATCCATTAAGGTCAATTTCTAATTTTTTACCTTCTGCAACTTCTACTGCAGTATCTAATGTTATATTTTTTGTTAAAATAGCCTTACCGCCATTTTTAAATACATTCTTTAAATCATCTATAGAATCAATTACATGATATACTTCAAATTCTTTTGAAGTTGTATTCCCTGCAGCATCTGTTGCTACGATAGTGTAGAATCCACCACCATGCCATCCTATTTTGAATGATTTACCTACTGTTGTACTATCAAATTCATGAATTGGTTTTTCTGTACCTTTTCTGTATACTTTAAATGAAATATCATTTTTATCAGCTAATTTAATATATGGATTAATTCCATTTTCGTTATATCCAGTTTCTTCTACAAATACTGGAGCAGTTCTGTCATATGTTACTTCATTATATTTATAGTGATTTGTAGTTGTTACTACTTGATTTGATGCGTTTCCTAATTTATCTTTGAATCCTTTAACTTCAAAAGTTAATGGTCCTTCAGCTAGGTTCTTTTCTTCTTTAGAAATTTTGAACTCTGCAATATATTCGATTTGAGCTTTATCACCAGAACGAACCAGTGGTTTAGTCACGTTATTGAATGTTACTGCGAATTCGTCAGATAATACTACTTCTTCAGTAAATCTAACTAAAAATCTAATTGTATCTCCATTAGTCGCATATTTATGATTAGCACCTTTTGATAATATCATAACGTATGTAGTTGATGGTGCTGTATTATCATATACTAATGATTTTCCATTAGTTGTTTCTTTTGTTGTAATTGTTTCTAATACTTTCTTACCATTTGTTTGGTAGTAGAAACCAGTATTACCTGCTATGTCTTTTGAACCAGTAATTATTATATTTAGATTTCCATCTTTAAATGTATCATCAAGTTTTATAGTTCCTCTATATTCATGATGATTTGGTGATGGGAAGTATTTAACATATTCTAATGTTACTTCTTTACCACCAATTGTAATTGTTGGATTAACTGAGAATTTCTCTCTTACACCCATTCTGAATGTTATAGTATCTCCTTCAGTTACATAATATACTTTTCCTTCTACGTTTTTATTATCAGTTGAAATAGTTGTGAATGTTACTCTGTTTGGAGTTCTATCTAATTTAAGAACTTTTCCTGTTACTGATAGTTTTGTAATATCAGGTGTTTGATTTCCTGCTACATCATACATATTAGTTACTGTATATGTTAATTCTCCATCTTCTGCTGCTAGTTCTTCGTTGATTTCTAGTACTGCAGTATATTTATATGGATATTTAGCATTTGTTGAAGCACTTGCAACTACTTCGTCTTTAACCTTTTTTATTTCTTTTCCATTTGCATAAAATGTAAATGTTGGATTTTCTCTTAGTTCTTCAGTAAGAGTAATATATGCTGTTACTTTTTTTCCGTTAGTTGCATATTGCTCATTTACCTTATTATCATATCCATTAACATTTGCATTTACTGCATTTTTCTTAGCTTCTGTTTTATCAATCATAAATGTCTTAGTAGTTGTGTTTCCTAATTTATCTTTTGCTGTTACAGTATGAGTTCCCTCTGTTGTAACTTTCTTTTCAAATTTTAGAATATCACCTTCTACAATAAAGTCTGTATATTCAGTTTCATCAATTATTACTGATGCTAAGAATTCATCTTTTACATAAATTATTTCATTTTTGTTTGTTGGCACATTTTCATCTATACCTGTAACTTCAGGAGCATTTGTATCATTTAGTAATCTTGATACTTTTGCTAGACGATTTTCTAAATTGTTTTTTACTTCTCCTTCATCTAACTTATTTACTTCTGTTTCTGCATTTGGATATTTAGATTTAGCTTGTTCTCTTGTTTCTTTTACTTCAGCTAACACTTCTACTTCTTTAACTAATGCAGCAACATCAATTGTTTCTTCAACAACATCCACTCTTTGTTGTAGATTTTGTACTTGTTCTTCTGTTGCATCATTTGCATTTCTTATTTCATTTCTTGCAGTTTCAACTGTTTCTTCAGTTGGATTTTCTTCTGCCTCTTCTACCGCTTCTAATGCTTCAGAATAACTATTATTTTCTTTTATGTCATTGGTAACTGTTTCAGAGATACCTTTGGCAGTCTTTCTTGAACCCATTTCTTCTTTAGGATTCGCAAAAGAGAATGTTGTTAGTCCTAGTAATAATACTAGGGCAATAACAAAATATCTTTTCTTTATTTGCATTTTCTGACCCTCCTATATTATGTTTTTTTGCCATACAAACAATGTATACTACCTACCGAACCACTCTATGATTCTATATATATTATAGCGCAAGTATTTTTTGCTTTCAATAGTTAATTTATGCAAAAAATTTACTTTTTTTGACACTTTTTATGTAAAAAACGCAAAATAAAAAGCCTATACTTAGGCTTTTACTGATTTTTTCATCATAGCTTTATATGCTACTTTTAAATGTTCTTTCTTTTCATGATTCATATTTACGAATACTAATCTTATTTGATATCCACTATCTAATGATAATAATAATTCTGCTTTTCCTGGTTTAAAACAAATTGCACTTGTTGAAATTGATGGATATGGAACTATATGAATTTTTTTGTATGTTCCCATTATATCTCTATCAAAAAGAATCATTGTCTGGTCAGTAAATACAGCGTGATCTCTTGCAGTTTTATATGCTAATAATATTTTTTCTCCTTGATTAATATATTCCATTGCATAGAATGGTAAATCTCTTACATCCATTTCATGTTTAAAATCAAAGTATTTTGTTAGTTCTTTTAATTTCATGTATGCCACAGGCGCCACACTCCTTTATCTTACATAAACATTTTAGCATATATTTATATAAAAGAAAAGAAGAGATTTCTCTCTTCTTTTTTTATTATTCTTGTTCAGTATCAAATATTTTTACGAAATCATTTAAACCATTTAATTCATAATTATTTTTATATTCATCCTTTAATGTTACTGTCATAGTATATGTAACTGGTACAGTAATATTACCAAGGAATGGTACTTTTTTTACGTATGTTACTTCTTCTACTATGTCAACATTTTTTAATTTATTATTATTGAATAATGTATAGTTTAAAATATTTTCTTGTTCGTAGTTTCCAGTTACTGAAAGTTCATCGATTAAACTTGCTAAAGTTGTACCTTTAGTAAGTTTTTTTGATGGGAATACAACATCAATTTTAGCTTTCTTAATTTTGTATGTAGCAGTTGTGCTATATCCGTTTAATTCAGCTTTAATTGTATATTCTCCAGCGTTTTTCATTTCTGTTTCAGATGAATAATTAATTACTGCATCTGTTACTTCTGATTCAACACCATCTTTAATCATGATGAATTTAGCATCTTTTGGAACGTTATGAACTTGTCCATTATATGATACTTCATATGTTGTTTGATTGAATCTTACTTCGTATGTAATATTAACTACTGTTGTTGTTAATTCTACTGAAGTTGTATTTCCAGCTTTATCTGTAACTGTATAGAATAATTTGTATGTTACTCCGTTAGTTGTAACATCAATTGTTTCTTGTAATCCTAAATCTGTTTCTACTCCGTCAACAATTTTTGTAACGTTTGGAACTAAATTTTTAGAATCAACGTTTTTATCTGTTACTTTAGCAACTACAGATACTGGTGTTGTTCCTTGTAGAACTTCTTTTTCTACTGGAACTTCGATAACTGGTGCTGTCTTATCAATAACGAATGTTACTGGGTCAGCTTCATTTCCAGCTGTATCTTTTGCTACTAATTTATAGTTTCCATCAGCAGTGATTGTATCACCGTTTTTGAATTCTACTGGTAAATTATTTTTATATAATGTAGTTCCTAAAATCATTACTTCATTTAAGTTAGCTTCTTCAATATTGATTGTTACATCAGTATTGTAGTATTTACCATCTTCAACACCAGTTACTACTGGAGCTGTTCTATCAACTGTAAATTTAGCTGCTGTTACATTATATGCTTTATCATATGCTACTAAAATGTATTGTCCTTCTTCATCAACGATTCCGTCTTCTGGAAGTTTTACATATTCGTAGATAGGAATATTTTTGTCTAGAATTGTTACATTCTTGTTAGCTTTTAATAATTGGAATTCAGCATCTTCACTTAAGATAATATCTCCACCAATGCTGTTTATTTTGTTGATGTCTAGTTCATCTACCACTCCTAGTGATAATGGGCTAATCATCATTGTTGGTGCAACACTATCCATTGTGAATGTTACTTTTGTTTCATTTCCAGCTTTATCAGTAACTAACATTTCATAGTTACCATCTTTAGTTAATTGTTGTCCTTTTTCATATGGAATTTCTTGTCCATTTAGTTTAAGAACAATTTTATCTAAGTTATGTTCTAAGATAACTGGCTTAATTGGTAAGTATGCTCCTGATACATTTTCTAATCTATCAAGTACTAATACTTTTGGTGCATATGGGTCTACATGAATAGTAACTTCTTCTGATTTATTACCATATTTATCTACTGCCCATATTTTATATGTACCAACTAATTTAATTTCTTTTTCTTTCTTTAAGAAAGAAGTAAGTTTTAAATCGCCTAATTCAGTTCTTATGAACATTACTGCTCCATTTTTATCTGTTGCTGTTGGAATAGCATGAGTATCGTGAGTATTATAGTATGCTCCGTTTGTTATTCCACTTATTACTGGTGCTGTTGTATCAACTACATTAACTTTTACTTTAACATCAGTGTAGTTTCCTAATTGATCAGTAAATCTATATACTAATCTATAAGTTCCTACTTTATGAATATTAACTTCTCCAGATATAAGTTCTTGTGAAACTGTTAATCCAGAGTTATCAGTAACTGTAAATGTTGGGTAATCAGTGAATTCATCAGCTGAATCTTCTTCAACTGTTTTTTCACTGTAATTTGGAGTTACTTCTGGTCCAACAACATCAACATATACACTTCTACCATTTGTTGTAACATTCTTTTTAACATTTGTTACTGGTTTACTCTTTGGATATTGATAACGGAAACCTTCATTTCCTACCATATCAGTTACATTTGAAATTTCAAATGGAACTTTTCCATCAACTAATTCAGTTGTTTCATCAACTTTTAGTGTTGCAGTATATTGATATCTGTCTTCTGCAACAAAGTATTTTGGATTAGATAATGTTACTTCTTTACCACCAATTAATACATTTGGTTTTGCAGAGAATTTTTCTTTTGTTCCAATTGTTAATGTAACTGTATCTCCGTATGTTACATAGTATACATTATTATCTACTAATTTTCTTGAAGTAGAGAATGATGTAGATACAACAAAGTTTTCAGTTTTGTCATATACTACTGATTTATGATTTGTTGTTTCTTTCTTATTAACTGATTCAACTGGAGCACTTTTTGGATAATTGTATATAAATCCTTGGTTTCCAGCTAAGTCTGTAATATTAGAAATTGCAATTGGTAATGTTCCTTCTGCTAAATCTTTTTCATCAGTTGGAATTGTAACTGTTCCTTTGTATTCATGATGGTTTGGTTGTGAGAAATATTTAACATATTCTAATTCAACATTCATACCACCAATTGTTACAACTGGAGCAGTTGCAAATTTTTCTCTTACACCCATTCTGAATGTAATTGTATTACCATTTTTAACATAGTATACATTTCCATCTACATAACTATTATCTGTTGATAATGTCGTAAATGTTACCATATTTTTAGTTCTATCATAAATAACTTTATTGTAAGTTCCATGTGTAGCTTCTGTTAGAACTTCTCCTACATTTCCATTTATATCTGTGTATCCACTGATTGCAAATGTTAGTTCACCTTCAGCTAGGTTTGCTTCATTTTCTGGAATCTTGTATTCTGCGATATATTCATATCCAGCACCTTGAGATCTCATAAAGTGAACTTTTTGTCCATTGATTTCTAAAATGAATGAACCATCCTTGTAGTTACTTGGAATTTGTACTTCTTCGTTAAATGCAACTAAGAATCTGATTGTATCTCCGTTTTTAGCATAAAGATAGTTGTTTCCTTTTGAAAGAATAGCTACATATTTTGCTTTTGCAGCAGTTCTATCTAAGTTAAGTGTTTTTCCTGTTGGAGTCATTTTTGTGATATCGTCTGATTTGTTTCCAGCTTTATCAACTATGTCTACAACTTTAAATGTAATTAAACCATCTTCTGCTTCTACGTTTTCATCAATTTTTAATTTAGCAGTATATACATATGGGTATTCTGTATTGCTTCCAATTGATGCAATTACATCTTCTTTAGCTACTTCTTGTACTTTTTTACCATTAATGTAGAATTTGAATGTTGGATTATGATCTAATTCTTCATTCATTGAAATATATGCTGTAATTGTATTTCCATTTTTAGCATATTGTGTTTTTACATTATTCTTATATCCATTAACGTTTGCATTAACTGCATGATACTTAGCAGCTGTTTTATCTATTGTGAATGTGATTTTTGTTTCATTGAAAGCTTCATCTGTAAGTGTTACTACATAGTCACCTTCTTCAGTAAACTTATCTTGGAATTCAATTTCTTCTCCATTTAGTGTTACTTTAACAGTTACTTCATTTTCTGTATTTGTTTCTTCATCAGTATCACTATATGTAATTGAAACGTCTTCCTTAGTTGTTTCGCCATCTTCTACACCTTCGTAAGTTGGTGCTGTGTTGTCATCAAGTATTCTGCTTAAGATTTGTAGACGATCTTGTAAACTTTCTTGAACTTCTTCATTTCTTAAAGCTTCTACCTTTTCAATTATTTCTTTATCTGTACGATAATCAACAGATGATAAGATATCTTCTCTTTCTTCAGCATCTTCTACCATCTTTTCTAATTCTTCAACTAGTTTGATAGCTTCGATTGCTTCTTCAACGATATCTACTCTTTCTGTTAATTCGTCTTTTTGATTTTGATTTGTAACTTGTTCTATTAAGTCACGTGCTTCTTCAACATCAAGTTCTTCAAGTGATGCTTCAGCTCTTTCTACTGCAGCTAATGCATCTTCATATGAAGTATCTTCAGCAACTTGGTTAAGTACTTGAGTTGGATTTTGTTGTTGGTTCTCTAATGAACCTAAAGTTCCATCAGTTGTGTCTTTATCAGAAACTTCTGGTTTATTTGAACCATTCCCTTTTGAACCCTTTTCCTCTTCCACTGGATTCGCGAAGGTAAATAACGTTAATCCTATTAATAAAAATAGAACTATGGCAACGTATCTTTTCTTTCCTTCCATATTCGACCCTCCTATTTTTTTGTCAATTATCTTTGTTATTGACGAAACAACACATATTTAATTCCAAACACAATAGACTTGGAATTGGTTTATATTATAGATCAAAGTGCGAAAAAATTCAATCATTTTTGTCGATTTTACTCGAATATTTGTACTAAAAGTTTAAAAAAGCGCTACTTTACGTAACGATTTTATAAAATTGGCCATATTTTTAGGCTTACTTTTCCTAAAATGTCCTTTTTCTTTACTAGTCCTATTTCTCTACTATCAAGGGAATCTTCTCTATTATCTCCTAGCACTAAATACATATCTTTTGGTATTTTTTGATACCCTAGGCTTGCTAGTGAGAAGTTTTCTGTCTTGATATTCTTATTCAAGAAATCTTCTTTTATTTTCTCGCCATTGACGTATAATACATTATCTTTATATTCAATCTTATCTCCTGGTAGACCAATTACTCTTTTTATTAAGTATTTAGTACTATCATATTCAAAGGAAATAACATCAAATCGTTTTATATCAAAGAAATGATACTTAAACTTATTTAGTATAACTATATCTCTACTTTCATATGTTGGAGACATGGATGAACCTACTATTTGTTGAAGTGTTGCGATATACATAATAAAAATTATTACAGCAACAACGGTAATTATTAATTTTGATGAATCAATAATAAATTCTCTAACTTCTCTTAAGTCCATATTATTACCTCTTCCTACTTTCTATTCTATAAATATATATTATCATAAATATTGTTTATTTTAAATAAAAAAAAGACAAATTTATTTGTCTATTTTTCTAAATTATTTGTCACATAAATCGATACATACTTTACATTTAGTGATCTGTGTCTAATTATACCTTTTCTAACCCTATTTTCTAGGTTTGTAATTCTACGTAAACTCATGTTTGACTTTACATCTAAACCTAATTCTAATTTATAATATGAACCATATTTAATTAACCTAATTTTTGTTTCTTCAATATCTTTAAATTCTTTTAAATATTTATTAATTTTATTTGTTGTTTCTTCATCTTCTGTTGTTTCTCCTATTAGAGACATTGAATTGTGTGCCATAATTTCAATTGCTGTTTTAACTACATATAATCCAATTAAAATTGTACCTATTGTATTAATATATTTTAATATTGGAAGTTTATCTGCGAACTGTAATATTATTGTGATAAAGAATACTCCAATACTTGAATATAAATCTGTTTTTGATTCTTCGACTGATGTTATTAATAGTTGACTATGAATTTTTTCTCCAACTATGTGCATTGTTAGTATTGCTGCGAGTTTTAAGCCTAAAGCTATTAGTAATAGTCCTAGTAAGTTAATTGGTGGTATTACTGTTTTTGTAGTAAAACTATGTACTATAATAAATATACCTAATAGTAGTAGAATTACTCCAATATATAGGTTTGTTAAGTACTCAATTTTTCCATATCCAAACGGATGATGTTTTGTTGGTTTTTTCTTAGAAAATTTTATTCCAATCATACTAATAACATCAGTTACAAAGTCTACAAACGTATGAAGACCATCTGCTAATAAGGAACTTAAGCCTAGTATAATTCCTCCTATTATTTTCATTGTTGAAATAACCAAATTGTTGAACATACTATATATTAATATTGTGTTTTCTAGTTTCATATTATTTACACCTCTACTTTACATTCATTATACCATAAATCTTTGTATTTGTTGATATTACTTATTAGACACATTTTATCTTGACAGCACTTTACAATTTTACATATACTTTTACACAATTTGTCATTGTATATATATGTAAAGGAATATATAATAAAATTAGATAGGAGGCAAGTCGAATGACAATATCTAAGAAGATTAAAATCATCTTGTTATTACTGTCACTCTCATTAACAATGGCTTTTATGAGTGATACATATTCTAGATATGTTGCAGATACAACTGGTGATATTGAAGTACAATTTGCAAAATGGCAAATATTAGTAAATACTCAAGATATTACTTCTGGTGAAGCTAAGTCTATTGACTTGCAACCAGTAGTTATAGAAAATGAGCATATTGCGGCTAATACTTTTGCTCCTTCTTCTAAGGGATACTTTGATATAGCAGTTGACCCAACTAATGTTAATGTATCATTTGGATATAATATTTCATTAGAAGTATTAAATAAGGATATGCCAGACTTAATGATTACTCAATATTCATTCTTGGATAAGACTGGTGTTGAGGGTGATAAAAATGACATTGATAATACAAATAATGTTGATGGATTAATTGAAAACGCAATTAATGAACAAGTTTTATATAATAAAGAAAAACCATTTGAACCATTTACTATTAGAATTTACTTTGAATGGTTTGAGGGTGAAGGTGAAAAACAAGATGATGCAGCTGATACAGTAATTGGTTTAAATGCTGCACAAGCCAAAGTAGAACAAGTAAACAATACTGAAGAAGTTGAAACTGAAGAAACTGAAACTGAAAATGAAGAAGTTGAAGTTGGAAAACTTAAAATTAAAGCAACAATTAGTTTTAAACAATTACTTGAATCAGAAATTGAAAAAGAAGAAAATAATGAAGGAACTACTACTGAGTAGTTCTTTTCTTTTATTAATTTATTCAAAAAAAATAGAACCGATTGGTTCTATTTTAAATTCTTTTTAGCAACCTCTATTACTGGAACTATACTACATTCTGTTGTTTTATCTTCTCCATATATCTTTGAATATGTTTCATCAATTTTCTTTATTACAAATTGTTTAGATTCATTATATGGTGTATTTAACCAGTAACATTTTGTTGTTGAGAAGTATGGATATTCACTATTTACAAATCTGTAACTTCCTTCATAACTAATTACTTTGGACATCTGATCAGTTAGTCTAGTACCATAATTTAAATATCCTATTGCTTCATTTGATAGCTTTGGTCGCATTATTATCGAATCATCTATATCATTTGAAATAATTGGTAATATATCTTCTGCTTTTAAACCTTCTTTTGTTACTGTCCAAGTTGATGTTAACTCATTTAGTTTTTCATTATATTCTGTAGCAGTACCTTTTGTATATTCACTAAATAAGTCAGGTAATAATCTTACTGATGTATTTGATAATCTATTATCTTTATCAATTACATATGTTTTTAAGCATGTATTACTAATTGATGAACATTTTGTATTATTAACTACATCATATAATACTATTGTTCCTGGTCGATAGTTATGGTCTATTGCATCAATTTCATCTATATATTGAACTGCTTTTAAATTTATTTCTATCTTTAATGAATATCTTCTTTCAGATTCTTCTTTTTTGGATTCAGCAAGTTGGAAGTCATATGCCTTATTTCCCCACTCACTATCAGCTTTATCATTGTCTGATTCAAATGGCCATGATACTGATATATTAAATATTCCAGTTCCATCATGTGCTCTTATAAAGTTATCTGATAAACTCATATTTATATGAAATGGATAATCATGAGATAATTTATCTTTTACTTTATCTTGTTCTTCTACATCTAGTTCATCATCAAGTATTCTTGCTGATGATATTTCATATGATACTGCAGCTGCTGTATCTCCTAAGTTTTTAATATCAATTACTTCTTTCATTGTTTCCATTCCTGGAGATATATCATTTAATCTTATTGTAAGTTTATTTGATACTGCTTCACCATCTTTGTTAAATTCAATATGCCATGCTTTAACATTAATTTCGGTTCTTGCAGTTATTAAACCACTATATGCAAACCATGCAAGAGTGATAGAGATGAATGATACAGCTATAAAGAATAATGTCATTATATTTAATTTCATATATGCTTTATGTCTTTTTTCCATCTTATCACCTCTTTTCTAGTTTGTTATTTTAGTCTTTTTCTTTTTTCTTTTTAGTTGATTTCTTTTTCTTAGTTGTCTTTTTCTTTTCTTCTTTTATTTCTTCTTGTTCTTCAGATTTTTCTTTTTTATTTGGTTCTTCCTTTTCTTCGTCGTCGTTATTTATACCACGACGTTTTTCTTCGTTTTCTAACATAAATGTTAACATTTCAGAACCTATTATATAGAATATTGGGACTATTATTAGTAAGAACATTCCATATTTTGTATTAATTAGTTTATAAATAAATGAAAGTATTTCTGATTTAAATTGAACTACTCCATAGATTTGTTCTTCATATACTATAGGGTCTTCTACTAAGTTTGAAATACCTTTTGTATGAAAGATTCTATTTCCATCTACATCTTTATCAATCTTTATAACTTGGTGAGTAATTACTTTATTAGCAAAGCTTCCAACTTTACCATAATATGTTACTGAGTCTCCCACTTTAATATCATCAGGGTCTGTAATCTTTACGATTAAGACATCTCCTACTTGGTAGTCAGGAGCCATTGATGAAGATGCTACTGAGAACATTCTATATCCTAAGAATGTTATTTGATTATTACTAAATCTTTGTAGACACACCATTAGTAAAAATAGTAGTACAAAGACTGTAATAAATATATTAAATATTGTTTTTATTACTTTTCCTGTTTTTTTCATACTATCTCTACAAGTACTCTTGTGTCCTTTCTAAGTATTCGTCCATAGCATTTTTAAATTTCTTTTTAACATCATCTGCTCCTACTAGACGATCACTTTTATCATGTTTTAACTCTTCAGCTACAAGTTTCATAATATCTTCTTCTGATATTTTTAAACCGCAACTTAGTAGTAAATCAACAATTCTTTTTATTTCTTCTTTTAGCATTACTACTGCATATTTAGAAAGTTGTTTCTTTTGTTCTCTTTTAGAGTTTGAAACCGAATCTAATACATAGTAGTTTATTAGGAATGAATGATCTAAGAATCCTTTTATAACATCGTTTCCGTCAGAATTAACATTATCTTTTGAATTTTCATTGTCATTAAATCCATACTTATTTAAGTATTCCCATAGAGCTGATGCTACACGGAAATTTGGATTTTTTAAGAATACGTTTGTCTTTTTAATTGGTGATCTTACTGGAGTTATATGAGCTTTATCTAAAGCTTTCATCATTTCACTTTTGTGCCAGCTACCTATGTATTCTTTAATTCTTTTAATTCTTACTTTTAATTCATCTAATTTATTTTTTAATTCTTTATTCATTTCGCCTGTGGCATTTGTTTCAGATGTAACTTTTATTTCGATATGTAATTTTTCTTTACCAGTATCAGTTTTACCTTTGTATTCTAGTAATTTTTCATCAGTAATATCTAGTGCTTTAAGTTCATCTTCTCTTTCAAGAACGAATCTTTCCATTGTATTAACTAATGTATGTAAGAATCTATTTTCATAAATATTAAATGTTTCTTCATTTCTAATATCTAAGATTTTACCAGGTTCTACCATATCAGTTTCTGCATCGTATTTATTGATATAGTTTGTATGGCGAGATAAGTCTTTTACGCTTTCTACTGTAATTCTTTTTGCTTTTTCAATTAGTTCTACATTTGCTTCTTGAACTAGTGCCACTTTAGCAACACGTACAATTTTATCAATTCTTGGACATGCTTCTTCTATCTCATCCAACCACTCAAAAGAAAGCAAGTCTCCGTTGTATTTTGATTGGAAAGCCATTTCTGATTCTATTTTCTTTAAAAACTTTTTGGTCGAAGTTCTTGCTTCTTCTGTATATTCTTTATCAAATAAATTATTATTCATTCTTTACCACCCTATCTAAATAGACTTCTTAAGATTTGTTAGGTATGCGATACATTCTTTCATTGTACCTTTACCAAATTTCTTATTTAACCATGCGATGAAAGGATCAATTTCGTCTCTGATAAGTGCTACACTTAATTGGTCAAATTTTCTTAAGATTTTCTTAGCAATGAAGTAATCAATTGCTTCTAGTTCTTTTCCTCCACATGCAACATATACTGGAGAGAAAGTATTTAATTGTTTCATAATACGGTTACCGAAAGCAATACGGAAATGTTCAATAACATAATCGTCTATTTCTACTACTGATTGATATCCTTTTTCTGTCAATGGGAATTTTTCAATTGCATCAGCAAATAAGCTTTCTAAGTAACTTGAGTTAATATCCATTGCTTCTTGTTCACGACATTTGAATGGTGCAACCTTAGAGTTGATATCTAGTGGCATAGCACGGTCGTAAACTTTATCTGTTACCATGAATGTTGAGTCATCATTATTGATTGTTCCGATATACCATAAGTTTCCAGGTAATCTTAATTTACCTTTTACTAATCTCTTTGGATCTGTTGGCCAAGCACTTGATACAATATCAACTAACCATTCATCACGACTTGGCATTTCTAGAATTGATAATAAATCTGCGAAGTAATATTCTACACGTGCAAGGTTCATTTCATCTAGGATAATTGTATGAACATCATCATCAAATCCTGCTTCATAGATTTCTCCAAGAGCTCTTGTTTCATTGAACTTTTTAGTAAACTCATTGAAATATCCAAGGAAATCCGATTTGTCTTTCCAAGAAGGTTCTACCGATGAAACACAGGAATCTTGTTTTACGAATTTACCCCAAGCATATGCTAAGGAAGTTTTACCTGTTCCAGAGATACCTTGTAGGATAATTAACTTACCACAAGCAAGACCTGCGAAGAATGGTCTTAGTATTTCGTAGTTATAATATAGTCTTAATTGTGATGCTGAGAAACATCTGAAGTTATCAATTAACTCTGCAAGTGTAAAGTTATTATCATAGTTTTTAGGTTTTGAATCACCAAGTTCAGCATCAATAGCGGCAAGTTTAGGGAATCTGATAGTTGGATCTCCTTTTTCTTCATCTTGCTCTTCTCCTTCTTCAGTATCTTCACCAGTTGGTTCTTCTTCACCTTCTGGATTAACTCCTAATTGAGAAACTTTCATTGCCATGATTTCATCACGTTCTTTCATAAGTCTTGCAACTTCTTTATTTAAATCTGCAATTTCTGACAGAAGTGAATCTTTATTAATATCTTTATCATATCTTCTTATTAATTTTCTTATTAACATAATTATTAGTAATAGTATTACTAAAACAATTACGACTAGTAGTATTATTGACAATACTACTAGTACCTTTTCAAATGTATTGAAGTTACCTTCATAACTTGAAATTAATTTAGCATATTCTGGTATGTTAAACATCTTTCCAAGTCCTGAAAATAATCCTTTAAATATTGAGATGAATCCATCAAAGAAGATTGAGATGAATTCATAAAAGAATCTTATAAATGTATTCATTTCCTACTCCCCTCTAGAAATTTCCAATTTTACTTGAAATTTCCTCATATAGTATTTTTGGTTTTACTTCTTCTGGTAGAACATCAATGATGTTTGTTTTTGCAACTTTCTTTCTACTAATGAAGATATGTTCTAAAACATATAGTTCTTTTATATCACTCTTCTTTAATAGTTCTACATCATTCATATCTAATGAGAAGTTAAATCCTTGTTTAATTAATTGTTTGATAACTTTTTTATTATCAGATAGACCATTGTAAGCTAGTATAATATTTATATTCTTTTTAGCAAAATCATCATCTAACATATCAAATACTTGATCAAGTTTATTATCTTTTGCGTAAATACTTTCTGGAATATAGACAAAGTATTTTTTATTAAATTCTCCATTTAACATATCATTTACCATTTGTGATAATAATAAATTTCCTAAAACTTTTACTTTGTCTTCTGCAATTATTCCTTCTGAGTAAGTCTTATCTACTATGTAATCACTATATACTTTACTAAATTGAATATTATGAGTAAGTTCAACTGCATACATATCTTTTCTTGTAAGTTTATTAAACTTAAGTTCAAACATATTTGTATTTATTTTTGATTGAATGAACTTAATCATTCCACTATATGTTTTTTGAGTTTTCATAATATTTGTAATTAATTTTTTGATATCTTGTTGTGATAAATCATTAAACTTGATATATTTTAAAATTCTTTTATTATATGTTTCTTTTTTCTTTTGTAAATCTTCTAGTTTGAAGTCTTCTTCTAAGTGATTTATTAAAAGCATGAACTTAACATTCTTTTCTACTTTTTCTGCATACTTTGTATCTGATTCTTTATAAGAATTTGTTAAGTTTTCTCCAACTTTTTCAATTAGTGAATCAACTTTTGTTAGCATATTTTTACCATTGTATGCTAGGTTGATATTACCACAGTTATTATAGTATTTAGCATCAATATATGCTGTTACTAATTTTTCTCTGATTGTTGGCTCATTTGTTTTTAATTCTTCACCTTTATTTAGTAGTGTCATTAATTCAATGATTTCTTCTTTTTTAATTAACATTGCTTTTTCAATGATGTTTTTACATTTCTTTTTCTTTCTTTGAATTAATTCTAATTTACTTTTTATTTTATCTTCTGAAACTTCAACTTCTTCTTTTTCGCCTTCTTTAATGTTTTCTTTAGCTTTTTCACTTTGCTCTTCTATTTCTTTTGGAATTTCTTCATAAACATTTGAAAGTTCATCTTTATCTACTGAAACCATTCTGAAGAATAATGTCTTTTCAATATCAGAAGTATTTTCAAGTTCTGCTTTAACTTTTTCTTTTTGTTCTTTAGTTAATTCAACTTTTTCTTCTTTTACTTCTCTTATTTCTTCTTTTGGTTCTTCTTTCTTAGTTTCTTCTTTTTCAAGTTGTACTTTTTCAATTTTTTCTTTTGATTCCTCTGGTGTATCAAGTTTTAATGCTCTTCTTAATTTTGCTTTTAGAGCTTTTTCTTTTTCAATATCTTCTTTTGTTGTTTTCTTAAATACTTGATTTAGAAAGAACAATGTAATTATTATTGCGACTAGTACAATTGGATTAAAGATTGTTTTTCTTAGTATTCCAAAGTTTGGTATTACTTTAACTACTTTACCAACTATTTGTTCTTTACTTATTGGAGCATCTTTTGCTGTATTAGCATCACCTTTTGTTACATATGTTCCGTTATATGCTTCAATTACACGGTGTGTTATATATTCTCCTTTATGTTCAAAAGTAACAATATCATTTAGCTTAATATTTTTTTCATATTTAACTACTATCCAATCTCCGGGTTCTATGATTTCTCCCATACTTCCTGTTTGAACTTCAAATACTGAATGTCCAAAGAAACTTGCATAATCATGACCTAATATTTTTACTTGAACGTTATTATAAACTGTTATTAAAAGAATAACTCCTAGCATAACAATGAATACATCAAGTGTGATGTTTATAATCTTCTTGACAATACCTTTATTCTTTTCTTTCATTAAAGTCACTCCCATTTTATTCGTATTCTACCTTATTTAATTGTAGCATAATCGACTATTTTTGACAACAAAATTGAGGAGGTTTTTGTCAAAAAAAAAGACTAATTTTTAGTCTTCTTCTCCTCCATATTTTATCTCTACGATTAATGAATAAACTTCATAAATAAATATTAAGAAACATGGTACTAATACTATAAATAAGAATCCCCATTGTGATTCAATGATTGATAGTGCTGTACCTAAGCTTTCATATGATTTTGTACCAACTCCTGCTACAAATTCCATTGAATATGTTTCTCCGTTTTCAAAAGCAATGGCATCATCTTCAACATACACTTCTCCAACTTTTCCAATTTGAATCATCGGAATACCTTTACTGTCAATTCGATATGTAAATACCTCTTGTCCTTTTTCTAATTGTTCTGCTTTTTTTGCTTCAACAATTACTAGGTCACCTTTTTTATAACTTTCACTAGCAACGTTATCTGTCATAATTATTAAACTCTTATTACCAAATTGTGTAACTCCGTAATCATTGTAATTTAATAATAATATTGTCATTGCTAATGCAAATAAGAAGTATGCAGTTCCTACAACTCCTATAAGAATTTTTTTGATAGTTTCAAATACTTTTTTCATCTTACTACCTCCTACAATTTAATCCTATCATATATATAAATTTCTCGCAACATTATTGACATTCAGTTGTTTCAACTAAAGTAAAATCTGCTTCTGAGAAAGTTTTTTCAGTATTTTTCTTATAAAATGTATAATTTAAACTATCTTTTTTTGATACCTTAAATATAATTTCATTTATATAATTATTAGAGTTTGTTTTTGATGAAATAATATTAGAGTTATATTCATCAATATTTAGATCATCAGCATTCCATGTTAATTTTAAACATTTATCTTCATTATATGAATTTGTAATTATAACATTTTCATAATTATCTTTTGACTCATATTTTAAACTTAATGTTCCAATGTCACTGCTGTCTTTTGTTAATATGTATTTTGCACTAATTGTTTTTTCATATGGTTCTTTTGACTTTGCTGTCACGATTACTGTTGCTGTATCAACAGGATTTCCTTTTGTATCAACAACTTCAAAGTAGTGTTCTGCTTTTGTCGGTACATATGTCCACGTATAATTTTCACATTGATTTTCTGTATAACTTGATGTGTCAACTTTATCATCAGTTTCATTTAAACATCCAAATGCTGCTGATAATTGTCCAGTTATTTTACTTTCTTCAGTGCCATTTAAATAACATTTTTTTGTTGTATCTTCTTCATCTATTGTACAAGATATTTCATATTTAATGTCTGATTCTGATGCTATAAACTTATTTTTACTATTAGTTATTGAGAAGGAAATTTTTTCTCCATCCCACGATGTATCAGTTATTTTATTTTCTTTTGTATCTAATTCTTCACTTTCAAAATAGAATCCTTTTGAACTTAAATAATAATTAAAAGCTGCATCTGATACATACTTTGCATATGTAATTCCTCTTGTTAATAATACTAAAAGAATTACACCAATTAATGAGTAAAATAAATGTTTTGTTACTTTTTCGTTTTTCATACTTCACCTACTTCCCTGTTGATTGCCAACTATTTATATCTATATCTATATAATCTACTAAATCAGCATAAACATCACTATTATATTTAGATGGGAATGTTAATTCTAGTGTATATTTGTCAGTTACTTCATCATTATGAACCATCTTTTGTACTCCAGAATTACATATTAATTGATTTGTAACTTCATCTCTACTAAATGTTTCATCACAGATTAGTATTGGTTCTTCAATACCTTCTTTTAAAAGTTTTATTTCTAAAGGCATAAAATGATATGTTTTAATTATTACTTGATAATTAATTGTAACATCACTCTTTTTTTGTTCTAAATTATTGGCAACTTGAAATGAATATTTTACTGGTTCATCTCCAGGATTAATATCAGTAATTGGCAATTCAATTGAATCAGTTCTTGATGCATCAAATATAAATTGAGCAATTTTTTGATTTGCAATTAAATTGGAATTAGATGTAAAAAGGGAATATGTTATTCCGGTTCCACAAATTAAGATAAATAAACAAACTACTATAATCATAATTTTTTTCTTTACCATCATATTCCCTTCTTTCTAATTATATAACAATAAATTTTTTCTTTATTGATGTGATTTTTCTAGTTCCATCATATAATTCAAATCTTAATTCATATCCATTATTTTCAAATTTATTATTATCAAATTCTAATATAGTTGAATAATTATCTAGACTATATACTTTGTCTTCGACACTATTAAGATTTCCTTTAATATAATCTTTTAAATCAACAAGTTCGTATGTTTGATCAGTAGCTACGTTTGTTGCTCGTTTATATAATGAAACTCTTATTTGCTTTTCTTTTACTGTTGTTGTATCAAGTATTTTGATTTTTATTTTTGTTGTTGGAATTTGAATAATTTCTTCAGCTTCCTCTTTTGTTTTTGATATAACACTTCTAAATTCAGTTTCTTTATTTTCTTCATCTAATGTTGTAATAATTGCATTAAATCCATATCCAGATTCAAGTTTATTTGTTACTTTTACTGGTATATTAATTGATTTAGCAGATAAATCACTAGTATATTTTCCATCGTTTGCAACATATGGTGTAATTATAAAATTGTAATCTCCTAATTCTAATTTTGTTGTTGATAAATAAGTAATTATTTTTAATGTAGTCTCTGTTTTATCAAGATTATTTGCAACTTGAATTCTTACAATTCCATCATTATCTGGAGAGTAAATGTTATCTCCTACTTTAAATTGGATATTCTTTAGATGTTTTTTCTCAACTATTTTATCTTCTTCGTCAAGTAGTTTAATTGCAATTCCTAATTTTTTATTTTCTGTTGTTGTGTCGTAAATTACATTGTTATTTTCTTCTTTATTTGCAATATAATTTTCTAATTTTATTTCTGTTTCTGAATCACTATTATATTTAATTGTTTCAATTGAATTTAATTTATTTATAACTAAATTCATGTCTTTATCATTATAAACAGTTATTTCTTTAATTGTATCTTTTAGTGTTGAAACAACTGCTTCTTTATTAAAGTTGATTAGTTCTAGATGTGCTTCAAATGTTAATTTTTCTGATATTTCTGTTTGACTAAAGTCTAATGTAATTGATATATCTTTATTCTTTTTATTTGTATATGATTCATCACTAAAGATATTTGTTTTGTCAGTTTGACCTACTTTTACAAATTTATTTAATTGATATTTTTTGTTTTCTTCACCAGTAGTTTTGTATTTATAAACTTCTTTTGTTGTATTATCAATTAATGTCATTATTGTACTTTTTGGTAAATCAACACTTGTTATAAAAGTATTTGTATCATTTTCTTGATATGTTCTTTCTTCATCGTATTTGAAGTTGTATGTAACACTTGACTTTGATGTAATATTTACTTTATCAGTGTCTATTTTAGTGTCTCTTCCTAATGATATTTCTTCTTTATATCCTCCAAAAACAATATTGTCTGAGTTGATATATTTAACACGATCTGCTGCATCTGTTACTTGTACATATACAACATAGTTACCGCATTCAGTTAATTGAATGTTTTCTTTATATTCTTTCCATTCAACTGTTTTAAGTTCTTCTTCTGTAAGTATTTTTGTTGAAATATGGTATTTTGTCGAAGTTATATCGGCATAACCACCAGTTGAAGTTACTGTTAAATTTGTTTTTTCTAGGATGTTGATATTATCTAAATCACTAGCTAAATCGTTCCAATTTTTATCATTCATTGTAAGTGTTGCTGTTGGTTCTTTTAAGTCTACAACAAGTCGTTCACTATTTAGATAAGTAATTGTATCGTTTTTATCTACGACTTTAACATATATTGTATAGTAACCTTCTTCTGTTATTTTTACCATTTCTTCATATAATGACCAGTCTGTTATTTGCCCTACTTCTTCTCTTGTTTTAAGACCTGTACCTTTATGAATGTGATAATATGCTTCTTTATATGGATTAAGTTCATCATTTGATACTATTCTTAATCCTACTTCATTTTTAATATATAAATCTCTTAAGTTATATCCTAGATCGTTCCATGAATATGTTCCTACATATAATGTTGCGATTGGGTTATTTAAATCGTCGAAGTATAGAATTGGATAATATCCTTCTTCATAAACCCAAGCATTATCTTTGTTATTATTTAAATCTTGTGAATCAATATATTCACTAAATGAATATGTTTCTTTTAATACTGTATGAGTTAGTGTATCTGTTTTTATACCAGATGTTATTTCTCCTTTAAGTGTTCCTGTTGATACAGAAATTAAGTTTACATCAGATACATTATTAATATTTACTTCTGTATTTTCTACTTTATTGATACTATAAAAAGCTTCTTTTGTATTAAATGCATTTTCTAAGGTGATTTTTTCATTATTTGAAATCTTATTTACAAATGCTGATGTTGCTATTGCTGATAAAGTTCCAGTATTGTATACATTTGATATTTTTGTTTCTGATAGTGAACTATCTATTGTACCAATTAACCCTGAAGCAATATTTTCTCCTTTAATGCTTGCTGTATTATAGGCTCTTAATAAATCTGTATTTGAGGATTGACCAATAATACCTGCTGATTCATTTGTACCATATACTTTTGCTTTATTTATAATATTTGTTAATGTTGAACTTGATGTTTTTGCAACAACACCGGCACTTATTGCATATGTATCTTCTTCATAAGTAATAGTGTATTTTAAATTAGATAATTTTAGTTCTGTATCGTCTAATTCTTCTACTACAACGTTTATTGATGTTAGAGGAGTTGTTCCTAAATCAAGTTCAAAATCTCCTATAGATAATTCTTTATCATTAATTGTTATTTTTTTATCTTCTTTTGATGATGTATATGTTCCAAATAATTTTATGGATGATGGAACTTTTGTAGTTTCAGGAAGAGTAATTGTTGTTAATTTGTCTTTTACTTCAACATCTTCTAATGAATTTATTTCATTTACATATTTTTTGTTTGTTGTTCCTACGATATCTCCATCTACAAATATATCTTCTACTTTAGAATTTGTTATATTTGTTGCTAAAGATGAAGTAGTTGATCCTCCATAAATTAGAATATTCTCTAAATATAAGTTTTTTACTGTACCTTTTAAATTATTGAATAATGCTAATTCACTTTGAGTATTACTTGTTATATACAAACCATAGATTGAATAGTAATTACCATTAAAATGACCTTTAAAATTATCTAGTGTATTAAAACTATTAATTGATGATAATTTATCTTGAGTAAAGTCTTTACTATTATAAATATCTGTTGTGTATTCTTTAACATATAGTTTTGTTTTATTTAATGTATAAGTAATATTTTCTTCATCATAATCAAATAAACCATTATTAATAATAATGTCATTACTTAATTCAAAGTATGTATTTTCATAATTTGTTTCATTTAACATTTTTTCAAAATAAGCTAGTTCTTTAGCATTTGAAATTATATAAGGATCTGAAGATGTTCCGTTACCACTTCTATATGATGAAGCAACTGTTCCATCCCAGTTATTTTCATCACTTAGGAGTGCATTAATGTCAATTCTATTTTTATATCTAGATAGTGTTGGAATAGCTATTGCTACTGCTAAAACAATAACTGCAAGTATTGCAATATATCTAGTTTTAGGAATCTTTTTAAGTTTTAAAAGTAACTTTTTAAATTTTGACATAACATCTCATCCTTTACTTCTATCCTATATTATTTATTTTAACATAATTAGATATTTTTTGCACTAAAAAACAAATAAAAAACTAATGATTTTACTCATTAGTTTTTTCTTCTTTTAGTTTGAATTTGTTTACTTTAGTAACAAACCAAATTTTATCTATAGAAGTAGAACTATTTTCAATTGCATGTGTTCTTAATATAATTGAAACTTTGTTTAGTAGAGGTTTTAAATTATCCTCAGCTAAGTCTTCTTCTTCTATATGAATATTACTTAATCTATATTTATTAGCAACGATTCTTGGTAAATTACATTGGGTAAATACTGTTACTCCATTAATAATTACATTTGTTGGATTCATTGCAAATAAATCAAAGTTTTCACTATATTCAATTACTTCATCATAAGTGGTTAACTTATATATTTTTTGAAGTTCTAACTTTTTGAAATAGTCAAAACTATAATATAAATTTAGTAAATCTGAAATAGACATAGTATTTGATAATACTTGCATTACTTCAAAATTGAAGTATTCTTCATCATATTTCTTATATAATTCATAAAGTTCTTTTGCTTTTAGAACAGATTCCATCTTTAAATGTTTTAATTCATGATCACTTTTAAATTCAAATATACCTGGTCTTCCACCATATATTTTTTTATTAATTTTCGCTAATTCGTCTTCTTTTTTATCAATTTGTACTTCGATATCTTTAAGATTTTTACCGTTATTTTTTATATTAACATTTCCTAAATATTTTTCGTATTTATTCTTAAATTCTCTAAATAAAGCAGAAAATTCAAAATAACTACTTAATTCATTAATATTTAATTTTAATTTTTCAAGTGCTTCACAAATATTATTCATCTTATCTTTATCATTAAAATTAATTGAATCAGCAATTAATGATTGATAAGCTTGTTTTCTAACTTTACTTGATTCTAAATATTGTTCAATATCAATGGCACCTGTTTTAGATAATTCTAAAATGTCGCCTATTGTTTCTTTTTGGTTCATATTTAGTTCAACATATGCTGCTTGAAGTTTTTCTAAACAATCTGCATAGTTTCTTATATTATTCTTAGACATAGCTTCTCTTTGAAGAGATGCAATATAAGAATTTAATTTCTTTTGATTTATTCTAATTAGTTTTCTGAAATTTAATTCAATATGTTGAATAATTTCAGGATTCATCCAGTAGATTTGTTCAAATATTTCAGAAACATGTGCATATGATGATGTTTTTTTAGTTCTTACTTCTAAAAATGCAGTCATATATTCATGTACATAACAAGTATAGTTAAAATCATCACTTTTTAGACGAATACCTGCTTGATCGAACTTATCTAAAAATCCATTTATAATAACATTTAGTGACTTAAAATTTAATGTATAGTAATTATTTATTTGATACAATAATGTATCAAATCCCATCTTTTCAAGATAGGTATTTGAGGGATTTAGAAGAAATTTAACATGTTCTAAACTAACAACTTTTTCTTTTATTTTATCAATGTTTGATGCAGATTCTACTTTTGATAGAGATGCTGCTTTTACTGTCATATATTTATAAGTTTTTTCTTTATAATCTTGATACTTTTTAATATATGTATTTATTGTTTCATTGACTTTTTTCTTGTTAGTTTTTGTTTTAGTAGGCATTGCTTCAAGATTTTCTTTTTTGCCTTCTATATCTTTATTTATGAATTCTAAAAAATTATTCATCTTCTTTGCCCTTTTCTTCTTCTATTTTGCTTTCCTCTAAATAATCTAAAAATATTTCAATATTTTCATATACTTCTACTAATTCTTCTAATGTTAATGTTGATAGATCGAAATTAATTTTATTTTCTTCTGTCATAGCATCACCATTCCCCTCATTTTATTCATCAAAAGCATCCCAACCAGCTGTATCTTTAGTAAAGTCGATTCCAATTTCTACTTCTGCTCCTTCAGAGTCAGTTTCGATACTGTCTACGTCTTGTCCTTCGATCCAGATATAGATTCTTGCTTTTGTAACACCATTTGGTATTTGGAAAATAGGATTATCAAAATCATTTTCATCTCTTGTTTCTTGGAATTCAAAGAATTGTGGATCTAGTTTTGATCCTGGTATTGAATCTTTAACGTAGATAGGTCCTCCTGCCGCTTTATAAGCATATGTTGGATATTTTATACCATCTACTAATTGAACATTGTGTTTTGCAGCTCTTTCTATTGATAAAGCCGTATGATTCTTACTATTAGGTTCAAATATTAATTCTTCACATTGACTATTACATGAAATATTTTGTATTTCATCAACTGATGCTTTTAAACCTACACTACCTATTCTTACAAATCCGATTCTAAATGAATTGACTAAACCTAACATTTCTTCAGTAATATTTTCATCAACAGCTTGAATAATTGTTGAATCTTGTAAATATAAGTTATCTGCTACAGGTGAACCTGTTTCATTCTTTATAAATACATCAAATGCTAAATATGAGTTATATTCTCTTGGTTCAGTTTCTTTTGCTAAACGAGTCCTTAAGAATCCATTTAACTTTTCACGATCTCTTCGTGCATACATTACACCACTTGTTTCATAAACATTAAATTTGGGTGTATTGCTATTTGGTATACCAGCTGAAGATACTGGAATAAATCCATTTGCAGCCCATTGATTTGTATGGTTTGGATATAATGTATTTAATTCATCTATTATTGTTTCTTTATTAATTTCTAAACTATGTTCAAAATTAATTCCATCAAAAGAAATTGATAAGTCACTATTTTTTTGAATAACCATTCTAAATGTTTTAATTTTTACATTTAAGTTGGTTGAAAACCAGGCATAAGTTGAGAAAATAAGTAAAATTGCCAATAATAAAATTACTATGATTGTAAGTTTTTTATTTATTTTTCTTGGTGTTGATACTTTTCTTTTTCTTGTACTTTTTGCTGATTTTACTGTTGTTTTGGGGTGCTTTTGTGTGCTAGTTCTTGTTGTCTTGGTTGTCTTTTTTGTTGTTTGTTTTGTCACTTAGACACCACCTTTATACAAATAAAGGGTAACACCCCAACACTAGTTGGTGTGGGAAATGTTACCTTTATTTATTTATTATAATAAGTTTATTTTGACATTATTAAGCAGTTTTGTCTGCAATTGTCCATCCAGTTGCTTCTGCGTATGTAGCAGTTTTTTCTGTTTCACCATCTTTGAAAGTGAATGATGTTTTTGTTAATGAATCTAAGTAATAGAATGCTTTACTTGCAGAATCATAAACGATTTCACTATCAGAAATTGCTGAAATTTCTCCTGTAGCTGTATATCCTACTCTTTTAGTATTTTCTGCTCCTGGAATGAATGTTACTGGCTCATCTTCGAAATCATCAGTAGTATATCTTTCTTTAGTGAATCCGAAGTTAACTTTGATTGCATGTCCTAATTGAGCAAAATCATAGTTATCAACGTCTTGTCCTTCGATATATACATAAACTCTTACTTTAGTTACACTATTTGGAGCTAATGTCATGAATACATTACGTTTTTCAGCTTTTTCAGCTTGTTCTGTTGCAGTAAATGTATCAACTTTATTTAGATATCCATCAGTAATTGATTGTTCATATCCGTTAAGACCATCATAAATATCTACTTCGTAATCTCTAGCGTCATCTGCAGCATTTTCAGTAATTGCTTTTGCAACTGCATATGTAGCAGTTTGAGATCCATCTGTTACTGCTGTACAAGCTTCTCCTTCTCCAGCTCTTACTTTACAAGATTTATTATACCAACTAATTGCATTTGCAACGTGTTTAGTATCATTTGGTTCCCAGATTTTTGCTGTTCTACAAATTCCTGTTGCAACGCTTTCGTCAGCATTTTCAGCATTTGCACAAGACATTTCTTGGAATACTGAAGCTGCTTTATCAGCTTTAGCACGTCCGATTTGAGCAAATGCTACACGAACTGAGTTTTCAATTCCTGTACCGTTTTTACCTGTACTTCCTACTGATACAGCAGAATCATATGTTAGGTAAATTGCTTCTTCATTAGCTTCATTGTTTTTTGCATAGTATTTTTCACCAGATAAGTTTTTGATGAATAAATCGAATGCAACATATCCTTCAGCTTCTTTTTCAGTATTAACTAATTGTTCAGATAATAATCTATATCCTTTATCTGAAGCAGTTAAACTACTCTTTTCAAATAAAACCATACGGCTTGTATCTGAACTCATTGTACCAATTGTTGAAACTGGTTTTAATTTTGTCCAGCTATTTGTGTTACTTGCGTAAGCACTTTTAATAGCATCAACACTTTCTTTTTCACCGTTAATTGTAACAGTGTCGTAGAAATCTACACCATCAACTGATAATGCTAAACCATCAGTAACAGCGATTTCAACGTCGAATGGATTAACTCTAACTGTTTGTAATCCAACGAACCACGCATAAGTTGATACTGTTAATAAGATTGCTGATAGAACACAAATAAATACTAGATTTCTTATTTTCTTAGCACGCTTATTTTTCATAATTTTCCTCCACTATTTTTTTACTTATTTGCACGATTTTATCGTTGTGCCTTATTATGCGGCAGCTTTTGCTTCCCAATTTACATGGCCATCAGCTGTAATTGTTCTTGTAACATTAACAACTGTTTCACCATCTTTAATTGTAAATGATTTTTTAATTGATTTTAAGATTGCTAAAGTATTTGTATCATCTTTAAATGTTACGATATCTTTATATTCTTCAGGAATTGTTACTGTTCCAGAATTTTCATATGTTATATAGAAGTTTCTATATAAATCATCATTTAAATCTACATCATCATTTTCAACATATTCGATGTCTTCAGCAGTAAATCTTTCTTTAGTAAATCCAAAGTTAACTGAAATTTGTTTTCCTAATGATGCGAAATCATAGTTATCAACATCTTGTCCTTCAATATATACATAAACTCTTACTTTAGTTACACTATTTGGAGCTAATGTCATAAATTCTTTACGAGATGTTCCAGATAAGATTTTTTCACTATCTGTGAATGTATCTACTGCATTTAAGTATCCTGCAGTAATTGAATTAGTTGATGTATTGTATTTAGCACCATCATATACATCTACTGGATATGTTAATGATTCTGGAATTGCTTTTGCAACTGCATATGTTTCATAGAATGTTCCATCTGCGATTGTATTACAAGCTCCATTAAATTCATCTTTTCCTGCTTCTGTATCAATTGTTCTTTTTAAACATGATTTAGTATACCAACTAATTGCGTTATCTACGTGTTTAGTATCGTTTGGTTCCCAAATTGTAGCTTTTCTACAAATTCCTGTAATTTTTTTACTTGAGTCATCTGCACAAGTAATTCCACGAATATTTGCTATTGTTGTAGCATCATCTTCGTCATCTAATTCATTAGTTGTAGGTGCTTGTACACGTCCAATTTGAGCAAATGCTACACGAACTGAGTTTTCAATTCCTGTATTTTCTACACCTGAATTTCCAACTAATACAGATGAATCTAATGTTAAGTATACTGCTTCTTCATTAGCTGTATTATTTCCTGAATAATATTTTTCTCCTGACATATTCTTAACGAATAAGTCGAATACCACATATCCGTTTGCTTCTGCTTCAACTTTATCAGTTGTTGATGGATCATCTTTATTAACTAATTGTTCAGATAATAATCTGTATCCTCCTCCTGAAGATGTTAAACTACTCTTTTCATAAACAATCATTCTACTACCATTTGTTGCATTATCCATTGCTCCGATAGTTGAGATTGGTTCTAGAGAAGTCCATTTGTTTGTATTCCCTGAGTATGTTTCAGTATCTTTGTTGATTGTAACTGTTTCTGTGAATGTTTTACCATCTACTGATAATAATAATCCGTCAGCACCAGCGATTTCAACTTCGAATGCGTTAACACTAACTGTTTGCATACCAATGAACCATGCATAAGTTGATACTGTTAAGATGATTGCACTAAGTAAACAAATTACAATAAGCTTTTTAACGCGTTTTTCATGTTTTTTATTTCTTTTTGCCATAATGTCTTTTCTCCTTCTATTTTTCTTCTTCTACGTGTTCTGAGTAGAATTGCATTTCGACTTTAAACTCTCCACCAAGAATATTATCAGTGCATTCAGGATCTGCACCTTCAACCCATAATACCAATGTGTATTCATGGACTTCTCCTGGTTTAAAGTTTTCAGTATGTTCTAACACAACCGTTTCATCATCCTTAAAAGGAATTGTATTAGTTTCTGCCTTGCCATTTGCTCCTAACTTAGCATATGTCACATACTTTCCATCTTTGTAAATTCTAACTCTCACTGCTTCATCAACGTCTTTTATAACGTCGGTGATAATGACTTCGTTCCAATAATCAGATACATCAGTTCCGGTGTTTTCCACATAAAAAGTATACGCTAGGTAGTTTTCCCCATTATGAGAACCACCACCTTGTTTGTCGATATCTTCTGGCAACCATTTGTGTGAAACGTTATCAAATGTTGCAGGAGCCTCAGCAAACAACTCATTTCTGTATACTTTGTATGTAGGATCATCGTAAATGATTAATCCGTCATCGAAGTACAAATTCTTATCTAGCGTAATGCTAAAATTTCCTCTACTATAAATAATACCGATTGTGTAATACAAAATTAGAAGAACAAGGAAAATAAATAAGAGAACCAAGAATAATATTTTCTTTATTCTTTTTTCGAGTATAAATTTTTTCACGTCTTTTTTATTCTGCATAACTCATCAACCTTACCTTTATCCTCTTGTACTATACACTACACTACCATATTCTTTATAATACAATATAATTATAACATTTCGACATTTTTTGTCAATATTCTCAAGACATTAATAGACACATTTTTTTAATTTATTTTTTCTTTACAAGAATAGACACGTTGATTTAAAAATAAAAAAGACTAGTTTCCTAGTCTTCAAATTCTATGTCTACTTCGTAGTTTGTAATTATTACTTCTTCTACATTACCTCTTTTTTCTCCTTTAGAGTTAATGTTACGTTTAGCATTAATCACATGGATATTATAATCTTTATATAATTCATTAATTAGAGTTGTATTATGGTTGGATAACATAACATAACATCCTCTATCAGATAACTCTTTATATACTTTAGCTAGTCTTCTTTGTTCTTCTTTACCAAATCCATCTTCTGTATAACTGTTAAATGTATTATCGTTTTCTGAATCGTATGGAGGATCAAAATATATGAAGTCTCCTTTTTTTGCATCTTTTACCGCTTCTTCAAAATCAGTAGATAACATAGTTATTTTGTTTGTTTGAAAATATACATATGCTAAAGTCATATTTTGTCCATCATATGTATTTATTTTTAATTTCTTATTAAACGGAACATTAAATTCACCTTTACTATTTACTCTATATAATCCATTGAAACAAGCTTTATTTAAATAAATAGTTCTTGCCGCTCTTTCATAGTCATTTAATTTAGAAAATTTAACTTTATCTTTATCTATGTTTCTAATCTTATAGTAGAATGCTTCGTCATGTTTCTTCTCATAATTATTAAGAATTTTTAATGTTTCTTCATATCCTTTATCTGTTGAAATTGTTTTATATACATTCATAAGTTCTTTATTAGAATCATTAATTACTGCGCATTTAGGAGATAATTCAAATAGTAATGCTCCTCCACCTACAAATGGTTCATAGTATGTATTGTATTCTACTGGAACTAGTTTTAATAATTTATCAATAATTTGTCTTTTTCCTCCAGCCCATTTTACAAATGGTTTTGCTTTTAACATAGAAATTCCTCCTAACATCAGTTTTTATTATAGCAAAAGAATTCATTAAAATAAATAAATTGTACAAAAAAAGACAATATACTTTTTCGTATATTGTCTTTTGTTTTAGGAACCTGCACCTGTGTATTTTTTTATTCCTCTATAGAATATTAATATGCATGGTATTAAGTATAAGAATACTAGTAATGGAGAAAATGCATAGATTGGATTATTTATCTTTCCTATAAAATATAGTAATGGATAATAATTTACAAAAGCATATGGAATTATGAAGGTAAAGAACCAAACAAAACCTTTTTTAAATATTCCTATTGGATATTGTGCCATATGTTTTCCTCCGTCTGTAAAGACATTGGTTACTTCTAGTCCTTGTACTGTTATGAAACAGTAAGATGCTGCTAGAAGAAAGATTGAGAAGAAAACTATTACAGCTGCTACCATCATTAATAATAGTGTTATTAATTTTAATGGTGACCAAGCTATATCTAAATTAACTAAAGCAATTACTATTACAATTATTGCTTGAAGTAATCTTGATACTTTAGCAAAGTCTTCATCATATCCAGCTGCTTGTAAAATTATATTTTTTGGTCTTAAAAGAATTCTATCAAATTCTCCATGAATTATTAATTTATCAAATCTATCTATTCCTCTAGCAAAACTTTCATTAAATGCAAAACCAAATTGAATTACACCAAAACATAATAATACTTCGTATAGTGTAAATCCTTTGATATTATCGAAACGAGTAAATAGAGCTAGAATTGTAAAATAATAAGAGAAAAATACTAGTATTTGTGATAAGAATGTTGTTATAAATGATGCTTTATATTCTAATAGAGATTTTAAGTGAAGGCCTAACGATTTAAAGTAGACTTTCATTTTAACCTCCTTGGACAACTACTTTCTTTAATGATTTGTGCATTAAAATGTATCCTAATGTTCCCATTATAAATATCCAAATTATTTGGATTAATAATCCATATAGTCCATCATTTATTCCGATATTTCCTACATAAATTCTAAACGGAAGATCACTTACATATTGAAACGGTAAGCATTTTGAAATTACTTGTAAGAACTTTGGAAAGAATGGAATTGGTACTACTATTCCAGACAAGATTTCAGCAAAAGCAATAATTATTCCAACTATTCCTTTTTCACTTAGTGTGTGCATTGTGATTATAGGATACAGTGTAATAATTGTTGTCATAAGAAGTGAACCTGCGGTCATGGTTGCGATAAAAATTAAGAAGTGCGGTAGTGATGCAGGAAGACTTATCCTATAAGGAACTGGTAGTATTAGTAAGAAGATTATAAATGGAACGAATCGTAGTAGCACTTTTGCTAGACGATCTCCAATTATTTTGAAGTACCACATGAAGTATAAGTTTTTTGGTCTTGCTAGTTCATAAGCAATGTTACCTGTTCTAACTAAGCTAAAGATATCTTCATCTTTATAGAACATACTAACTAATGATAAAAGTGATTGCATTAACCAAATATATGTAATTAATTGTGGTAATTCCATTGGTAATTCTGCACTTCCTGATTCGTAGAAAGCCATGTATACCATAATGTAGACAAATCCGAAGAATAATTGAGTAGCAATCCCTGCCCAGGCTGCTGCTCGATATTGAAGACATGTTATGAAACGAAGACGAAAATATGAAAGGTAGGCTCTCATATTTTTAAATCCTCATATAGATTAACAATCATGTTATCTAAGTTTTCATTATCGATTTCTACATCTTCAATTTGGACTTGTTTTGATATTACATTTAGAAAATCCGAGATGTTTAATTGTTTTGAATCAATTATGAAGGCATATCCATCTTTTTCTTTTACTTTCTTTAGGACACCTTTCATCTTGATGTTAATGGCATCTTTTGTATTTACTTTGATGTATTTTTTATTTGCGTAGTTGTTTTTTAATTTTTGTAGAGAACCATCATATAACACTTGACCTTTACCGATAAGAATGATTCTTTTTGCTAGTGCATCTATATCACTCATATCGTGTGTTGTAAGGATTATTGTTGTTTTTTTCTCTTTGTTGATTCTTTTTATGAAGTCTCTTACTAGTTGTTTGGAGATAGCATCTAAGCCGATTGTTGGCTCATCTAAGAACAGAATATCTGGTTCATGTAGAAGTGATGCAGCAATTTCGCAGCGCATTCGTTGCCCTAGACTTAATTGTCTAACAGGTACGTTAATGATGTCTTTTAGATTTAGTTTTTCAACTAATTCTTCTTTGGTTTTAAGATACCTTTCTTCTGGTATATCATAGATATCCTTTAGTAAATCAAAAGTATCTTCTGCAGGGATGTCCCACCATAACTGACTTCTTTGACCGAAAACTACGCCTATTTTTCTAACGTATTCTTTTCGATCTAACCAAGGTGTCATTTTGCCTACTTTACATTTGCCTGAGTTTGGAGTAAGTATTCCACTAAGAATTTTAATCGTAGTAGACTTACCAGCTCCATTTGGACCAATGTATCCAACTATCTCTCCTTTTTCGATTGAAAAAGAGATATCTTTGACAGCTTCGACTATTTTATAGTCTCTTTTGAAGAATGATTTAAAAGCTTCTTTTAAACCACTTTTCTTCTTGGCTACCTTGAAAGATTTAGTTATGTGATTAACCTCGATGTACGACATTTTTCTCACTCTCCTTTCAACGCAAAAAAGCCACATATTCCTATGTAGTAGGGGTCATATGTAACTAAATTTGCAAAAACGTCAAAATCAATATACAACAAGTCTATATTTTTTGCAAGAGAAAAAATAAAAAAATAGGAATAAATCCTATTTTATATTTTTTCAAACATATCTTTACCTACTCCACACATTGGACATTTCCAATCTTCTGGTAGGTCTTCAAATTTAATTTCTTCTTTTGCGTTATCATATATATAACCACATACTGTACAACGATATGCATCATCTTTTTTCTCTTCAATGAATGTTGGTGCATTCTTTGGAGAAGAACCTTTTCTATTCTCATGATAATACTTGTAAGTCATTGGGATTTTATTTGAAACTTTGTTAGTTAGTTCTACTCGGCCTATGAAAAGGTCATGTGTTTCACAATCTATTATTTGTTCTACATTACAAATAAGATACGAAGATGTATCTTCTAATACTACTGGAAGATTAGATATTTCTTCATAATTTATATTTTCAAATTTATTTATTTCTGTTGATGTAAAGTATCCGAATGTTTTAATTACTTCTTGATTAGTTTCTTCACTTAGTACTGATACAGAAAATCTTTTTGATTTTCTTATTTCAGAATTAGTGGCATTATTTTTATTCAAACTAATTGCAATTAATGGATTATCTGATGTTATTTGGATTAGTGTATTTATTATACAGCCACTAGAAAAATTATCATTTTTCGTTGTAACTAAATACATCCCATAATTTATATCTCTAAATACATTGTTTTCTATCATATTAATTTTTCCTTTCTATACTTTAATTTTATATTAAATTAAAAAGAGTATCAAGTGATACTCTTTATTTTTTATTTAGAATTTCCTCTTGAGTTTGCTTGCTCTCTTTGTGCTTTTCTTTCAGCTTGTTCTTCTGCATACTCTTCTACCATTTCTGTTACATCATTTCCATAAGTATGTTTTTTAGCTCCCATTGTATTATTAATATTTGATGCTAGAGCTGCTGTTGCTGCTCCATTAATAATTGTAGTTCTAATTGTACTTGGTAATGTTGTAAGTGGTATTAATTGTTCTAATTGCATTGATGCAAGTACATCTCCTGCATTAGTTACATCTACCATTGCTTGATTCATTGCAGAGAATGCATCTGGATTAGCTTGTAGATATTCCATTGCTCCTTGTACTCCAGTTAAATCAAATTGTGGATGTGTTTGAGCATATGGTCTTAAGATATCTAGGCATGCATCGTTGATGTTACCAAATGTTTGATGTGTCTTTGTTGTAAGGTCTGCCATCATTTGCATTGCTTGAGCTTGATTTATTTGTCCAGCTGCGTATTGTTGAGCAATGTTTTCATATGCTGCTTTTGTTCCATCGTAGAAACTTGTATAGTATGCATGTCCTGCATTATCTGCAGTTCTATATGCTCTAGTTCCAAGTCCCCAATCAGTTTTATCTAATACAGCTCTTTCAATTTCATTTGCACCAGCAAGTGTATCTTGCATACCTTGAGCTTCCATACCTTCCATCATAGTACCACGTTTACCAGCAATATCTGCTCCCATTTGGTTAACTTGGTCCATAGTTTGGTTATTTCTATCCATTCTTCTTTGATTTTCAGCAATTATATCTGCTTGATCTTTTGCAGCTTTAATTGATTGAACTGTTGAGATTGCAGCTGATGTAACAGCAATTGTTGTAAATAAATCTCTAACAAATGGATCATCACGATAGTCTAGTTGTTCAGCAAGTGGAGAATAATATTTCTTTCCTGTTGAACGTTTTCCAAATATACTTCCATTTATTTCTGTATTTTGACTTAATAATGTTTCTGCTTGGATAAATGTTCTTAATGCCATTTCATCATTTCCATCAGCTATTGCACGCATTTCTGCTTGTTCTAGTTGAGCTTGTCTATGAAGTAATTCTCTATCTAGGTCATGGTCTTTAGCAAAACGTTTTCCTACTACTGATAATTTTGTTGTAGCAGCTTTCATATCTTCACTAAATCCGTGAGAACCACCAGACATCCATTCATTGGCAGCTATATAACCTTTTCTTATTGCAGCTATATTTTGCGCTTGTCCTTTTAGTAAATCTTTTTTAGCTTGTTCATATTTCTTTTTATCTTCGGCAGATGTTTTCGGATCGCGAATTAATCTTTCTAATCCTTCTAATTCTCTAATTGATGCGAATGCTCTTGCATATCTTTGTTCAAGTTCACTATTTATTTGTGAAACTTTGCTCATTGCAAATTGTTGAATTCTTTCTTCAAGTAATGTATTTAAGATTGAAGGGAATCCTTCTTGAATAACTCTTGAACCTCTATATTCTTTGTAGATAGTCATTAAGTCTTCTTCAGATAATTTAGAAATTCTTTCTTTTAATGTTTTAATGTTCTTTTTAGATTCTGCACGTAACATTATTTTTCCTGATGCTTTTCTAATTAAGCTAAATGGTAATTTTACTATCGCAGGTACTAAATGAACTATATTATATAAATAGTTTCCTGATTTTAATTCTTCTTTAAATCCTTTAAAACATTTAATATTAGAAGCTTTATAACGTTTACCATCTTTTGCTTTTAAGTCAAGGCCTTCTGTTATTTCATCTAATATTGTGATTAAACCACGTTTTGGTGTTGTTTTCTTTGGTGCATCAGTTGGTTTTACTGGTTCTTTTGTTGGTTGTGGTTTTTCTGTTGGTTTTACTGGAACAACTGGTTTTTCAGTTGGTTTTTCAGTAACTTTAACTTCAATTGGTTTTTGTACTGGAGGAGGTCCATATAATACTTGAACTGGTTCATGTACTTGTACTTTTGTAGGTTCTTTTGTTCCTGCAGGTACTAAATCAGTTACTGGTGGTTTATAAGGTACCATTCCTGTTGGTTTTGGTTCATATGGAACCATTCCTGTTCCTGGATTCTTTCCTTCATCTGTTTTTGCTGATTCAACTGGTTTATCTGTCTTTACAGGTGTTTCCGGTTTCTTTTCTTCAGGTTTTCTAGCTAAATCATCTTGAATAATTTGATCTTTTCTTAATCTATATGTTCCATCTGGGTTAAAGCCATCAACAATTCCTTTTTTATCATCAGATACTGGTTCTTCAGTTCCTGTTGTTCCTGTATCAGTTCCAGTTTCACTATCTGTTTCTGTTCCTGTATTAGTTTCAGTTCCTGTTGTTGTTTCAGTTGTAGTTGTTTCTGTTTCAACAGCAGTTTCTTCAGTAGTTGTTTCTGTTGTTGTTTCTTCAGTAGATGTTTCTGTTACTGTTACTTTAGCACCTTCCATATCTGTTGGTGCTTTACCAGGAGTTTTTCCTTCTTGTTCATTACCATTATGTGGAACTTTTCTTACTTTTACTTTTACTTTTTGAGTTTCTTTTACTCTTTCTTTTTCTTCTGTAGTAATAGTTATTGTTCTTGAATCTCCTGCTTTTACAGGAATATCCGTTCCATAAATTATATTTATTGTATCAATTATATTAACTGCACCATTTTGATTAATTAATCCTTGTTGTGAAACATTTTGTCCAGAAATAATTCCATCAGCACGTAATTGTTCAATTACTCTTCTTACTACTTCTTGTGATACTTCATTTGCTGTTTCTTTTCCTTTTTTACTTCTTCTTGAAACTTCTCCTAAACCTTTTATTTCATATACTGCATCTAGAACTTCTTTAGATGCTACTGTCTTTTTAATTTTTTCATATGTTACTACATCTACTTGTTCTCTTCTTGCTTCTTCTTTTAGTTCAGCATATGCAGCCATTTTTCTTTCGATTGAAGTAATTTTCTTTTGTGCTCTTGCCATCTTATCTCTAGCAGCTTCTAATCTTTCATTTTCTTCAATCTTTCTTCTCATATATTCGCTTGTAAAGTTATCTAATTCTTCTTCTGTTGCGAATGGTCCTTCGTTTTCTCTAATTGTTCTTTCTTCTTCAAATATTGCTTGTAGTTTTTCAATTGATGTTTTATAGTCAGCTTCAGCTTCTCCATAGATTGTTTCTGCTGTTTCTAATTCTTCTGCAAATTTCTTTTCACGTTCATCAAGAGTTTCTTCTCTTACTACTTCTTCTTTTACGATGCTTTCAGAATCTTCAGACGGATGAATTTCAGGAGCATTTTCTTCTAGTGATACTTCTTTATCATCTTCTTCTGTTAAGAATGAATTTCTTAATTCTTCTGCCAATTCATCGGTAAGTCTACCCATACTTGTTTGAACTCTTGTTTCAAGAGATTCAATTCTTGACTCATGTTCTTTTGTTTTTGCATCTATTTCTTCAGAAATTTCTCTTCTTATATGAGGATCTCTTTCTGTTGCTAGCAATTGTCTTAATTGTTCTATTTCTGCATTTTCTCTTGATTCTCTTAATTCAGTGATTGCACGATGAGCTTCTTCATAATCTTGTAATAGATTTCTATTTTTTTCTAATTGTCTTTGTTCTAGGTCAATATGATATAAAATTTGAGCATGTTGTCTTTGATAACTTTCACGAGGTGTATCTCTTTCTACGGTTCTTAGTCCTCTTAATTCGTCTTGTAAATGAGCTAACTCTTTTTGATTTTTCTTAATTGCTTCTTCAACTTGACTATAATAACTTGCCATACTACTCACCTCTATCTCTAATCTTCTCTACTTTGTCTATCAATTTCTGCTAAAACATCACGAACCATTGCAATTTCTTCTTCTGATGTTATATCTTCTAATTGACCGTATCCTAATACTGGATCAAATGCTGAAACATAAATATTTTTACGTCCATTGGCTGCAATACTATGATCTGTATATCCGATATATGCTTTATTTGTATCTTCTGAATCAAAGGTGAATAAGACGTCACATTCTATATCTTTACCATTTTTATTAATAACAATTTTTTCTTCTTTCATCGTAGCCTCACTCCTATTTTTACCATATAGTAAAATATTATCATTTAAAGAAAAAAAAGTCAATTTATTTGACCTTTTCTAACTATTGATTTTTATTGTTATTTTTTCTGTTTCTGCAGGTTTTTCTTTTGCTGTTATTACAACTTTATATGTATCTTCTGTTTTGTTCTTAGCTTTAAATTTATTATTTTCAATTAATAAATCATCTTCTGTTAATAAATTATCATTTGATGAGTTTTTATATACCTTAACAGTTGTGTTTTCTGTAGGCGTTACATCTACATCATATTCAATAGATTTTTTTAGAATTTCTTTGTCTTTGAAATTTGATACAACGAAGATATATTCTTTAACATCTTCTTTTACCATATCATTTAATTCAATACTAATTACATTTTCAGAATTTTCTTCAAGAATTGGAATTACTATATTAGCTTTTTCTCTGTCAGTAATTGTTTTCATATTTAAAGCAACTATTGCTAAGGCAATTACTAATACTATTAATCCAACAAATGTAATGATTAATGCTTTATCTTGTTTTTGTATTGTTTTCTTTGTAGTTTTCTTTTTTGAAACTTCTTTTTTCATATTATTTTCCCTTCTTACTTTATCTTTAACTTTAGTTTATCATTTATTTTTACTAGTTGCAAGAACTGTAAGTTGATATGGAATATATATTTGTTTTGGGTTATTACTCATGTTGTATTTAATGACTAATTTAACTGTTGTTGTTTCATCTGGATTTAAAATCTTATTTTTTATTTTCGTATGAGTTATTACTACCGGTTCTATTGATGAACTTGCTTTTTGATCACTAATGTAGTCTGGTGTTGAAACTAATCTTATGATTTTTGCAGGAAGTGTTCCTGTATTTTTAATTGTTATTTCATAAGCTAATTCATCATTAGGATTATTCATTGTAAAGTTAAACTTTATTGTTTTTCCATCATCAACTAACTCTTTAGTTGCTATTGGTGCGGAGTTTCCTCCTTTTATTGAAGTTTGTGCTTCTACTTTTGTTATTACTACATCAAAATTTTCTTCAACACTACATTTTTCTTCTAGTTTAACTGCAAGAAATGCAAATCCTACTCCCATAAATATAATAGTTATACATAACATAGTAATTATTAAATTTCTAATATTAATACTTTTTTTCATTAACATTTCCCCTTTTTATAATCATCAATTGATGCTTGATAGCAATAACTATAATTTTTATTCTTATGATTAATACTTATATATGCATAGACCTTTTTATCTTGGACGTAATACCAACTTGTTTTATCTGGGAAAATAGTTCCCTGATTATTTGCTGGTATTTTAGTTATTTCTAAAGTTTGATTTTCTTTAGTTTGATTAATAATATTATTTGTTCTTACATAGTTTTCTATTTTCTTATAAACATTATCTGCATATTCTCTAGATGTTTGTTCTGTTATTACTTCGGGTTTTACTTGAGTTGTTCCTGATACATTATTTTTATAATGTCTAATTACATTTTTTGAATATATTTCAATTTCTTTAAGTAGTTCATTTTCTTCTGTTTGTGTAATACTTAAATCTTTGCCTTTTTCTTCTAGTGTTTTATTTTCCTCTTGAAGTGTAACTATTGCATTAAAACTATTTAATGATTTAATAATACTTTCTTTTGTTTTATCATAAGATTTACCTTTATATTTTGTAAGTATTAGAAAATAATCTTGTTTTAAATAATCATGTTCTATTAATATTTCTATTACTTTATTTACTCCTTTATTAATAGATGTTCCTTCAATATCTTGGTTATATAAACACATTGCTTGTTCATCAAAAAACAGTATATTTGATATCTTATTTTCTGTTATTACAAGTGCGAAGTTTGGTTTATTATTAATTGTTATTTCAACAATATCGGTATATTTTTCTACGTCAATATAGATGTCGCTGCTACCTTTTGTTTTATTGTATTCTGGAATTTCTTTGAATATTAGGGTTCCTATTATTAGTATAAAAACTAATATTATTTGTAATATATTTTTATGTTTTTCTTTCATTTTAAGATGCTTTGAATTTTGGCTTTAATTTTAAAGTCATTTCCATTCCTTTTTTAATTTCTGTTTTTGGTGGAATTGATTGTGATTCGACATATCCAACTCCATCTAGTTTTACTTTTATCCCTAATTTTTCTAGTAATTCTTTTGCTACTTTTGATGATGTTCCTTTTAAGTTTGGTACACTTAATTTTTCATCATTTGTGATTAAATATATAACATCTTTATTTGTAATTGTTGTATCCTTAGATGGAGTTTGTTTTATTACTTTATCTCCTTCTCCAATGATTTGATACTTCATTTTATTTGCATCAAGTAATGTTTTTACTGATTCTACTTTTTTATTTATTAAACTTGGTAGTTTGTAATCTTCAATTTCTATTGAAGATGTATTTGTATCATCATTACCGTAGTATTTTGATATATTTGATACTACATCTTTAATTGCATTTGATAATGGTTTTTGACTACCACCTTGAGGTCTTTTTACTGAGGCATACATTATTATTTGAGGGTTATCTTTTGGATAAATTCCAGAGAATGATGTGATAATATCTGACTTTCCAGTTAAGTATCCTCTTCCATTTGTATTAGCAATTTGGGCTGTACCTGTTTTTCCTATTAATTGACCACCTTTAATTTTAAATGATGATGCTGGAACTGTTGGCCATGCTGTTGAATTTAAGGCATCATTCATTAGTGATAACATTTTTTGTACTGTTTCTGTTGACGCAACTCTATCTTTTTCATATCTTGTATTTTCTAAAACTATTTCTCCGGTTTCAGGATCTACTATTTTAGAAACAACATATGGTTTTAACATCATTCCATCATTTGTTAATGCTGTCATTGCTTGGATATTTTGAATTGGTGTTGTTGTAATACCTTGTCCGAATCCAGCATTTAACACTTCTGTTTCATATTTAAAGTTGACAACTCCTGGGTTTTCATTTGGTAATTCAATACCAGTTTTCTTACCAAATCCTAATTTTCTGTAATATTGTCTTAACATAAGACTACTCATATGACGATTTATGATATTAATAATTGCTACGTTACTACTCATAGCATATCCTCTATCAAATGTAATTTTTCCCCATCCTGCTCTATTCCAGTCACCTATTACTGTTCCATCTTTTGTCGTATATGTTCCTGATGTATATTTTTCTGTTCCATCATAAACATCATTTTCCATTGCAGCCATATATGTAAATGTTTTCATAGTTGAACCTGGTTCATATGGTGATGATACTAATACATCTAAATAATTCTTTATATTTCTTGTATTCGGATCAAATGATGGTGCATTTGCTGTTGCAAGGATTGCTCCTGTTTTAGCATCAGCTATTGTAAATGTATACCAATCAAAACTATAGGATGATGCTGCTTTATTTAATGCTTGTTCTACAAAAAATTGGATATTACTATCTATTGTCAAATATATATTTTTTCCTTGTATTGCAGGCTCTGTTACTACAGGTGTTCCTGCTATTTGATATCCTTTTAGGTCTTTTTGATATTTAATATAACCATCTGTACCTTTTAAAATAGAATCAAATTGTTTTTCAATCCCCATTTCTCCTACTATGTTATCCTCATCTTCTGATGATGATTTTGCATAACCTAAAACATATGATGCAAATTGTCCTTTGGGATAATATCTTTTATATGTTTCGATGAAGTCTAATCCTGGTAGATTTAAATCTTCTATTTTATTTTTAACTAATTCAGTTAAACCTTTTCCTTTAGAACCAAACTCTGTTTGATATACATTTTCTTTACTTAAGTATTTTAATATTTTTTCTTCATCCATTCCTAGAATTGGTGCAAGTTCTTTGGCTGTTTTTTCTTTATCTACAACATGTTGAGGATTTGACTCTTTAGTTGTACGTTTTTCATCTAGATAGGCAATTAGTTTATAAGATGAAACATTTTCTGCTAGTATGTCTCCATCACTTGAATAGATGTTTCCTCTTTTTGCTTGAATAGTCTCTGTTCTTGTTGTTCTTTTACTTGCAAGAGCTTGTAGGTCTATTCCATCTATTTCTTCTGATAATGCAAGTTGTGTTACTCTTCCTATCATCAACACAAAAAGAAGAAGAGCTCCCACTACAATTATTACTGAATAATGTATGTTATTTCTCTTCTTCTTTTTTTTCAATTTGAACCACTTCCTAGTCTTCAGTTACAGTCTTAATATTATTATTATTATAACTTAACCCTTGTTTCTCTGCAACTTCTTGGATTTTTGTAAGGGAAGCTAACTCATCAATTGTCATAGCTATACTTTCATTAACTTTCTCTTGTTCTTCAATTTCTTTCTTTTGTTTTTCAACTTCGAAGTTTACTTTTGAAAGAGTTGCTTTTGAAAAGACAATTGAAACTGGGGAGATAACTAGTAAGAAAAGTGCTAATGTATAAAGTAATCTTTCAAATTTAGACATTTTTAATCTCTTTTTTACTTTTCTCACGGTATCACCCTCTTTCTTCTTATTTTATTCTTTCTATTACGCGAAGTTTGGCACTTCTTGCTCTAGGATTATTTTCTAATTCTTCATCTGATGGACTTATAGCTTTATTTACTACTAATTTAAAGTCCGGCAAATATTCTTCTGGAATGTTAGGCATTCCTTTTAATCTTTCATCTATAGCACATTTTTCTTTAAAGAAATTTTTTACTAGTCTATCTTCTAATGAATGGAATGTTATTACTGCTACTCTTCCACCTACTTTTAAAATTGATAATGCTTGTTCTAAAGCAGGTTCTATAACATCTAGCTCTTTATTTACTTCAATACGTATTGCTTGAAATATTTGTCTCGCTGGATGTTTATCAATTCTAAACTTCATTGGAACTGCTGTTTTAATTATTTCAACCAATTCCAATGTTGTTTCAATTGGTTTTGTAGCACGATATTCCACTATTTTTTTAGCAATGTTATTTGAAAATTTATCTTCACCATATTTATAAAATATACGGGATAATTCTTCTTTTGAATAATTATTAACTACTTCGTAAGCAGATAATGGATTTTCTCTATCCATTCGCATGTCAAGTCTTGCATCTTCATGATAAGAAAAACCTCTTTCTTTCTCATCAAGTTGTGGAGATGATACTCCTAGGTCAAATAATACACCATCAACTTTTTCTACATCAAGTTCTTGTAGTTTTTCCTTTAAATGAACAAAGTTGCTCTTAATGATAGTGAAGTTAGTACCAACCGCATTTAATCGGTCGGTACTATGCCGAATTGCTTCACTATCTTGGTCAAAGGCGAATAAAAACCCCTTTTTTATTCTAGCCAAGATGTTACTACTGTGTCCTCCATAGCCTAAAGTGCAATCTACTATAATACTATCGTCTTTTAAATTAAGGGAAGAAATAGATTCCTCTAGCAATACACTTATATGTTTTTCTTTCATATGTTCACGCTCTCGTTAAATAAATTTTCGGCTATATCTGACATGTTGCTTGATGCAGATTCGAAGAATGCATTCCAATTCTCTTGGGACCATATCTCTAACCGGTCTCCTGTACCAATAACCACACAATCTTTTTGTAGGTCGGCATAGGAAATTAATGGGGAGGTAACGTTGACACGGCCTTGCTTATCGAATTCTGCTGTAGTAGCTCCAGATAGAAAGAAACGAACAAATTGTCTTGCATCTTTTTTAGTGAATGGTAAGGATTCTAATTTATTGGTGATTTTTTCCCAAGAAGACAAAGAATACACAAAAAGACAATTTTCAATTCCTCTTGTGATAATAAACTTTTCTCCTAAGTCTTCACGGAACTTAGAAGGAATTATAATTCTTCCTTTTTCATCAATAGTATGATGATATTCACCCATAAACATAAATATCCCCCACTTTTCACCACTATCAACCACTACTTAACTATAATATTACATAAATGGAATAAAAAAGTAAAGAAAGAAAATAATTTTTATTTATAATTTTACAGTCGTTTACAAAAAAAAATAAGTCAAAAGTGTTGACTTATTTATGTTTTAATATTTTTTACTTTACACATTTTATTTTTGTGGGGATTTTTTCATAACTTTTTGAGTTTCTTTTTTGAATTCACCCTTCTTTGGAACTGTTGCTCGGCATCCTGGATACATTGTTAAAATATTTCTAGTACTTGGAAATACTACAACTCTTATTGTATGTACTAGATTATTTTCCAAATCATAACCAGCATTGCGATAGTCTATTTCATATATATCCATTGCATCTTCATTAACTAAATCATTTTCATTTAGTCTGCTTCTTATGTCATAATATAATACTTCTATATTAATATCTTTAGCAAAGTTACCTCTTGTTTTACTTTCACCCTTATGATGAGATTCGATATGAGCAATTGCTTCTTTTTCTTTATACCTGATTATTTGTCTTTCAGTATACGAGCAAGTATCTCTTTGTGGAAGTTTTTTTCCTAATCTCTTATTGACTATCATTTCTACATATTCAACTGGTGAATCAGACCATTTATGTGGAATGGCTTTTTTCAATCTAGAAATGTATTTCAAAACTTCACTATACTTTTCTTGTCTAAGTAAAACACCAATCAATTTAGTATATGTTAATTCTGATATTTCACGGGAATTAGTAATACTTCTTTTGAAATGTGTTTCTGCTAATGATAATTTACCTCTAGCAAAGTCTAGACTTCCTGCAGAATAATAACTTTGAGCACGTATATCTCTATCTGTTGCTAGTTCGGCTGCTTTTAAATAACAATCATATGCTTCTTGATATTTTTTTACTTGCTGTTTAGCAATTCCAAGTAATAAATATATCTCTCCATTGAAGTGATTATTAATTGATAATAATTCTTCACACATAGATATTGCTTCGGGATATTTATCATAAGCAATTGATAGTTTTATTTCTTCATATATAGCTTTATAATAAATAGAATCTTTTTCATCACCATCTTTTGCATCTTCGTAATAAAACATTGCTTTTTCATATTCATCATTAGCAAAAGCAATTCTTCCTTTATTTAAAGACATATCTCTTTCTTCAATTCTAGTTGCAGTTGGATATCTCTCTAGAACAATAAGCGCTTCTTTATTTCTACCTATTATTGATAAATTTTTAGCTAGTTCTTTAGCTAGTTCTGGGTATTCTTCACAATTGAATAGTAAATCAACTGCTTCTTGTGACTTTTTTTCATATCTATATAAGTGAGCAAGAACATTTATCGCATATATATCTGAATAATTACTATCTTCAATTACTTTTTTATAATATTTTATCGCTTCTTCAGGATCACCTTCACGGCGAGCTATTGTAGCAAGATTCATTAAGGACTTAACTTCATTTTCATCTTGATATTCTATTACTAGTTGAAATTGCTTACGAGCTTCTTGTAACTCGTTTTTTCTTAGTAATAATTTTCCATATAGGTAATGCCCTAATGTATCATCTGGATATGTATTTACATAATTAACAACTTCATATAAGGCTCTTTTATAATTTTGTTCTTCAATAAGATTCCTAATATGATTAAGTTTATTTTGTCTTTTCTTTATACCATTTGATTTTTTCTTGCTCATCATTACACCTCAATTTTAGTTGTTTGTTATTTCATTTTCTATAGCATAATCTAATACTTCTTCAAAATTTTTATCTTCTTTAAATAAAGGTCTATCGTGATTCATCCAAGAATATGACCAAGTTATCTCACCATTTAAAATTTTTCTAAAAGCTTCTGGATTATGTTTGTCACTTTCAAGTTGATCTTTTGGGTCTACGTAATGTGCTTCATCATAAAGTTTGCATTGTAAGTCACACTCTAATTTATCACAGTGATATGCAAACAATGCCTCTTTTGTTTTTCTTTCATCAAATTCATATATTATTTGTTTTATTTCTTCACCTAGAATAAGTCCATTTAATATTTTTTCTACTGCCTCATGACCTATTTTTTCTTTTTCTTTTTTATCTATATCTTTAAAAGTTAAGTCTCCAATTATAGTTTCTTCTAATTCATGTATCGCTAACATATAAATAACTTTTTTAATATCAATATCATATTTATATTCTGAATACATAGCTAAAGCTAGCATTTGTGTTGCATATACATGTTCTGCTACTGTTTCTATTCTTTCTGCTTTAACATGCCAATTTAGCCAGCCTTTTCTTATTGTATTTTTTAATACATTAGTTAGAGTATAAAATTCTATTACTTTTCGTGCTTTATTCATAATGTCACTCCTTATATATTTACTATATCTTTTTATTCGCTAATTTGTAAAGAAAAAAGAAAGTATTTCTACTTTCTTAATGCTTTTGTATCTATTTCTTCTTTTAACATAGCTAAGAATTCTTCTTTTGGAAGTGTTGTTGTTTCTTTTTCTCCATGTAATCTATAAGAAATTGTGTTATTTTCTTTTTCAGCATCACCTAAGATTAATGTGTATGGAACTTTTTCAGTTTGTGCTTCACGTAAACGATATCCTAATTTTTCATTACGGTCATCTAATTCTACACGGATACCATTTTCAGCTAAGTAGTCCTTAATTTCTTTTCCATAGTCTCCTTGGAATTCTGCATTAACTGGAATTACTTTTACTTGTACTGGAGATAACCAAGTTGGGAAACGACCTTTTGTTTCTTCAATAATAAAGGCAGTAAATCTATCAAATGTTCCAAAGATTGCTCTATGAAGTACTACTGGAGTTTCTTTTTCACCCTTACTATTAATATATGATAGTTCAAATCTTCTTGGTAATAAGAAGTCTAATTGACATGTTGATAATGTTACTTCTGGTCCAACAGCTGGTTTTACTTCAACATCTAATTTTGGTCCATAGAATGCAGCTTCTCCGACTGCTTCAAAATATTCAACACCTAATTCATTTAAAACTTCTCTTAATTTTGCTTCTGCTTCATCCCACATTTGATCGTCATCAAAATATTTTTCTTTATCTTCAGGGTCTCTTAATGATAAACGGAATTTGTAATTTTCTAGTCCAAAGTCACGATATACATCTAAGATTAAGCTAACTACCTTTTTGAATTCTTCTCCAATTTGTTCTGGAGTTACGAATAGATGGGCATCATTTTGACACATACATCTAACTCTTTCAAGACCTTTAACTGCTCCACTTGCTTCATAACGGAAATCTGTTGCAAACTCTCCAATTCTTACTGGTAGGTCTCTATATGAATGCATTTTATTTTTAAAGATTAACATATGATGTGGACAGTTCATTGGACGAAGTACAAATTCTTCTTCATCAACTTTCATCATTGGGAACATATTTTCTTTATAGTGATCCCAGTGTCCTGATGTTTTATATAAATCAACTGTTCCTACACAAGGTGTGTAAACATGATCATATCCTAATTTTTGTTCTTTTTCATAGATGTAGTTTTCTAATTGTTTTCTAATGATCGAACCATTTGGTAACCATAATGGCATTCCTGCTCCAACAAGTTCGTGATTCATGTATAGTTCTTGTTCTTTACCAATTTTTCTATGGTCTCTTTCTTTTGCTTCTTCAAGTTCTGCTAAGTGTGCATTTAAATCTTCTTCGTTTTCGAAACAAATTCCATAAATACGTTGAAGCATTTTATTCTTAGCGTCTCCCTTCCAGTAAGCACCACTAAACTTAATAAGTTTGAAGAATTTTAATTCTTTAACTGATTCTAGATGTGGTCCACGGCAAAGGTCTGTGAAATCACCTTGAGTGTAGCAACTAATAACTTGTTCTTCTTCATCCATTCTACTAATCAAATCTACTTTGTATGGATCATCTTTGAATTTTTCTAAAGCATCAACTTTTGAAATTTCTTCACGAACAATTCTTTTTCCATCTTTAGCAATTTTTTTCATTTCTTTTTCGATTCTTTCAAGAGCTTCTTCTGTTAAAGTTTCATCTCCTAAATCGATATCATAGTAGAATCCTTCTTCAATTACTGGTCCTACCCAAAATAATGCATTTGGATAGATATGTTTAACTGCTTGTGCAAGTAAGTGTGCACAAGAGTGATTCATTATGCTTAAGTGTTCATTTTCTTTAATATTTATCATTTTATTTTCCTCCTATTTTATAAGTATTTCTACTTCTATTTCTTTGTTAATTCTATTTTTAAATTCATTTCCCAAAATAATATCTCCAACTATACTTCCATAATGAATTGGAATTGCTTTTTTAGGTTTTAATTCATTAATATAGTCGATTGCTTCATCAACGTTCATTGTATACGTTCCGCCAATCGGAACAAAGCAAATATCTGTTTTTACTTTGTCTGTCTCTGGAGTTCTATCGGTATCTCCCATGATGTAGTATTTTATTCCATCTATTGTGACATTATATCCAACATATTCTTTATCTTTTGGATGATAAGGTGCTACATGGTTATATGAAGGAATTGTTTCAAAGGTTATTCCATCTACCGTGTATGTATTATTTGGTTCTACAACCAAAAGATTATTCGTTAATTTACTTGCTTCTTCTTTTAGAATTGTTGGAACCACTACTATTGTATTTTCATTCATTGCCTTTTTAAGAGAAGGTATATCATAATGGTCATAATGATCATGGGTTATGAAAATTATGTCTGCATCATGTTTTTCTTCCTCTAATAGATATGAATCAAAATAAATGGTTTTACTCCCAGTCAATTTGATTGATGCTTGATTAAACACTTGTATATTCATGTTTCCTCCTTATATAAATAAAAAAAGGACAGTACAGGAGTGCTTTTGCACGGTACCATCCTTTGTTTATCTTAATCAAATAACGACTTTATCAGCCGGAACTACTTTGCATAATTCTACTCGAAAGGTAGTAATAAATTAAATGTCTATTCGTTTTCACCTACCACGAACTCTCTTTAAGACTTAGATAATTTATCGTGTCCTTTGTCTTTGTATTTATTTCATGTATGGATTAAATATACCACTAATTAATTTTTTTTGCAACTTTTATCTTGAATACCAACTATATGGAACTTTTCTTAAACTGTCTAATCCTTTAAATCCTTGTCCTACTCTTACTCTAGCATAATTATAGAATTTACCTAGAGTTGAACAATTAGGATCATTAGGACTATATAAGTTACAATCCATTACAGTTAGGTGAAGATGGATACCTGTTGCAATACCTGTTGCACCCATTCCTCCAAGTACTGTATCCGTTGTTACTTTTTGACCAACATGTAGCCCTTTAGCAAACCAAGATAAGTGTACGTATTGTGATGTATAGTATTTACCATTAATATAATGATTAACTGTTACAATTTTTGCTCCATAGTTATCGTGGAATATTGATGTTACTTTACCGTCTGCTACTGGATATATTCTTTCATTTGTTCCTCTTGAACTTGTAATATCTAATGCCACATGATTACTATGAGCATATTGTGTAATATAACCTCGTTCAGTTGGTAAACGCCAAGTTGGTTTATTAGGTTTTGATACTGTTTGTACAACTTTGTTTCCATCTTTTTTTGTTTCTTCTTTATCATTAACTAATGTAATTTCTGTTACATTACTATTTTTTTCTAACTTCGATACAATTGTACTAAAAATATTATCTTTGCTTTGTTTTTTTTCAGATACTTTAGCCACTCCCATTGTTTTTATATTTATTGTTTTATAAGCTAAAGTATAGTCTTCTTTTGTTGTTAGATTGATATTTCTTAATACAAATAGGCCGATTGCTGTAATTAAGAAAACAAAAGAAATTGATAATATAATTTTACCCCTTATGATGTATTTATCATCAGGATTCATTATAATCACTCCTTCAAGTGCTACTTATTATAACGATTTTTCCTGATTTGTCAAATTATAGACAATAAAAGAATGCTTTTTAGCATTCTTTTATTAATTTCTTCTGTTTTTACTAATTAATTCTAATGAAACTGTTAATTGTTTAATTCTTTCAACGATTCTTCTTGCTTTTACTTTATCTACTCCATTTGATGTCATTGCTAGAGAATTTTCTAATTCTTCCAGCGTTAGATTTGAAGTGAAGAACGTTGGCAAATGATTTTCCATTCTATATTGAAGTATTGGTCCAAGTACTTCATCTCTAGACCAGTTACTGCAATTTTCGGCTCCAATATCATCTAAAAGTAACAATGGAACTTTTTTAATATAGTTAAATTGTTCATCATAGTTTGTTTGGAATGAGGCTTTTAGACTTCTTAGAAATTCGGGATAATAAATCAAAACACTTCTTACTCCCTTTTTTGCCATTTCATTAAATAAAGCAGCAACTAAATAAGTTTTCCCTGAACCAAATGAACCATTCAAATATATACCTTTTGGTTTTTCTTCGTTATCATAATTATCTATAAATTCTTTAAAATATTTTACAATTGGAATTCTTGCTTTATCATCTTTATACATATCTTTGAATGTTGCATTTTTGATATCTTTTGGCATTTCCAATAATTCTAAATTTTTTTGATAGGCATTCTTCTTATCTTCTTCGGCTTGCTTTTTACATATATCATAAGAAAACTCAATTATTTTATCTTTACCATATGGTGTATATGCATATCCCGGTACTTTGTTCTTACAAGTATCAAGTCCTTTACATGTTGCGCAATTCTTACATTCCTCAAATGCTTCTTCTAAACGAGATGTATATTTAATTAAAATTTCTTCTGGAATATTTAAATTATATACATAAGCTTTGAAGTCATTATTACTGCAAGCATCTTGAAAAGAATGTTTTAAAGAAATTTCATCAACTTCATTAATTAAGTCATTAACCTTTTGCATACATTATCACCACCACTACATTTATTTTATCGAATATATTTTTAAAAGTCTAGTTATATTAGATAAGTTGGTATGTTCTATAAACAATTCTTTATTAGAACAATATTTTATAATATATTGTTTTTTCTTGCTTACATACTATAATTCCAATTATTTTATCTTAGCTTACTATTTTTACATTTTAATCAATATAATTCATATTACCCCTTTCTAAAGAAATCAGTTTCTACTTTTAAATTAGTATTAAAAAGTATAGTAACTGTTCCGTTCATATCAGTTCTATAAATCTTGGAATTATTTAGACTATCTAACACTATTTTGTGGGGATGATTGAACTTATTATCTTCTCCTGCAGATATTAAAGATATTTTTGGATTAGTTCTATTGATTAAACATTCTCCTGTACTCGTTTTACTACCATGATGACCAACTTTTAAAATATCTATTTCACCAATATTATATTTATTCAAAATATATTCTTCACTTTTAACGGAAGCATCTCCTGTAAATAATAATGAATAATTTTTATAGGTAGCATAATAAATTTGACTACTGTCATTTTCATCTTGCAAATCAGTATTAAGTTGAACCATGGTTATATCACCACATTTAATAACTATACCTTCTTTCGCAACTTTAATATTATTTGTTTGCTTAATTAATTCTTTTTCCAAATAATTAAATTCACCATTATTAATAAGAATGTTTTTTACTTTAAAATTTTCAATTAAATATTTTGCTTCTCCCATATGATCGGCATCACCATGTGTTAATATTAAATATTTTAATTTTTTTATACCTAAACTCTTTAGCAATGGTATAGTTGTATTTAAAACTATTTTAGATTCATCTTCTTGATTGTTAGATTTACCACCTGTATCAATTAAGATACTTTCATTGTTCGAATGAATTAGAATAGAATCTCCTTGCCCTACATCAATCATTTTTATATAAGTAGTTCTTGTTAAGGTTGGATATGTGTAATGAAGAAATAATAATACAATTAATATAAGTAAATATTTATTTTCTTTTAATGTTAATTTTTTTATTATTATGATTATTATTACTAAATATATAAAATAGATTATTGATGGAAGTTTTGGAAAAATTAGTTTTCCAAAAGAAATTTTATTTAATAAGATAGCAGATTTTTCTAAAATATAAATAAATATATTATAAATTGGTAGTAATGGTTTTATAAAAAGACAAACAATAGATAACGGAAATATTATTACACTTACTAATGGTACATAAAACAAATTATAAATAATACTAAGTAAATTAATTTGATAATAGTTATATAAAGATATAGGGATACTTATCAAGAATGAAAGAATTGAAGTTTTTAACAGTTTTTGGAGGTAATTTCCTGTTATCGAAGATGATGTTAAAAGTAAAATTAGACTTATTAAAAATGAATACTGAAAACCAACTTCATATATGTAATATGGATTAATTAATAATGAAATAGATAAGACAACTATAAATATATTTTGTGGTTTTATATAAAAATAATATATTTTATTAATAGAAAATAATATAAAGAATAACACTCCCCTTAATGCAGAAGGAGAAAGACCTATTATCATTAAATATATTATTAATAAGAGTGAGGTAAAAAAATATCTTTTTTCTTCAACTATTTTGAGTTTTTTTAGTACTTTTAAAACAATTGATGACAGTAATGTTATATGCATACCGCTTATTGCGAGTAAATGACTTATTCCATTTTCTTGATATGAAGTGGTTGCTGATTTAGAAATATTACTTTTATCTCCTAATATGAAAGCTTTTAAATATGGAGAATTGTCTGTTAGTTTTATAATAATTTGTTTAAATTTAAAATATATATTTTTTGTAGGTGACAGTTTATATATATTTGATGCATTAATAGTATAAAATATATTTTTATTGTATAAGCTTTTTTGATAATTAAATAAGTTTTTAGTTGTATTTGATTGTGGTTTTTTAAATTCACCAAGAACTTTAATTTTATCACCAAGTTGAATATCTAATTTTTTATTATTTTTTGAATAATAATATACTATTAGTTTTTCTTTGTTTGAAATTGTTATTTTTAATAAGTCTTTGGAATATGAATATTCTTCTACTATACCAATTGCTTCTTTTGATGTAGTTTTATAATTACTTTGTTTTGGAATTATTAGTCTTGGAATAGATATTAATAATACCAATATTAATATTAAATAATATGGATAATTATAAAGTAATGTAGTCCTTAATTTTAGCAAAGACACTTTCTCCTATTCCAGAGACCTTTGTAATATCTTCTATTTTTGTAAATGGACCATTTTGTTCACGATAAGAAATAATATCTTTTGCTTTAGATTCACCAATTCCTGGTAAAGTTTGAAGTTGCTCTAAGGTTGCTTTATTGATAGATATTTTAGATGAAGTAGAAGTATTCTCTGTTATACAAGCATCATTTTTTAGAGCGTTTTGATCTTTTTGAATACAATGTTCTTGAACTTGTTGTTCTTTTTCTTTTGTCTTTTCAAAGTTTTTTACTTCAGAATTACTATAAATAATTATGACCATTTCATCAGTTATTTTTTTACTAAGGTTTATTACTGTTGTATTAGCATTTTTTGTGAGACCCCCTGCTTTTTCAATAACGTCAATAACTCTTGATTCAGAAGATAAAGAATAGATTCCTGGTTTATTTATTTCTCCTTTTATATCAACTTTTACTATATTGTTTGTTTGTTCTTCTTTTTTATCTTCCTTTTTAGAAAGAATTGGTTCTAATTCTTCTTTTGTTGATGGTTCATAATTAATTACTACTAAAGATATTATTGTAACTACAATAAATAAACATATAATCCCTAATATAATTTGTTTTCGATAACGATATTTAAATGTTATGAAATCACCTCCTACTATAATTATTCGAAAAAAAAAGAAAAGTTTTTCACTTTTCTTTAAATATCTATCTTTTTTTGTAATACAAATGGTTTATTATCTGTAAGTTCAGGTGGTACATCTGCATATACTTCAATACCATGGTCAATACATGCTTTTATTGTTTCTTCTAGTAATTCAATAGATAAACTATTTATTTTTAGACCGGCGTTTTGAGCATTACCTCCACCACCTAAGTGACTCATAATTTTACCTACATCAATTATTCCTTTACTTCTAGCACTTACTTGAATATTTCTTTCATCGGTAAATCCCATAACAAAAGCTGCATCAACACGATACTTTAACATTCTATCTGCTGCTTTAGCAATTTGATCACGGCGATATATACATGTTGGACATTCTCTATTAAGTGTAAATGATATGTTGTGAGTTTGTAGTAATGAGTATGCATATGTTTCAAATACGGTTCCATTAAATACTAAATCATTTATTTTTTTATCATCATTAAAATCTGTTAAGAATAGTTCATTTATATATTCAGAGTCTGCCCCTTTATCAATTAACCTTTTTGCAACATCATGAGTTCTTGATGTTGTATTTTTTTTAAAACGACCAGTATCTAAAATTATACCTGCTAGTAAATATGTATAAATATTCTTTTCACATTTAACTTTATTATTTAATAATAATTGGGATACTATTTCAGAGGCACTTGATATTTTTGGATCAATATACTCTTTAGCATTTTTAATAGTTCTTGAATCTTGTTGATGATGATCTATAATTATTATACTTTCAAAATCAGAAAGTGTTTTTTCAAAAGGTACTAGGTTTTCTTTGTTTGTATCTACTGTTATTAAAGTTTGATTTGGACCTTTTAGTGCTTCATACTCTTCCATTGTTATTATTTTGTGAGCAGTTCTATTTATATCTTTTATTCTTTTAACACCAGGGTCTAAACTAATATCCGGATCTGAGACAACAATGTATGCCTCTTTTCCTAAGTGTGTGCATAAGGTTTGAATACCAATAGCTGAGGCAATTGAGTCAAAATCTGGTTCTAGGTGACCTGTTATAAATATTCTAGATGAATTAATAGAATTAATCTTTTCATAAAGATCTCTTATATTTTTTATTTCCTCGTTCAATTTACTTCTCTCCTTATACAAAGTAGAATTATCATATCACAACAAAATAAAAAAGACAAATATGTCTTTTTATTTTCTTTTTAGTTCTTTTTCTTTTGTTATTCCGTTTTCTATGCTTATTCTTTGTACTAGGGCCAAAGCTATAATTAAGCAGACTGTAAAACTTCCTCCATAACTCATGAATGGTAATGGTACACCAGTCATTGGAATCAATCCAAATAGTCCTAGTAAATTAACAGCTATATGAATAAATATATATACCGCAATTCCAAAACATATCATTGCACCTTTATCTGTGTAACTCTCTCTACCTATTTTTAGTATTCTATAAAGAATAAATATATATGCAAGAATTAATCCTATTCCAACTACAAGGCCTAATTCTTCAACTATAATTGCATAAATAAAATCTGTGTATGGTTCTGGAAGGTATAAATATTTTTGAGTAGAATTTCCTAATCCTTCTCCAGTTAAACCACCATTATTTATAGCAATATAACTATTACATACTTGGTTTCCTGATGATAATAACTTATCACATGGATTCTTATAATCAGTTAAACGCTCTACTTGTCTATCTCTAAGTAAAGTTCCTCCAGTTCCAAAAAGAATTACTGCACCTAATAAAAGGATTCCAACTCCAATAAAAATTGTTTTAATTTTTAAATTAAATTTAACTGGAGATATCCAGAAAATACTTGCAATAATTACACCATATATAATAAATGTACCAAGGTCAGGTTGATCAAATATAAAATATGCTGCTATTCCTGATATTGCTATAGGAAAAAGACTTGGAACATAATTATCTAAATTTTTTCTTTTTCTTTCATAATAACAAGCCATCCAAAGAATTGTTATTATTTTCATAAATTCACTTGGTTGTAAATTAAATATTTTTAAATCGTACCAACTCTTCGCATCGTTTATTTCTACTCCGAGAAATGGTAATAATGCCAGTGAAATAATGCCTACTATCATAGCAAGGTTTGAATATTTTTCATAAATTTTCATTGGAATACAAACCATTACACAAGCAACTATTAATCCACCTATTAGGAAGAATGCTTGTTTGAAGAAATAGTTATATGGACTTACGGCATGTGACATATATGCAGTTACATTAGATGCAGAAAAGACCATAATTAGTCCTAAGACAAATAATAAAAAAGATACTATTAGTAAAGGTTTATCTAGATGTTTCATTATTTTCTTCATAACTACTCTCCCTTCTAATATCTAATATAACATATTTTTTTAAATTTTTGTTTTTTAGTTTAAAGTAGACATTTTATTTATTAACAATTTTTGTAAATTTACATAATTTATAGTAGATTATGTAAAGGAGGCTATGTTATGTATTACTATGGTGGAGGAAGTGGTTGTTGTAACCAATCATACCAAATGCCTTACTATGGCTGTGGAAATGATAATAGTTCATCTTATGCAATTGTATTAGTTTTATTTATTTTACTTGTAATTGTTCTTGGTACTAGATGGACAAATAATTAATATATGGCACACGTAATTACGTGTGTTTTTTGACATTTTATAGGTTTTATGATATAATATGTGACGTTTTAAGGGGATCTTTATATGAATAAATTATTGAGACAATCAGAATACATAATCAATAAGAGGTTTGATGAATCTGATGAAAATTATGGATTACTAGTAATTGGGTGTTATGCATTACTTAGTAAGTTTGGTGAATTATATTCACCTATTGTTGAAAAAGTAATGTTAAATACTGATTTTTATATTGGTAAAAAGCCTTTATCTTTATTATTAGAAGAAGGTGGAATCGAGGCTGAAGATGCTTTTAGAGGTGACGAGTATTACGATAATGAACTTACTGTTACCGCAATTTCTTCTCCTGGTGTTTATTTATCAATAAGTGAAGTTGGTACTATTTTATTTGAAAGAGAAACACCAGCAATATTTTGTACAACTATAGATGAAGATGCAACAACAGTATTAAATGCATTTGTACATGAAGCTAGTCATTTAGTTAAATCAACAGTAAATGTTGTTTACTCTGATTCACCTACTCATTTCTTAATTAGAAATGGTCTTAATGTATTTGGTTATTCATTTGAAAAAGGGTCTTCTTTTGAACCAAGTGATAACTCTATGTTAGATGAAGTTATTAATGTATTACAAACTTCTGATATGATGAAGGCAGTTAAAGAATTAAATGGATGCCCTATGAAAAAAGAAGTTGAAGATTTTTATAAAGAATTAGATTTAGATAGGATTGATTTATTATATGGATATGATGAACTTACTAGTTTTGTATTACCACTATGGAGTAATGATTACTTTAGAAGTTCTATCGAAGACAACATTGTAATTGGTAAAATCGATAGAATTAGAAATGATTTTGATAGTATTATGGGACATAATAGTTTTCATTACTACTCTACTTATTTAGATTATATTGATGGTAATTACGATGATGAGAAACTTATTGGAAATATGAAAGAATGGTATGATAGAATGAATAGAACTTATGCTATGAGAACTAGAGTACTACAAATGGCAAATAGAAATAAAAAGTAATGTAAACCTTTTAATTTTATTATTTTTTTGATAAACTTATATATGCAGTAACGAGGTGGTTATAGTGATAAAAATGAGAGATATCTTAGATGAAAAAGATAAACGTTTAAGACAAGTTAGTAAAGAAGTAGAATTTCCTTTATCAAAGAAAGATAAAGAAACCATTGAAGAAATGATTGAATATCTTACAAATAGTCAAATTGAAGAAATGGCAGAAAAGTATAATTTAAGACCTGGTATGGGACTTGCTGCTATACAACTTGGTATTCCTAAAAGATATTTCGTTGTAGTTAATGAATATGATGAAGGGCAATTTGAAACTTATGTAATGATTAATCCAAGAATGATTAGTAATTCAGTTGAAAAGATTTATGTTGATCAAGGTGAAGGTTGTTTAAGTGTTAATCGTGCAGTTGAAGGTATTATTCCAAGATATGCTAGAGTTACATTTGAAGCATATGATATAGAAGGTAGAAAGATTAATGTAAGAGCAAGAGAAGAAGTTGCTGTTGCTTTTCAACATGAATTAGATCATTTGAATGGTATGATATTTACAGACCATATTGATCCAAAGAATCCTTTTAAAGACCAAGAAAAAATGAGAGCTATTTAGTTCTCATTTTTTTTGCGATGTTTGAGAAATTTCTCCTTCTTTTTTAGAAGTTTCAGAAAGCATTTCTCCTAGTTCATTCGAAGTTGTTTCTTGTTCATATGGTTGAGGTCTATATTGCTGTTGCATATAGAATTTTTTTACAAATTCTTCTTGTTTTTTACATTCGTCTAATTTTCTTCTAGCGGATTTATAAGACATTTCTGTATTATTTTCTTTAGCATCTTCTATAGCACTATCTACGTAACCAGGCAATAATCCTATATTACTTTCAAATTCTGTTGGAGAGAAAAATAAATATTCTCTTTTAAATGTATCTAACTTATATTTTTTACATATTTCAATAATTTCTGTTACTTCATTAGTAGTCCTATATAGGAATGGTTCTCCTATTTGAATAGGTTCTTCTAAAGGTAAATGTGTATTAAGATAATCTCTACATTTAAAATATGAATGTAATACTTCTACATCTCTTAAAAATTTCATATTTGGATTTACTTTTATCTCATTAAGTAGAGTTTGAACTTGTTTATATTCTTCTGTATTTTCTACAATAGTAACAGCTGCGCTATTTTTACCAGGAATCATACTATCAATAATTAATTTATCTTTACTATTACTATTTTCTTGTCTTCGTAGTTTAAATACTTTTTCACTTAGTCTTGGAATTGACATTCTTGTATATTGTGAAATATCTTCTACTTTTGCAAGTCTTTTTATATCAGCAATATATTTTGCTTTATAGTATTGCTCTGATGTTATATCGATATGCTCTTTCATTTCTTCATATGTTTTTATTCCTTGAGATGTTAATATATCAATTGTTTTACCAATTATTTCTTCTTGTTTTTGATAAAACATTTGGTTGTATGAAAACATCAATCTTGCACCACTAATACTAAGCGGTAATGCTTGAGCATTTCTTCCTTGTCCTGCTGCCGAATACGACTCTAAAACAGCATCTTCAAATGTTTGCATTAAATCTTCTTTAGTAAGAATACTACCATTTGTCCTAGCACAGCATCTTCTAAGAATTTCACTATCATATCTAAAATAATAGTCTGGTATATCAGACATTTTTAAATTATACTCAGAAAAGATTGATTGTATTTCTTGAAGTTCACCAATATTACAACTTATAAAGTTTTCTCCAAATGATTTTCCAGAGAACTCTTTTCCATATAATTTTATTATTTTATCTAAATTTTCTGGATTAAGTTTATAATGAAACTGAAACTCTATATTATTGGCCTTACACTTCTCATAAATTAATTTATCTGTATATGATAATGAGTTATAAATAAACTCTGGAGCAATTACATTTAACTCTTCTAATTCTTCTTTTGTTAGGTCATTTATATTAAAAGATTTAAACCATTCTGCAAACTTTTCTCCTGTTGACGATATACCGGCATTTTTTATTTCTTCAAACAATTGATTAATTCTTTGATATCTTTCATCAGTAAGTCTTGGTGTTCTTTCTTCTAAATATTCTTTTAAGAATGTATGATAGTATATTAAGTCATTTGAATCATATCCATTGGTATTAGACAATTCTATTAAATGGTCATATTCATCTTTAGTTAGATGTTTGGAAACACTTTCAAACCCTATTATTTCTCCTGGTTTTAGTTTTATTGCCAATTCCCTATTATTTAATAAATATTCTAGAGTCATTTCTGTTGCTACCATAAGACTATTTAACATATTATAGTCTTGGAATCCAGCTATTTTATCTTGATATCTATATTGTTCAAAAGCTTTGTTGTTTTCATGATATATTTTATTATGTTGTGCAGCCGTTTCTGCCATAGATGATTGCGAAGAATTTTTTGATGTTGAAAAATCTCGTGTCATCAACATATAATCTGCTACAAAACTATCTAATGATTTATCTGTTTTTCTTGGAAGAATTCCTTTTTGCAATATGTCAGCATTAGCATAATTGGCAATTGAACGATACTTAATTAACGTTCTTATATGAGGTGGAATTATTTTATTTAAGATTTCATTAATCTCGTGTCCAGTTCTTCTTCGCGTATCACTAGGATCGTCTTTTTGAATTTGAACCTCTAATTTTGTTTTTGTATCTTTCATTAAACTTCTCATTTTTTGTTCTGTATTGTAACTTTCCGGAGAAAAGTTTTTCACTTCATCTCTAGGAATATCTGACATAATACAGATTGTTTTTAACATATATTCAATTGCGAATGCTTTTAACATACATTTTGATGCATATTCGTTATAGTTCCTTATTGGTCTATTTGAATCTTCTCTAATACTGTCCACATGTGGCAATATTTCTGTCTTGATATAGTTATCTATTTTTTGCAAACCAATATTATATTTTTTATTTTCAACTTCAACTCTTTTAAGTGTTGTAGTTGCAACCGCATTTTTTACTGTTGTTAATAAATAATTATCTCTTTCTTCAATAGTTGCTAGTTTTGTTGCACCATTAAAAATTTCCCACATACTATATTTCTCTACTGAATCTAATAGACCTGCTAATTCATCTTCAGATATCGATGTTCCAGCATATAAATTTAATACATCTTCTCTTGTCATTTTTTCACATCCTACTCTAATATTAGAATAGCATATTTAAAAATTAAAAACTAGATTTTGACATCTAGTTTTTATTTGTTGTTCTTTTTTTTGACATACTGTATTGGATATTTATTTTTATTTTCTTTTGATGAACTATTTAGTTTTTGCATAACACTAGCATAGTTTTCTTTTGTAAGATTTTCTGTTATTAAAAGCATTGTATATATTAACATTGGATTTTCACTTACTTTATACATTGTTGCATCTGCCAACTCATATCCAACTATATATGGATATTCTTCAAAAATACAATCAGGATGTTCTATTAAAAATGAATTTTCTACATCAACCTTTTTATGAACATTTTCTTCGTCATGTGTAGACATTATATTATTTAATAACCCTTGCATTTCTTTTGGTAAGTCGTCTGGGATAGCATTTCTAATTCTATCCATCTTCTCTTTTTCCTGTTCAAATGTAATAGGTCCTTTTGTTAGATAATCTATCAAATATCTAAGTGATGGAGATATATCTGATTTATTTCCTAGTGTAGCAATTACTCTTTGTTCTTCTAAAGCAGCAACAGTTTCATCGCTATAACCTTTTTCTCTTAAAAAAGAATTTGCACATTTTTCAAAGAAAATTGATGGAAATTCTTGAATTGATGATGGTATACATTCTCCTTTTTCTTTATGCATTAAAGTTATACAATGAGTAAATTCATGAATAAAGTACATAAAGTCACTGATATTTCCTTCTAATGGTGCATATATGTATACTTCTTCTGTTGTTTCTACACATCCCCATTTACTACATGAATCAGGAAATTCTTCACCATACAATATATTATTATTTTCTTTTAATTTATTATAAATTTTTAACCATTTTAATGATGGGTCTATTTTAATTAAAAACTCTACGCAAAGTTTATCTAATTCTTCTTTAGTTAGTTTTGGAAAATTACTTTCTTTTCCTTTTGATAGTTTAAATCTCTCTTCTATATCAAGTTCTGATAATTCTAATAATTCTTCCAAATGAGTTCTTAAATAGTCATCATTTTCTAATTTTTCTAGTTCTAGTATTTTTTGATATTCTTCTTCTAATAACATATTCATTAGATTATATCTTTCTTTTGCATTTAGTAATTTGAATATTTTTTCTTTTTCCAAACCAGTCGGATTAAAAATAAAATCAATTAGTTCTTCATCATTATAATGAGACATTGCGACTAATGCATATATTGTATTTATATTTAAATTAATATCTTTTGATATGGTTTTATCAATTCCACTTTCTTCTTTTGAAGAAATAATATCTACTAGAAGCATTCTTAATAAATCAGTGTCCATATTATTCCCATTACTATAAACTTGTTTATGTAGTATTTCCATGTATGTAGGAATTATATTACTTAGTAATTTTTTTAAAGCTTCAATTGATTCAATATAAATAGTATCTTCTTCTTTAATGTCTAGAAATGAAATCTTTTTTTGACCAGTCAAAAACATTTGAAATAACATTTGATTTCTTTCTAGTAGTTCTTTTAGTTGTTCTGCTTCCTGTTTATGTTCTTCATCATATTCTATTGGAAGTACTGTTGTTTGTAACATATATGTCATCCTCTTTTTCTAATTAATTATTATAGTTTAATAAATAGAAAAAGAAAAGAACTAATTTCTTAGTTCTTTTTATTCTATTACATATGGGTCTGAGGTTGTTCCAGAACCTTTTATAACATAATTTCCTTGTTTTATTGAAATTACTGGACGAACACCTTTTTCAGTTTGTACTCCATTACCACTAACTCTTGAAGAACGTCTATTGTAATTTATTACATTTCTTTTTTGCATTTTTGAAGGAGTTAAAGTCCATTGGTCTGTTCCATTATCTAAATATGTATAATTAATATAACCTAGTCTTCCGTTTCCGGCTAATGTAAATTCATCCGCAGTCAACAATCCTACAGGATATGTTAGTGCTCCATTTCCATTTTTGCTATCTACTGTAAAACTATCATTTTTTGAAGAACACTTTACTGTTGGTTTGAAACTAACTTCCATTCTGTCATTTCCTGCAAAATATGTTCCATCAAGACTTGAGCTATCTTTTCCTAAAATTGCTCCTTTTGTAATTGTTCTGTCATTACACCATACAGTATCTTCTAATTTTGATGTATATGATGTCATATATGATTTATACCAGTTATCAATCAATGTTTTTATTGTTGAATTTCTAGTATTCTTAAATGATTCTTCAATAACATTTTCTATTTTTGTTCCATTTGTGAATGTTAAATAGTACATTGCTGTTTCATCACCGAAGTAGTTAACATAATATACATTCTCACATTCTTTTTGATTATTCAAACATGTATAGTGATATCCTTTATCAAGTTCAATTCTATCTTCAGCCCAATTACTACTATCTTTTGTATTTTTTAATGTGTACTTTGCTCCATCCCATTCCACATCATTTGCGTACACAAAAGTTCCTTGTTGTTCTGAAGCATCTAATTTTATTGATTCATAAACTTTTCCATACATATATCCAACATTTGCAGGAGAATAATAATATCTATTAAACTGTTCTGTTCCTATTTCACTGTTTGTTCCTGATGCATAGCAGTATCTTCCACTTGTTGGGTTCCCATTATAAATTAACTTTGTTCCACCAGTCTCTGTTGTTCTTACTATTTTCCAACATTTATTAGCAAAAAGTACATTATTGTAACTTGTACTTCCTCTATAATAATATATTGGATATTTATCATTTTTTGTATCTTCCATCATAAATTTGCCACTTGTTGGCTTTACAGAGAAATCTATGTCTTTATCACTTTTTGCATTAACTTTAACTATATCACTTAAATTTGTATTAAACATATAATTTTTATTTGTTACTTTTGATAAATTAAAATCTTTTTCAGATACATTCAAATTATCACAGCCATAAAACATGTATGATGTTGTAGTGGCATTTGAGGTATTAATTGATTTTACATTTACACTTTTTAATTTTTTATCTCCTATAAACATTGCTGTCATAGTTTTTGTATTTTCAAATTCAATAAATTCTAGTCCATTAATTGTTTCTACATTAGGAAATGCAAATAATCCAGTTGCATTTTCTGGGGCATACATTATTCCATTTGCAACTATATATAAGTCATATGGAACTTGTTTATCATTATTTTCAACTAAATATCCATATATTCTTTTTGAATCATTTGATGATAAGTCATATCTAAATTCATACTCTTCTGGTTTTGTTTTTTGATCTGAAATAATTACATTTTTAATTTGACTTGCATATTTCCAAACATCTTTTGAATTTGTATAATATGCTTGGTATCCAGAAATTGATACAGAAACTCCGACCCCTGATGTTTGCATTGTATTTTGCGATGTATAAGTTACTTTTCCTGTTAAACTAACTGTGATTGCATTATCTGCTGAAACAACTATTGTTCCACATAATAATCCGATCATTATTAATGATAGTCTTTTCTTTTTATTTACTTTACTAAACATAGTTGAGAATGTAATTAATAATGTTGTGATTAAGATTAAATATACTATCCAGTTACTACTTGTTTCTGGATTTTTTACTACTTCTCTGCTTAAAATAAATTTTAATGTTACATCGTCATTTACATTTCTACCTGCTTGTGAAATATCCAATGTTTTTACTATTACTTCAATTTCTTTTGACTGACCTGGTTCAATTTTTGCATTAACTGACTTTGGACTTAACGAGAATGAAATGAATTCTTCTGATAGATTTTCAACTTCTAAATCATTTACATATAAAACTTCATTAGATGTATTTTCTAGTTTTACTGTATATGTTGCAGTTTGATTAAGTTCGTTGAAAACAATATCTAATCCTTCAGTTTCTCTTAATTGTACTTTTTTATCTTCTGTTTCTGCTTTAACACTTTTTATAATTATTGGTTCTTTTATAGTTCCTTCTGTAACAATTGTTTCTGGTTCTTTTGTGATAGTTGGTTGTTCTTCAGCTAAAACTGGCATTGCTGTAAACATAATCATTACTAAAAATAATTTTATTATTTTTTTCATAGTATACTTCACTCCCTACTATTCCTATTCTAGTAAAATTGTACCCCCCCCCACCTCATTTTGTCAATTTTCCACAATTAAAAAAAGGATGTTTTGACATCCTTTTACATCTTATAAGAATTCTTCGTGATCTGTTAGTTTTACACTTACTAGTTTAGATACACCTGATTCTTGCATTGTAATACCATATAAAGTATTTGCATATTCCATTGTTTTCTTCTTATGAGTAATTATTAGGAATTGTGTTTTATCTTTATAATGGTCTAAGTATTCACCAAATCTTCCTACATTTGCTTCATCAAGTGCTGCTTCTACTTCATCGAATAAACAGAATGGTACTGTTCTGACATTAAGTATTGCAAATAGAAGTGAAATTGCAGTTAATGTTTTTTCTCCACCTGATAGAAGTGAAATTGTAGTTAATTTCTTTCCTGGAGGAGATGCTACTATTTCTATACCTGTTGTTAATAAGTTATCTGGATCAGTTAATTTTAAATCAGCTGAACCACCAGAGAATAATTCTTTGAATACTCCAGTAAACTCTTTTCTGATGAGCTCAAATGTTTTTGCAAATTCTTCTTTCATTACTTCATCCATTTCATTCATGATTTCTAGTAATGTATCTTCTGCTTTTAGTAAGTCTTCTCTTTGATTAGTTAAGAATACATATCTTGTATTTACTCTTTCATATTCTTCTATAGCTGCTAGATTAACCATACCAATTCTTTTTATATTAGCTCTATAGTTATTTACTTTTACTCTTGCTTCTTCTGGTTCAACATCTAGTTTATATTCATCTCTTGCTCTTTCAAAAGTAAGTTCATATTCTTCATTTAAGATGTTTAACATATTATCTAGTTTAACATCTATTCTATTCATACTAATTTCTAAATCACGTGATTCTTTTTCTAAATTTCTTAAAGTAGAATTTTGTAATTTATCTTTAGCTTGCTCTTCTTCTAATTTAGTTTTTAATTCATCTATTTCTTTAGACAAAGAAGAAAGTTTAATTTGAATTTGTTCTTTTTCCCCTGTTTTTTCATGGAATAATTTAATTAATTCTTGTTCTTTTTGATCTATTGAATTATTACTAATTGAATCAAGTGATTCCCACTCTTTTGTAATTGATTCTAAATCTTGTTCTACTGAGCGTAATTCTAAATTCTTTGTATCATATTTTTCTTTTAATGCTACTTTATCTTTTGAAATATTGAATGCTAATTCTTCAAGTTCAGATATTTCTTTATTTAGTTCAATTAATTCATTTTGAATTTCTACTAATTCTTGTTTTAATAGTTGTTCTTTATCTTCTGTATGTCGTAGTTCTTGTTTTGTAGTTATGATTGATTTTGTTTGGTAGATAGAACCACCAGTCATTGAACCACCAACATTTACTACATCACCATCTAGTGTTACTATTCTATATTTGTTTTTAATTAAATGCGATAGTCTTGTTGCAGCATCTATATCTGTTGCAAGAATAGTTTGTCCTAATTGATTTTCAATTATGTTTTTATATTTTTTGTTGTATGTAACTAAATCACTTAATACACCAATAAAATCATTACTTGATTTTAATGTATTTAAACTTTCATAATCAACATATCTTTCTTTAATTACTGTTAATGGGAAGAATGTTGCTCTTCCTAAACGATTATCTTTTAAATAATTAATTGCTTTTTTAGCAGAGTCTTCATCAGACACAATTATGAAGTTTTTATTTGAAGCAATTGCTACATTTAAAGCTTTTGTATATTTATCTTCAATAGTTAAGATATTTCCAATTGTATTGTGAATACCAGTTAGCGTAGTTGACTTTAGAACATTTTTTACACTAGCAGGCATGTCTCCACCTTGTTCTATTTCTAGTTTTAAATTATCAATTTTATGTTTTATAGAAATAATATCTTGGTCATGCTTTGAGTAATCATTATTAAGCATGTTTTTCTTTGCTTTTGCAGTTTGAATTTTTTTATCAAGTTCTTTTTGCTCTTCTTCTTTTTTATTTGAATCTAAAATTATTACTTTTAATTCCTCTTGAATTGTATTAATTAATGATTCTAACTTAGATTTTTTTTCTAAAACAATTCTAATTTCTTCTTTAAGTTCATTTTCTTCTTTAGTTGTTTTACTACGTTCTTTAAGTAAGTTCTTTTCTCCATTTAGTTTTTCTACTTCTTCTGTGATACGTAGTAATTCTCTATTTAAATTTGATTTTTCTATTTCTAGTTTTTCTAATCTATTTGATTCTTCAATATATGCAGCATCATGTTTGCTTGATTCTGCAGAAATAGTAAGTATTTCTTTATCTATTTTTTCTTTACGAAGTTTTTCTTGTTCTAGTTTTTGATTAAAGTTTTCAATATCATATGCAAGTAATGCTACTTCGTATGTATCTAGTCCTTTTTTATTTTCTAAATATTCTTTAGCTTTTTCTGCTTGGTCTTTTAATGGACCAACTTGCATTTCAAGTTCTCCAATAATATCATTTACACGATCAACATTATTATGAGTTCTATCTAACTTACGAAGTGCTTCTTCTTTTCTTTTTTTGTACTTTAATATTCCTGCTGCTTCTTCAAATATTACACGTCTGTCAATTGCTGAATTACTTAATATTCTTTCCACTTCACCTTGAGAAATAATATTAAATGATTCTTTTCCCATACCAGAATCTATTAGTAGATTATTTATATCTTTTAAGCGACATTTTTCGTTATTTAAATAATATTCATTTTCTCCACTACGATATACTCTTCTCTTAATTGAAATTTCTGTATATGGAATATTTAAATAATGATCTGAATTATCAAATATTAATTCTACACTTGCGACATTTAAAGGGTTACGACTTTTACTTCCTGAGAAGATTACATCAGCCATAGAACCATCTCCACGTAGAGATTTAACTGATTGTTCTCCTAATACCCAACGTACTGCATCTACTACATTACTTTTACCAGAACCATTAGGTCCAACAATACAAGTAATTTTTCCGTCTAATTTAATATCTAGCTTGTCTGCAAATGATTTGAATCCACTTGTTACTATCTCTTTTAAGTACATACTGCTCACCCTAATAATTAGTATACAATAAAAGAGCAAATTAGACAAATAATTTCTTTATTTTTCAAGGTTTTCATTAAGTAAGTCTTCTAATGTTTCTATAGTATATCCTCTGCTTTTAATGTATTTTATTGTTGTATCTAATTCTTGTTTAGTATTTTTAGAATTTGGAATAGATATTATCGCAGAATTAGAAAGTTGTTCTTTTACTTCTTTTAAAAGTGAATTTTTTATATTTATTGTTGGAACTATTGTATGTAGTTTTAATTTTTGACACAGATTAATTACTTCTTCTTTATCATAATCACTGTAACAGTACTTTAATTTTCTATTAGTTAATGATTCTAAGTAATCTTTACTTGAGGAGAAATATATTTCATCATAACCTTTATTATAACTTAATAATTCCAACTCATGATTAGTCATTAGAGTTATATCTTTAGAATTATTTTCTAGGTATTCTCCATCTATAAAGAATGTGGAGCTTATTTTGTTTTTATTTAAAATATTTATTATTTCTTTAGGAGTAGTTTGTTCAATTTTAAAAACTAAGGCGACACTTCTTTTAATCTTATTTCCACTTATAATATATTTATCATAATAATCATCTACTGAAATAGTTGGTTCTACATCTTTTAGAGTAGTCATTATTTCATTATACATTCCGTATTGTTTCATTTTAGTATATGATTCTACATAATTTATTTCTTTACCAGATATTCCCGGAATAATTGTATTATCTTTTATTTCCGCATTAACTGCTTGAATGTTATATTTGTCAGATGTACTTCTGATTGTTTTCATAATAGGATCTTGTTCTCTAACTAGTTCAATAGATTTATTTGTATAATAAAAACTAAATACTGATAATAATAAAATTAATATAACTCTTATAAGTTTTTTTAGCATTAAATCACCTATAAAAGTATATGAAAAAAAGATTCAAAGTTGAATCTTTTTTGTTTGTCTACTTATTAGTCTTCAGTTACTTCTGTAGTTTCTTCTACTACTTCTATTTCTTCTTTAACTTCTTTTTCTTTTTTCTTTGGTTTTGGAAGGGCATCTTTTCTTGAGAAGTTTTGTCTTCCTTTTTTATCTGTACCTAAAGCTTTTACTATGATTTCGTCTCCTAGTTTAACTACATCTTCAACTTTTTCAACTCTTTCATGAGCTAGTTGTGATACGTGTACTAGTCCTTCACATCCTGGCCATAATTGTACGAAGCATCCGAAATCTTCTACTTTTACAACTTTTGCATCATAGATTTTTCCTACTTCTACTTCACGTACGATTTCTTCAATCATAGCACGTGTTTTATCAATGATTTCTTTATCTGTATGATAAATTATTACTCTTCCATCATCTTCTAAATCAACTTTAACAGCATTTACATTTGTAACTTCTGTTACGTTTGATGCTTCACAAATAATCTTAGTAATCATTTCTCCACCACGTCCGATTACATCTTTAATCTTAGCTGGGTTAATCATGAATGTTACCATCTTTGGAGCATACTTAGAAACTTCTGGGCGAGGTTCAGCGATTTGTGTAGTAATTGTGTCTAAGATTTCCATTCTTGCTTTTTTAGCTTGAGCTAAAGCTTCTCTTAAGATATCTTCAGTGATTCCTGAAATTTTGATATCCATTTGTAATGCAGTGATACCATCTTTAGTACCTGCTACTTTAAAGTCCATATCTCCTAAGTGATCTTCCATACCTTGGATATCAGTTAAGATAATATAATCATCACCATGAGTAATTAATCCCATTGCGATACCAGCAACTGGAGCTTTGATTGGAACTCCTGCTGCCATTAATGACATACATCCTGCACAAATAGATGCTTGAGATGATGAACCATTAGATTCTAGAATTTCTGATACAACACGAATTGTATATGGGAATTCTTCTTCTGATGGAATAACTTGAGCTAATGCTTTTTCACCTAAAGCTCCGTGTCCAATTTCTCTACGTCCTGGAGCTCCATATCTTCCTGTTTCTCCTACTGAGAATTGTGGGAAGTTATAATGTAACATAAATCTCTTTTGATCTTCTACTGATAGACCATCGATAATTTGATGTTCATTTAATGCTCCTAATGTTGTTACTGATAGAGCTTGAGTTTCTCCACGAGTAAATAATGCTGATCCATGAGTTCTTGGAAGTAAATCAATATCTGTTGATAATGGTCTAATTTCATCCATTGCTCTTCCGTCAGCTCTTTGTTTTTCTTTAACTACGATACTTCTGAATAATTCATATTCAACATCAGAAACTACCATGTTAACTTTAACTAGTAACTCTTTTAATTCTTGTTCTTTTAAAGTATCTTCATTTTCTTTTGTATAAAGTTCTACGATTTCTTCTCTTACTGCATCAATTGCTGCATATTTTTCAAGTTTATCTTTAATACGTAAAGCTTTATCCATTTTATCTGTTGCTAATTCTTTAATTCTATCGATTAATTCTTGTTCTGGAACTAGTGTTTCGTATTCCATTTTTTCTTCACCAATTTCTGCGATGATTTCTTCTTGGAATGCGATTAATTCTTTAATAGCTTTGTGTCCAAACATTAATGCTTCTAACATAACATCTTCTGGTACTTGTTTAGCACTTGATTCAACCATGTTGATTGCATCTTTTGTTCCTGCTACTGTTAATTCTAATTCAGATTTTTCTAATTGTTCAGGTGTTGGGTTGATGATTAATTCTCCATCAACTCTACCTACTTTAACTCCAGCAATTGGTCCATTAAATGGTATTTTTGAAATTGATACTGCTAGAGATGAAGCAAACATTGCAGTTAATTCTGGTGAACATTCTTGTTCAACTGATAATACTGTCGAAATGATTTGTACTTCATTTTTGAATCCTTCAGGGAATAATGGTCTCATTGGACGGTCAATCATACGAGCTGCTAAAGTTGCTGCTTCTGTAGGACGTCCTTCTCTTTTAATAAATCCACCAGGGATTTTTCCTACTGAGTAAAGCTTTTCTTGATAATTTACTGTTAGTGGGAAAAAGTCAGATAATAAGTTAACAGATTTTGAAACTACTGCTGCAGTTAAAATAACTGTATCATTATATCTTACTAATACTGAACCATCAGCTTGTTTTGCTAGTTCTCCATGTTCAACAACAAGTTTTCTTCCATGAAAATCTAATTCAAATACTTTTTTCATTTTACTTCTCCAATCTATATTTTTTGTCTACTTATTTACTCTGTTACGATAAACTAAGATCGCATCTTTTCTTGAGATACTATCTCTTATAGAAAGATTACTAAATGGCTGTTCAAACATTACTACTTTTCTTCCTCTTAATTTATTTGGATATGTTTCTTGATATTTTACTATTTTATAACATCCAAATCTAATTAAGTCGAATGCATGGTTTCCAATTCTATAAAATAGACTTTCTCCATAATTTGTTGGTACATTTCCTACTGTATCTTCTGAAGATGGGTAATAATCTTCCCCTGGAATTTCTGCATATTCTATTTTAGCAATGTCTCCAAATATTAAGTTTTTTACTTTCATTATGTCCCCCTATTAATAAAAAAATAGACACTAAAAAATTTGTGTCTACTTTTATTATTTTCTTAAACCTAATTTTTTGATTACTTCGCGGTAACTTTGAATATCTTTCTTAGCTAAGTATTGTAACATATTTCTACGTTGTCCTACTTTCTTTAAAAGACCTCTGTTAGAATGATAATCATGTTTGTGAACTTTTAAGTGAGCAGTTAAATCATTGATTTCTTTTGTAAGAATAGCGATTTGTACTTCTGCTGAACCTGTGTCCTTTTCATTCTTAGCGAATTCTTTAATAATTAGTGCTTTTTCTTCTTTTGTTAAAGCCATTATTAACACTTCCTTTCTCTATAATTCACCACTACTTAGTAAGAAGTCGGAAATTCTTCAAACCGAGTACCGGTAAGCAATAGTATTATACTATTTATTTCATTATATTGCAAGTGTTTTATTTTGTTTTATTTTTTGATATAGTGATTATGGTGATTATATGAATAAAAATAATATTTTAAAAAACATTGGAAAAGTTATAGGTATATACTTAATATTTGAATATAGTTGGTTATTACAATTAATACCAGTTGCAATTTTTGGTTTAGATGTAAATAAACTTAGTGATAAGGCAGGAGTTGCATTAACTACTTTTTCTTCTTTTTGTATAGCAATTATTTTCTTTTTTATATTTAGAAAACAAATAATTGAAGAAGCAAAGAAATTTAAAGATAATTTTTGGAAATGTTTTGATAAAGGAATCTTTTATTATGTCATTGGTCTTTGTTTGATGGTTGTTTCTAATGTTTTAATTTCAGTTGTTTTTTCCGGTAGTGGAGCAGCTAATGAAGATGGGGTTCAAAATATGATTAGTGCATTCCCTAGTTTAATGATTTTAAGTGCTGGGATTTTAGCTCCTTGGAATGAAGAATTGATATTTAGAAAAACTGTTAAAGATTTATTTAAAAACAAATGGCTTTATGTTATAGTTTCTGGATTATTATTTGGTCTTGCTCATGTTGTTGGTCAAACAACTGTCTGGACAGATTGGTTATATGTAATACCTTATGGTGTTTTAGGGTGTTCTTTTGCTGCAAGTTATTTTGACACTAAAACGATATTTACTCCAGTACTATTTCATATGATTCATAATTTAGTTTTAATTATTACTTCGATAATATAAAAAGCATAGTACTTAAACTATGCTTTTTTTGTTGTAGTTTTCTTTGGACTATTTTTTTTAGTTGTAGTTTTCTTAGTAGTTGTAGATTTTTTTGCAGATGTTTTTTTCTTTGGTGTTTCTTCTTTTACTTCAACTTCTTTTTTTACAACGGCTGCTTTTCTTGGAGCAACTTCTATTTTTCTAGCAACTACTGTATTTTCTGCTTTGTAATTTTTATAATCTTTATTAAATCTTTTTTCACTAAAATATTCAGCTAAAACTCCAGCTACTAAAATTAATAAATCAATGATAATTAATGCTACAAATGTAGATAATTTTATTGTTGAGAAAATTCCTAATAAAATTAATACTACTGAGAATATCATTGAAATAATTAACGCTACTGAACTAATATTCATTAATAAATAGTTTTTCTTATTTTCTTTTTTGTGTACTTTTTTGTATTCTTTTTTTTCCATATACCTCTACCTCTCCTGATATAAACCTCTTTATTTTTGGAAGCAATTTTTTACAATCACTTACGCCTAAATCATACATTTCTTGAAGTTTATCTACGTTGCGTTCTATTCTTTTTATTTTAAGATCTTTTGTTGGTCTTATAACTATTATTTCTTTTTTATTTTCTAAATCAATTATTTTTTCTATCGTGTTGTTATATTTTATATAACGCGTATTAATTGCTTCTATAAGATTAGGATACTCTTTATATTTAATTTTTGCAAGTATTTGAAGTGGTTTTTTCTTTTTATATTCAAGTGTTCTAGTTAAAACTACTATAATTTTGTCGTATCCCATATTAAGTGCTTCATCTATTGGTATACTATCTCCTAGTGCACCATCTAAATACTTTTCATTATTTATCTCGACCATTTGTGATACAAATGGCATAGCTCCTGTTGCTCTAAACACATCTATTTGTTTTTCTGTATTAGTTATTTTTACATATTCAGCTTTTCCTGTTTTTACATTTGTTATTGTTGCGTAGAAGTCAGTTTTAGATTTTTGAAATTCTTTTTCATCAAAGACATCTAATTTAAATGGTACTTCGTGAAAAGCAAATTCTTTATTTATAAGATTACCAGTTTTTATTAATGATTTAAAACTCATATAGTCGACTGATTTATCATTAATATATTTTTTATTATATCGAAGTGCTCTTCCTATTTGTTTAGAACAATAATTTACTCCAAATAAAGCTCCTGCCGATACTCCTATTATTCCATCTACTATTATATTGTTTTTTAAAAGTGTATCAACTACTCCTTCGGTGTACATTCCTCTCATTGCTCCACCTTCAAGTACTAAACATGTTTTCATAATATCTCTTCCTTTTTATTAGTTTGTATTATACCATATATCTTATTTTTTGTAAAAATCACAAGTTGTTTCATGGTCATTAATAACACCTATTGCTTGAAGGTAAGAATAAATTATTGTTGAACCCACAAACTTCATTCCCCTTTTATATAGATCTTTTGATATAGCGTCAGAAAGGCATGATGTCGTTTTAAAATTATCATCTATATTTTTTATTACTTTGTTGTTTGTAAATGACCAAATATAATTTGAAAATTTTTTATATTCTTTTTGAATATCAATAAATACTTTAGCATTATTTATTGCTGCCTTTATTTTTAATTTATTTCTAATTATCCCTTTATTTTGAAGAAGTTCATTTATTTTATCTTCATTGTAACTAGCTATTTTTTTGTAATCAAAATTATCAAATGCTTGTCTAAAATTTTCTCTTTTATTTAATATAGTTTCCCATGAAAGACCAGCTTGAAATGACTCTAAAATTAAAAATTCAAACATATAGTCATCATCATAATTTGGTACTCCCCATTCATTATCATGATAGTGTACATATAATTTATTATTTTCATTTAACCATTTACATCTTTTCATAATATACTCCTAAATTATTTTTAAATGTTCTAATAATATTTTTAAACCCATTATTACTAAAAGTAGTCCACCAATAAATTCTGCTCTTTTTTCAAATTTATTTCCAACTTTATTTCCTATTATAACACCTATTACGGAAATGAAAAACGTTGTGATTGAGATAACTGTTATTGCAAATAAGATATTTACTTTTAAAAAGGCAAATGTTATTCCAACAGCAAGGGCATCAATACTGGTTGCTAAAGCTAAAGGAAACATTGCTTTAAAATTAATATTTTGATTTAGATTTTCTTTATCAGATAGAAAAGAATCTTTTATCATATTTGTTCCAATTACACTTAATAATATAAAAGCAACCCAATGATCTATTTTGGTAATAATTTCTTGAAAAGATAGCCCTAATACAAATCCTATTAAAGGCATCAATCCTTGAAACATTCCAAAGTATATCCCTATTGTTGTACAATTTTTTATATTTAGTTTTCTAAATGAAAGCCCTTTACAAATTGCAACTGCAAAAGCATCCATAGCAAGAGATACTCCTATTATAAATATTTCAATGTTGTTCATTTTTCCTCCTAGTAAGTGTTTTTATGACTATTATATTATATTTACTTCATATTCTTATTATTTCTTTTCTTATTTACTTCTTAATGCTTTTTTAAATTAATAAAAAGAGTAATTTCTTACTCTTCTATATTAAAATATTTACATATGTCTGATACTGTTGATTCAATATCTAAATTTAAATCTTTTTTTAATTCATTTATTTTACCATGATAAATATATTTATTATCTATACCAGTTAATTTTATTTTATTCTTTGCTTCTTTATGATTAAAATATTCTAAAATATTTGTTCCTAAAGAATTTGTTTTTATATTTGTTTCATAAATATATATTTTTTGTTTGGTACGAATTAATTCTTTTAATATATTTTTATCAATAGGTTTTATGTATCTTGCATTTATAATATTTACTTTTTTATCTTTTAATTTTTCATATAGTTTTGATACATCTGTACCATAACTAATTACTGTATTTTTGCAACCTTTTATTTTTTGAAGATATTCCCATGTACCTACAGGCAATTCTTTAAAGTTTGTTTTAGTAAATTCTAGTGAATCTCTTTCATATCTAATACAGAAAGGATTTTCTTGTTTGTAAAACCCTGTATATAAAAGATTTCTAATTTCTTCAGAATCTTTTCCCATACAAATTACAATATTTGGAATAGAATTTAAAAAACTTATATCAAATATTCCATGATGAGTTTCTCCATCCTCTCCTACTAATCCAGCTCTATCTATACCTATTACAACATGTGCATTCATTCTAGCGATATCATGATTTATATTATCATATGCTCTTTGTAGAAATGATGAGTAAATTGGAAGAAAGACTTTCTTTTTATTTAGAGAAATTGCGCAAGCTAGTGTTGTAGCGAAAGATTCTGTTATACCAGTATCGATACTTCTTTCTGGGAAGTCCTTAAATATTTTTTCTAATTTACTTCCACCAATCATTGCAGGTGTTATTGTTACTATATTCTTATCTTTTTCCATAAATTCATAAACTGTATCACTAATAATTTGACTTAAACTTGGAAGATTTGATTTTTTTTGTTCTCCTGTTTTAGAGTCAAATAATCCGACTCCGTGCCATGCACTTGCGTTTTGTTCAGCAGGTAAATATCCTTTTCCTTTTTTTGTGATAACATGAACTAAAATTGATTTTTTAGAGTTTTTTGCTTTCTTAAATGCTTTTATTAATTCTTCAATATTATGTCCATCTACTGGTCCTAAATAATCAATATTTAAGTTAGTAAAAATGTTATCGTTTATTCGACGTTTAAATTTTTCTTTAATATTATATGAAATTTCAAATATCTTTTGTCCTAATTTTGTTTTTGTTAATATTTTTTTATAGCTTTTACTTGCAGTTTCATAAGAGTGACTTATACGAACTTTTTTTAAGAACTCACTTAGTCCTCCAACATTTTTTGAAATAGACATTTCATTATCATTTAAGATTATGATAACTTTTGATTTTAATGTTTCAATATTATTTAATGCTTCAAATGCTAGACCTCCAGTTAAGGAACCATCTCCTATAACAGCAATTACTTCATTTTTTTCTTTATTTAAATCTCTCGCATATGCAAAACCAAGAGCTGCGGCAATAGACGTTGAAGAATGCCCTGCTTCAAAAGGGTCATGTGCTGACTCTTTTCTTTTTTGATAACCAGATATTCCTCCTAGTTGTCTAAGAGATGAGAACTTATTTGCCCTACCTGTTAGGATCTTGTGAATGTATGATTGATGTCCTACATCAAATATTATTTTATCTTGTGGTGAATTAAATACATAATGTAGCGATACTGTTAGTTCTACTATTCCTAGATTAGATGCTACATGTCCTCCTGTTTTTGATAGATTATCAATTACAAATTTTCTTATGTCAGAACATAAAACATTTAATTCTTGTGTGTTATATTTCTTTAAAAATTTAGGATCCTTGATGTCTGTTATTTTCATAATATCTCTCCTTGGTGCTTTTTAGTATATCATTATAAGATAAAAAAAAGAAGAATTGTTAATTCTTCTTTACTATACTTTACATATTATTATAATTCATTATATTATCTAAATCTTTATCTCCACGTCCTGATAAACAGATTACTATTATGTCCTCTTTGTTATAGTTTTTTGCTATTTTCATAGAATAGGCAACTGCATAAGAACTTTCTAATGCAGGAATAATACCTTCTAAATTAGTTAATAATTTAAAGGCATTTACTGCTTCCTTATCAGTAATTGAATCATATTTAATACGTTTTTTTAAGTGGTAAAAGGCATGTTCTGGTCCTATTCCTGGATAGTCTAGTCCTGCTGAAATAGAGTAAGCATCTTTTATATTTCCTTTTTCATCTTGCATAGTATATGTTTTCATTCCATGTAATATTCCAATAGTATTATTGTATATTGCTGATGCATGTTGTCCTGTTTGAAGACCAAGACCGGCTCCTTCTACTCCATAAATATCTACCTTTTCTTTAATAAAAGGTGTAAACATTCCAATACTATTACTTCCCCCTCCAATGCAAGCAATTACTGCATTAGGTAGTTTTCCTTCCATCTTTCTTATTTGTGTTTTTGTTTCTTCTCCAATTATCTTTTGAAAATATTTAACAATTTCTGGATATGGATAAGGTCCTACTGCTGAACCAATTAAATAGTATGAATCTTTGTTTTTTGTAAAATATTCAAATGCTTCATCTACTGCTTCTTTTAATGTTCCTTCTCCAGAAGTTACTTCTTTTATTTCGGCTCCTAGAATTTTCATTTTTTCTACATTTACACGTTGTCTTTTAATATCTTCTATTCCCATAAACACGGTACATCTTATATTAAACAATGCACATACTGTAGCAGTTGCTACTCCATGTTGTCCTGCTCCGGTTTCGGCAATTATATGATTATATCCTAATTTTTTAGCAAGTAATACCTGTCCTATTGCATTATTAATTTTATGAGAACCAGTATGATTAAGATCTTCTCTTTTTAGATATATTTTTGCACCATCTAAATATTTTGTTAATCTTTCAGCAAAATATAATGGTGAAGGTCTACCTACAAAATGTTTTAAATAATATAAGTATTCATCTTTAAATTTTTTATCGTTTTTTAATTCATTAAATTTTTGGGCAATACTGCCTAGTTTTTCTTTTAATTGTTGTGGTACATATTGACCACCAAATATTCCATAATTCATTTTCTTTTCTCCTTAATTTTTCTAATATTTTTCTTTTCTTAATATATGGCTTTCGCCAATTCCAGTCATATTCTTTCATATGTACCACCTCCTTAAAATTAATTTATAAAACAAAAAAGAATTCTTTTCCTAAAATAGGACAAGAATTCTTGCTATGCCACCTAATAATAGATTCCAATGTACCATCATACACGTTCCTTTGATAACGGTCGGAATCTCCCGTCTTACTCTACTAAAATAATTTTTCGAGTAAACTCTCTTTGGTCCATTCGCTAGTTATTACTTGTAACTTCACATCTACCAGTTACTTTCTGAAAAGTTTTTCGCTAGTTACTTCTCCAAATCAGTGATTTGTTTTATGGCTTAATATTAACATATTATATGTTAATTGTCAAAATTTTCAATTATTTCAACAACTTCTATTTCTCCATCAATAATTGTTTCATAAATAATTTCATTATCATTTTTTATTACATTATCCCAATAGTTAAATGATTCTTTTAAATTATATTCTTTATCTGTTGTTCCTTCGAAACAATTATATGCGTTACCTGTAAATGCGTTTCCTGTTGTTTTTAGCTTAACTATTTGATAAACTACTCTTCCTTTTTTTATAAAACTATTTGCCCACATATATGAATCTTCCAGATCAGTTGAAACATACAATGATTTAATTCTTGATGGATAGTTTGGATAATGTTTTTGTCTAATTTCTTCCATAGCTAGTTCTCTTAAAGCTACTTTTGTATGGTGTTCTAAATCTTCTTGTTTATAGTTTTCTGGATGTAAGTAAATATCATTTACAATATCTTCTTTTTCCATTACACGCTTATAAACACCACTCTTATTATCATCTGTAAAACTTATTTTTTGACCAACATACATTGGTTTATTTGTTACTACATGATAGAAATATTTTTCTGTCATTATATCACCTTCTTAAAATCTTTTTATCGGTAGATGTACTGCTCCTATTATTCCTGAATCATTAAAGTTTTTGGCTATAAATATTTCATGTTTAGATAAATCTTCATGAAGTCTTCTATAGAAATGTCTTTTGTGTAATGATAGACCTCCACCAATACAAATGTGTTTTATTTTAACTTCTTTATTTATTCTTTTAATTCCTTCTACAAAGTCTGATAAATAGTTTTCTAATATATCTTTGTTATGACGAAGATCTTCAAATATTGCATCACGAGGTAATATTTTCTTTTGTCTTTTATTATATGTTTCTGATAACTCTTTAAAACTTCTAATATAGTTTTCATTTAGGTTTTCTTTTTTATTTAGTTTAACTATTTTATCGATTGTTTCATCACTTGCTAGAAGTATTTTCTTTCTAGTTTTTCTTACTAAAGATAATCCTACTCCTGTTCCTATTGTTATCATAAAGAACTTGTTGTAGTCATTATTTAATGCTTCACCTACCGCTGCACAATTACTATCATTTTCTACATAGACTTCACAATTATATTTAGCAAATACTTTTTTAAAATTAATTTTTCCAACAACTAATTCTTTAGCTCCATAAAATAAACATTTTTCAGGATCTACTTTTCCTGGACATCCTATTCCAATATAATCTACTTTTTTATCACCTAGAAAACTATCTATTTTTCTTATTAATAAGTCAGTATATTTCTTTGTAATAAATTTTGTAAATACTTTGTTGAATATTTTAGAATATGGTTTATATGGAATATACTTTTTCTTAATAAGTTTTTTCTTACTTTTATCATATAAACCTAATCCTATATGACTTGCTCCTATATCAATTCCTAATTTGTACATTTACTTCACCACCCTAAACTATTTTTATCTTATAACTTAATTATAGCATGAAATATTAATTTTTTTTGAGAAGTTTTCTTATTTATAAAAAAAACAAGAATATTATCTTGTCTTTTTACATTTTCTTTTATTTCTTATATTTCCATAGAGAATTATTGTTATTATAAGTATTGCTGTTGGTATATATATTCTGTCTGGTATTTTCGTTATAAATCTATCAATCATTGTTAGTGCAATAAATCCTAGTATTCCAAAGGAACTAATATAATTAAATTTATTTTTCATATTTATCAATTATCTTTACAAAATAGTTTATTATGCTTCCTAGTACTAATCCAATTATAGATGTTACTAAATACCACAGTGAATGTATAAGTGCACTTTCATTATAATAAATAAATACGGATGGTATAAATATTATTGCTACTACTAGTGGATATATATACTTTAATTTTTCTTTGGAAATAATTGTTAATAGTGCTGATAAAAATAGTGTTGTAATTAATATTATAAATACCATTCCCATAGCATCAGTTGGTCCTGCAAATAAAGGAAATATATAAAACATAAATAGCTGAATTAATAATATAATAATTTCTTTTAAATATTTCTTCATATTGTCTCCTTTATTTTATAGTAAATTCTGCAGCAACATATAGTTGTTCTTTTTTATTTGATACATCTTTAACTATTCGATATGTTCCTTTTTTTAGTTGACCATATCCATGTTCCCATTCACATTCTTTTTCAACTGACTCACCTGTTTTTAATGAATAAGCTGGCATTGTGAAAAATATATCATTATTTGGTTCTAGTTCTAATATATGCCATGCATCATTATGTTTTATTTCTAAATGATATGGTTCTCCATATGTATATTCTTCTTTTGTTTTATTTGTCATTATAATTGTTGCGGAAGATTTTGTTAATGTACCTTGTTTTACTTCCATTGTTATTTTATCATTTGTTATTTTATGTGGAGTTTTTTCTCCAATCCTATTATTTGTACATCCTGTTAGTAAGATGATTGCAAATAATGAAATAATTAGTAATACTTTTTTCTTCATAATTTCATCCTTTACTTTACTGATGGTTTTTGTTTTATCGACTTAACATTTTCTGGTAGATATTCTAATGTTTTAGTTGGGCCTTGTGGTCTTTTTACTACATAGTTTATATATTCTTCTGTTAGTATAAAGAAATGTCTATCTTCGTATACTTTCTTATTCCCTTGATTATGTCTTCTTGCTCCATCTACATCGTAGTCAAAGTATTCTTCATTTGTTCCTCTTCCAACAATTACTGCTGTTACATCATCAAAGCTATATGTATCTGTATCACTATTATGTACTAGTAGAATTTGGTGGTTAATATCTGTACCATCATCACATATAACACAATGTGATTTTATACCTATTCTTTCTAAAAGTAATTTATAGTATTGGCTTATTCCATTACAAATCCCTATGCTTGCATTAACAACTGTAAGTAATTCTTCAGTAGGATTTCTACGTATTGGAACACCTGTTATTTTAGCATCAATTAATTGATTTAGTAGATCATAATCATATATTAATTTTCCTGTTAAATGTTCAAAAATAATTTTTCTTCTTTCATAATCAGATAAGGTATGTATTGGTTGAAACTTAAATATTTCATCTATTTCATCATCTATACATTCACTTATATATTCCCAATCGTTCATATTATTACTTCCTTTAAACTAATTCTTTTTTATTATAATGTATTATTGTCAGTGATAAAAACATTAGTGATAAAATTATTGTAATAATTATCATAAATGGATTAATAGAAACATTCATAATTACATTTCTTATATCTGCTAATGTAAATGCAGAAAAGTATTTTAAAAATTCTACTGGTTCTGCAATTGTTGATAGAGTTTGTAATATGTAACTTATTAATACTATTCCTAAAGATATCCCTAGAGTCTTTTTTGTTTTATGAGTAAATGTTGATATAAATAAGCAAGTAAAGAATAATACTAAGGCTGGAAATAAAGGTGTAATACTTAGAAGAATAAATTGTTTTATATCAAAATCTCCACTTAAGGTTAGACCAATATAATTAAATATTCCTAGTAATAACACTAATAATGTTATATTTATTAATCCTACTAATACTTTATTTAAAACAATTGATGTTCTTTTTATAGGTAGGCTATTTAAATATTCTACCGTTTTATCGTTTTCTTCTTTTAATAAAATATTTGCTCCTAATATTCCCGCATAACATCCAATTATTAGCAGAACAAAAACAAAGCCTTCTGATTTCAACCATCCATAGGCACTATTCATAGATGCTATATCCATATTAAAAGCTTTTAGCATCTCAGGAGGAAACACTTTCATCATTTCATCAATCATTTTAATGTTATCGCTTGAAACAATAGAAGGATACATTAAATATACAATTAGAAATATTCCTAATGTTATTGTTGTCCAAATTAAGAAACTTTTAAAATTATATTTATATTCTCTTTTAAACATATTTACCTCCTATTTATAATAATGTAAGAAGACATCTTCTAAACTTGGTTCTTCTATTAATAGTTTCTTTATTTCATATTTTGAAAGTATTTTTATTAATTCATTTGATGCAAGTGTGTTTTTAAACTTAATTGTTTCAGAATCTATTTTTTCTACTTTAACATTTAATTCTTTTCCAATCTTATCTATTTCTTTTGATGTAATTGTTACATTAGTTAAGTTCTTTGCTTGTAGTTCTTTAATACTTTCTACTTTTAAAAGAGTTCCTTCTTTAATTATTCCTACTCTATCACATATTTTTGATATTTCACTTAAGATATGTGTTGAGTAAAAAATAGTCGTTCCTTTTTCTTTTTCTTCTTTTAATAAATCATAGAAAACTTGTTGCATAATTGGATCTAACCCACTAGTTGGTTCATCTAAAATTAATAGTTTTGGTTCGTGCATTAGAGCTAGAACTATTCCTAATTTTTTTTGATTTCCTAGGGATAAATCTTCTATTTTTTTAGTTTCATCTAGTTTTAATTTTTTTACTAATTCTTTTCTTCTTTTTGATAAGTCTTTTTTATAGAAACTTTCATGATAATCTAACATTTCTTTAACAGTTAGTTCTTCATATAAGGATATTTCACTTGGAAGATATCCAATTTGTTCTTTTAGTTTTAAATTGTTTTTTGTAAGTGTTTCTCCAAGAAAATATACTTCTCCTTTAGTTTTATTTATAAGGTTCATTATTGAACGAATTGTAGTACTTTTTCCTGCACCATTTGGACCAATAAAGCCAAAAATTTCTCCTGGTTTTAATTCTAAAGATAAATCTTTTACAGCAAGTACTTTTCCATAATATTTAGTTAGGTTTTTAATTTCTAGGATATTCTTCATATATACCTCCACTTATTTTTATTATACTACAAAAAAAGATAGATTTAATAGTCTATCTTTTTTATTCCAATAATCATTGACAAGCCAATTAGTCCAATTATTATACTTACTCCCATACCTGTATAGCTATTTATTTTACTCAAATCATATCCTGGACCAAATGTATCTAGTAATGTTACTTGAGTTAAGACAATTGATGTTAAGGCATTTGCGAAGTTTGTCATTTTTACTGATTTTAAGATTGGATTATTTGCTTTTTTATATTTGATCATTCCATATATTGCTAAGCTAATTGACCAAAAAGCATTTAATGCTACTAAATATGTTAAATATTCATGCATTGTTGTTTTTGTACCCTTATAATAAATATATACACTAATAAAGAAGTACATTAACCCTAATAATATTAGTAGTATTCCGTTCCTTATATAATTCTTATATCCAACTTTTTTATTTTCTGAATTTCCTCTTGAAAGTTTAATACATTTATAATCTTTTATTGAAAAAAATCTAGATATAGAAAGAACTGTTAAAAATAAGGCATTTACAAAAAACCACATTGATGGCAATGTAAAAGCAAGAATATACTTTATTGATGCCAATATTATATTAATGGTTAATGTAAATCTTAATATATACATTGTCCTGTCTTTTTTATCTAGATTTCTTATTTTCTTTAACATTATTTTTTGTCAGACTTAATATAAGAATAAATTGGATAATTTAATACACATACGATTAGTCCAACTACACCAGTAATTAGTCCTACAATCATATCTGTATGTGAGGCATCTCCTACCATAATCATACTCATTCCAAATCCCATAACTAATGAACCTACAACTCCTACTGACCATGTAAGAATTAATCCCCAGTTAATTGGACCACGAGGTTTTCTTGGATGATTTTTTCTATAGATTGGAATGATTGCTAAAAGAATTAAAAATCCAATAATTGCGGTTACTACACCTGGAGTAAACATATCCCATTCGGGTAATAAGCACATGCACATTCCAATAGCAAATACTAAACCTCCAATTGTACCTAAAATAATTTGTAATAATGTTTCTTTTTTCATATTATTATCTCCTTAATTATTTATTAATTTCTGTATTTTTTTTAATAGATTCTTCAACTAAAGCTTTGTTTTTTGCTTCTAGTTCAGATTGTTGTTTTTTTAATCTTTCTTTTGCTTCTTCAGTAGTTTCTCCTACATCTTTAATGAATGTATCTACGAACTTATCTTCTACTTTCTTGTATGCGCCAACAACTGTATCTTCTACTTTGTTATATGCTCCTACTACAGCTTTTTCTATCTTCTTGTTTGCTTCAACGATTTTTGACATATTCTTTTTTCTCCTTTCGTATAAACCAACACTTGTTGTTTTAATACACTTTTAGTATAATGTTTACAAGAGACAAAAACAATCATCAGATTTTATTAAAGTGTTGGAATAAAGGAGTTTTATTATGAATGTTGCAAATAATAAAAGAAAAAAAGAGTCTAAACAAAGAATTATGAATGTGTTTGTAAATGAATTACAAACTAGAGATGTTAATGAGATAACAGTTACTGACATTTGTAAGTTAGCTGATATAAATAGGTCTACTTTTTATGCTAATTTTATAGATATTTATGATTTAGTTGATCAAATTAATAAGATTATGCTAGAGATGTTTTTAGATATTTATAAAGAAGAATCTACTGAAAAGAAACATTCTTATGACTTTTTAAAATTATTTAAACATATTAAAGAAAATCAAATATTTTATAAAACTTTCTTTAAGTTAAATTCTAATTTTGATAAGAGTTTTTTCATGTTTGATTTAAATACTGAAATGAAAAGATTTTATCCTAATAGTGATTTTATTGAGTATCATATTGATTTCTTTGAAGCAGGACTTAATGCCATTATTAAGAGATGGTTAAATACTGGTTGTAAGGAAAGTCCAGAAGAAATAGAAAGTATTATTAAAAGCGAATATAAAAAAAGATCAGAACTTTAAGTCTGATCTTTTATTTTGAAATATAACAATAATTTATATTTGCTTTAGCTATTAAGTTATTTTCTTCATCATAAATATTTACTTCGAAGAATGATATTGTTTTTCCATTTTTAGTACAAGTTGCGATTGCTTTTAGAGTTTTTGCTGTTGCTGCTTTTAAATAATCAATATTAGATGATATTGTTACAGCTGTTCTTCCGTCTGTCATAGCAGCAATTCCTGCAGCAGTATCAGCAAGTCCAAAAATATATCCGCCATGTGCTGCTCCTAGATGATTAGTACTTGTTTCTGTAAGTGTACCAAGTAGTTCACAATAATGTTCTTCTACTTTTATTACTTCATAATTATTTGCTTCTATAAAACCTTTACTTTGTTTTACAATATTTTTTGCCATTTCTGTTAAATCTCGATTCATTTTATTCTCCTAATATTCCATATACCATTGTTTAAAATAAGTGCATTTATTTTCATCATTTAAAGTTATTTCATAAATCATATCAATTGTTGTATTTTCTTTTAATATAAAATTGGCAATACATTTATTATTTTCTTCTGATAAAATTTTAAAATTTAAACTAACTATATTTTGATTTTTTATTTCAGCCCAAACAAACCTTAATTCTTTATACGTTATTTTATTATTTGGTTCCTCATAATAAATTACATTTTCAGAAAAAAGTTCAATTATTTTATCAATTTCTTTTTGTTGCCAAAATTTTTGAAGTTTTTGACACCACATTTTATTATTACTCATAAGATAACCCTTTCATATAACCTACTTTTTTATTATAACATAAAAAGCAAGCTGGAGCTTGCTTATTTTATTCTACTGATTTTAATGATTCAATCATATTAATTTTTTTTAACTTATAGTAAGTTATTACTAACATTATAAGTGCAAATACTAATGTTAATAATGATGAATAAATGTAACTTTGAATTTTTATAGTACGCAAGAACATTAAGTGATCTACTTCAAGTAAAGACATTACCATATCATGTAATGGAGAAGTTATTAGTAAACCAATTATTATACCAACAATTGTTGTTATAAGTGTTTCTCTATAAATATAAGCATTTGATTCATTATCTGTAAATCCTAATACTTTTAGTGTTGCTATTTCTCTTGTTCTTTCACTTATATTTATACTTGTTAGATTATATAGAACTGTAAATGCTAGTGCAGATGAAATTAATACTAAAAGTACTATTACTTCATTTAATCCTTTTACTGTTTCATTTGCTGTTTTTAGTAAATCTTCTCTAAAGTTAATACTTACAATATTATCATTCTTTAATAATTTTTCTGCAATCTTATTATTATCTTTTTCTTTATTATTAGTTGCAATTATATTATAATTTAAATCTTTATTAAATATTTCTTCATAGTAATCTTTTGAAATATAAATATAATTTGAAACATAGTTTTCAGTTATTCCCGCTACTTTTAAAGTATATTCAATTTGTTTTAGAGATTCTACTTTTATTTCATCTCCTACTTTAAGTTCAAATCTTTGAGCTATTTTAGGTGTTATTATTACACCTTTATCTGATAGTTTTAATTTCTTATTTGAATCTTTTTCTTTTAAATTATAGTATTTATAAAATTGTTTATTTGTTTCTTCTGGAGCCATTAAATAAACATCTAAGTTTTCAGCTTTATCTACTACTTTATATGCTTCTTGATGTAGTAATAATTCATCTTTTACTAATGGTTCTAAATCTTCATTTAGTTTATCATTAATTTTACTTATAGGTTGATTTAATACAATTAAATTATCATATTTAAATAAATCATTATATTGTTTATCTCCTACTGTATTAATACTATCTTTTAAAGCAAATCCTATCATAATCATAAATGTGCATCCTGCAGATCCAATTAAAGTTATTAATACACGTTTTTTATAACGACTTATATTTCTTATTGTTGTTTTTGTTGAGAATGATAATCTATTCCATATAAAATGTATTTTTTCTAATAAAACTTTTTTACCTTTCTTAGGTGGTTCTGGTCTTAATAAATATGCTGGTTTTTGTCTTAATTCTTTTTCTGCTGCATTTGTTGTTACCCAAGACATTAGTACTAATGATATTGCAAGTGATGCTAATAGTAATAATGGTCTAAAGGTATATGAAATTGTTGGGAAATTTAATGGAAAACAATAAAATACTAATTTTGGTAATGTTAATGTTCCAATGAAGTATCCTAATATTGCTCCTAGTGATGATGCTGATAATACATAAACTAAATATGTATTAATTATTTCTTCATTACTAAATCCTAATGATAATAGTGTTCCCATTTCACCACGTTCTTCTTTAATCATTCTAGTCATTGTATTTGATGTTATTAAAGCTACTATTAAAATAAAGAAGATTGGTATTACATTAGCAATTGTCATTACTTGATCAAATTGACTATCTAGAATTTTATATGTTGGAATAAACTCATCTCTATCTTGAATATACCATGTATGATGTTTTAAATCTTTATCAGATAGTTTACCTTTACTTTTTCTAATCATTTCATCAATTCGAATTGTTAGTTGTTCATTTTTAACTACTGATAATTGTTTTTCTATCTTTTCAGTTTTTAATTTATATCCTTCTGAGTAAGGAATATCTTTTGCTTTTTTTGATACTGTTAAATATGCTTCTGTATAGTAATCATAATCAAATACTTCTTTATTAACGAATATAAATGAATATAGTTTACCTGTTCCAATACTTGTTGTACCATATTCATTTCCAGAATATAATGGTGAAATAATTGTACCTACTACTTCATATTTAGTTTCTTCTAGATTATCTTCATAATCTTCATTTATATTTATTTTGTCACCAATTTTGTAGTATACACTATCAGCTAGACATTCATTATCTTTTTTTGGTAGACGACCTTCTATTAATTTAACATTGTTTAATTTAGTTTCAATCGCATGAATCCTTACTGCATTTTCTCCTACTAAAACATCTTTTGAATATGTTCCTAAAGTAGAAGTTACTCCTGTAAGATGGATTGCTGATATATCTGAATCAGTAAATCCTAAGGTACTTGTAATTTTTAAATCTGCTAAATTTGTTTCTTCATAATATGATGTTTGTTTATCTTGAATATCAGGAATTGCTGTTGTAATTCCTGTATAGAATCCTACTCCTAAAAAGATAATTATAAGTAGTGATAGATATCTTCCAAATGACTTTTTTATCTTTCTTATAGTATTTTTTAAAAGCATTTTCTTCACCACTTTCTATTAGTTATTATTTGTTTTTTTCTTTTTTCATTTTTTCTTCTTCTTTGGTTGTTCCTCAATAATTTCTACTGTTTTAAGTTCTTCTTTTGTTTTTATATCTTGAACTGTTCCATTTTCAATTGTAATTATTTTATCTGCTATTTTTGCAATATCTACATTATGTGTAATTAAGACTGTTGTCATCTTCATTTCTTTACATGTTTTATATAATAAGTCAATTATCATTTTTCCTGTTTTAGAATCAAGGGCTCCTGTTGGTTCATCACATAATAATATTTTTGGATTTTTTGCAATGGCTCTTGCTATTGCAACTCTTTGTTGTTCTCCTCCTGATAATTGAGATGGAAAACTATTTAGTCGATGTTCTAATCCTACTAATTTTAATATTATTCTAGGATCAAGAGCATTTTCTGATAATTGACATGCAAGTTCTACATTTTCTAATGTAGTTAAATTAGCAATTAGATTATAAAATTGAAATACGAATCCAATATCATGTCTTCTATATTCTATTAATTCATTATAATCAAGTTGATCAATGTTTTTTTCATCTACAATTATACTTCCTTCTGTTGGAGAATCCATTCCACCTAACATATTAAGAATTGTTGTTTTTCCTGCTCCTGATGCTCCTAATATTGCTACAAATTCACCTTCATTTATTTTAAAAGAACAATCTGTTACTGCTTTAACATTTACTTCTCCACGATATTCTTTTCCTACATTTTTTAATTCTATAAAAGACATGTAATCACTCCTTAGTTATGTTTCGTTTTTATTATAGCACAGAAAAAACAAATCGTTATATTAATTTGTTTTTTCTAGTCGTTTTTTATTGAATTTTACTGGTATATATGCAAGTGCAAGTAAAGGTATACTTAATAATATTAACCACACTAATGGAGGTAATAATTTTACAAAAGGTAAAATTTCATAAATCCATGGTGGTAATGTTGAATTAAATATATAATCTGTTCCTAATATTCTATTCAATATAAATACAGTTGTATAAACAATTACTGAATATATTATAAATGGTTTATATCCTTTTTTATCTACTTTATAATCTAGTACAAACATTGTATAGAAACTACTGATTAATAAAAAATGGTGTGATAATACTAATAATATAAATTCATATCTATCTGGAGTTATTGCAGGATCTTGGAATATTATAACTGTTATTGTACAAAAGAATATTGCATAATATAACATGTTATACCAATTCTTTTTTTCTTTTAATAACATATATTGAAATAAAAATCCAGTTATATAACAATAATGTATTGGTAGATGGACCTTTATATCATATATTCCTGCTATTATAGCACCTAGTATATAAATAACCATGTTTGAAAATAAAATTATTGGGATTATCTTTCTAATAACTTTATACTTTTTTAGTTTATCTTTAAACTTATAAATTAATACAATTGAAAGTATTGTTAATATTATTAATAATAGATGTACTGGCCCAAAGAATGAAAGTTCAAAATCACTTTCTAGACCAAAATAATGTTTCATACTGCTTACTCCTTTTAATTACCTATTATAACTTTACCATCTAAATTACAGATGTAGCAGTCTGGTAACTTACTTTTAATATATGCTAAAGCATCTTTATCTTTTTCTAATATTCGTCCGACAAATATTCCTTCAATTAGACTTGGTGGAAGCCCAAACATAATTGCTGTTTCTCTATCAGTTGTTAAGGCATTTCTATTTAATCTTTCTTTTAAGAATTTTTCAAAGTAACGATAATCAATAAATGGTTTTACAGTTTCTTCTTTTAATGATGGATCCCAAACATCTAGTTTTACTAATTCTTTTGCTAAAGCATTTTCCATATTTAAAATAAAAGCTAATTGTCTTTTATTTGCTACTAGACTTGGCAGAAATCTAACTTCTTTTGTTTGATCTCCCCAGTACATCCAAATATTTTCATCATCATTAATCTTTTCTGTATATTCATCAAATTTATGATATGGTATTAATTCAGATACTTCTTTTGAACCTGGTCCTCTTCCAATTGTATAGACAATTGTAAAACCACTATAGTTATTAACATAATCCTTTAATAATATATCTTCTTTGATTTTCCACATACCTATACTACTTTTAATTTTATTGGCAACTGATCTATTTGTAAAATCATTTCCGATAAATCCATTTTCAATTATCCAATCAAAATTATCTAAGTACCCTGGTATTCCATGTATATAAGTTCCTTTTTTTAGAACTACATTATCTCCAATATTATATTTATTCTTTGAAAAGTTATTTTCAGTGAAGAATAATTCTACTTGTTTTAATAACATTTCTTTTGATTCATTTTCATAATTTTCATTTATTAACTTTATATAATCACCTTTAGTCATCTTCATCATCCTCTTCATATAAAAACTTAAATGGCCAACGATTATGCTTTAGGTTATAACGAATAATCATGGCAATTATAAATGTATATGAAAATACAAATAATCCAGATATTATATTTATTATAATATCTAAGATGCTTGATTTTACTAATATACTTAAATATACATTTCTAATACATAATGGTAGTAAAAGAAATGAAATAGTTAAAAAAATATAATAAATTATTTTCTTTATAATTTTTTTCATTTTATCATTCCTACTTTATTAGGTTATTATCTGTTAACCAATTAAGAAGAACTTCTTTTTCTAGATGAAAGTTTCTTCTTGTATTATCATTAAAAATAAAGGTATATTCTAAATCTTCATCAATACTTATATATGAATAAAAGTCTATACTTTTAATATTTGATATTTCTAATAGATGTCTAAAATTATTAAATTTTAATATATCATATTCCCATATTGGAAGATGCTTTTCTACAAAATTTTTAATTAATTTTTTATCTATTATTTCTAATGTTTGATAGTCATTGTAATTTCTATCTAATTTATCCATAATTACTCCTTATTTTATATTTTTAAATATTAAAGCTAATATAAAAGGTAGTACTGTTATAAATAAGATGTTTGCTAAACCTAAGATAACTTCTAATAATTTTAATTCTTTTTCTATTGCTAAGAATATTAAAAATATAAGTCCAGTAAGTCCTAATGGTACTATTACTAATCCAATTAATAAACATATTGGAGCTAGTGATTTTAGAAGTGGCCATCTTGTTAAATTATTTGTTTCAGCTAATGGTTGGTTTTTTCCACACTTTGGACATACCTTGTCATCTTCATTTAATTTTTTTCCACATGATATACATTGCATATAATCACCACTTTCTAGTTTATTATAACAAAAAAATAAGGATTAATCATCCTTACCTATTCCTACGACTATTTTTTTATCAATAAATGCTAATGCAAGTGACATAATCGATTGTATAGCTAATACGATAAAATAAGATATCCAGAATGTATCAAGGATAATCATATCTAAGTGAATTATTGTATAAACCATATAGAATACGATGTAGGCAAATACATAATTTAACACTACAAGAATGTATGGAGAATTTGTATTTGTAAGTAAAAATTTATAAATCATTGTATTTACTATTTGACTTATTAAATATCCTATTAATCCTCCACTTAAAGCACTAAAGTTCATTTCAGTACCTATAGCAAAACACATTAATACTATAAATAAGATCATTGATACAGCAGAGATAATAATTCCATTTAGTGCTCTTCTAAATCCATATTTTTTGGTAATGTAATTTGTTATTGCAAATATAAATGGTATTAAGAATATAGCAACAGTCATTTCTACTTTAAATAATGAAAAATTAAATGTTTTAACTGATTCAGTTAAGATTACTAATGTTGATAATAATAAGATATACATCCAGCAATCATTGTATTTTTGTTTTGTTTTAGACATAGTATCATCTACCTTCCTATATTAGTATTTTATCATATTAGTTTTATTAGTAAAAGAAAAAAGATTGTCTGGTTGACAATCTTTTATTTTTCTTCATTTATTTGTTCAATTATTTTTTCAATATGATTTCCATATTCAATTGAAGTGTCATAAATAAATTTTAATTCTGGAGTATGACGAATCTCTACTCTTTTTGATAGTTCTCCACGAATGAATGATGCAGCACCATTTAAAGCTTCTAAAGTAGATTCTCTTTTAGTATCATCTAATACTGTGAAATATACTTTTGCGAATCCTAAATCTGATGTTGTTTCAACTCCTGTAATTGTTACGAACTTAATATCTTCATCTTTGATTTCAGTCATTAAAATCATACTTATTTCTTCTTGAAATGCATGATTTAGTCTTTCTATTTTTACATTGTTTGCCATAGTAGAAGACCTCCTTTGTCTACTTCTTATCAGCTACTAGTCTTTTTACTTTTGCTCCTTGATATTTACTTGCTTCATAATGCAAATGCATATTTGATGTACCTACGTACTCATGAATTCTTATATCATAAACTGATGCTAGTTTATATTTTCTTAAGACTTTTCCTTCTTTACAAAATATTGCAATCATTTGATCATTATGTTCTACTTTTACATCTGGAGTTAAAGTAACAAGATCCTTTGAACGAACTTCATCGTATTTTTCATAATTTATTGAAACACGAGGATATTCTTCTTCATCAGACTTACTAATAACTAGCAGCGTATTTTCATTTAATAATTCAGTACTGATAATTTTTCTTTCTATATCAGTCTTTTCATTTGTTTTCATTTGAACTCCCTAAGATATTATCTTTTAATTTCTACTAATTCATATACTTCGATAATATCGTTTTCTTTGTAGTCTTGACAGTTTTCTAAAGTTAATCCACAATCCATGTCTTTCTTAACTTCTTTAACTTGATCTTTTTCATGTTGTAATGTTTTGATTGAACCGTTATATACTACAACGTCATCTCTAATAATTCTTGCTTTTTGTCCGTTTTTAATTATACCATTTGTTACGTGACATCCAGCAATTAATCCAACTTTTGAGAATTTGAAGATTTGTCTTATTTCTAATGTTCCTAAAACTTTTTCTTCGAATTCTGGATCTAACATTCCTTTCATTGCAGCTTCCATATCTTCTACAACTTTATAGATAATGTCATATGTTTTAATTGTGATTCCATATTCTTTAGCAGTATCAAGAGATTTTCCTGATGCTCTTACATTGAAACCAATAATTAATGCTTTTGATGCTGAAGCTAATACGATATCACTTTCAGTAATTGCACCTACTGCTCCACGTACAACTTTTACTTTAACACCTTCAACGTCAATTTTTTCTAATGCATTTTTAACTGCTTCTAAACTTCCGTTTACATCTGCTTTTAAAACTACATTAATTTCTTTTACACCAATTTGGATTTGTCCAAATAAGTCGTCTAAACTCATTCCTGATAAGTTTGTGTCTGTCGCTTTAGAACGAAGTGTTCTTTCTTCAGCGATTTGTTTTGCTTGTTTTTCTGATTCAAAAGCCATGAATTTGTCTCCAGCACTTGGTACTTCTGAAATACCAGTTACTTCTACTGGAGTTGATGGTTTTGCTTCAACTATATTTTGTCCTTTATCATTTTTTAATGTTCTTACCTTACCAAAATAATTTCCAATAACAATTGGATCACCTAAACGAAGTGTTCCATTTTGGATAAGTAATGTTGCTACTGAACCAATTTTTGAATCTTTTTTAGATTCAATTACTGCTCCTGTTGCATAACGATTAGGATTTGCTTTTAGACTTTCCATTTCTGCAACTAATAAGATATTTTCTAGTAATTCATTAATTCCTACACCTGTTTTTGCAGAAATTTGATTTACGATAATATCTCCACCCCAAGCTTCTGGAGTTAATCCATTTTCAACTAATCCTGTCATTACTCTGTCAACATTTGCTTCAGGTTTATCAATTTTGTTAATTGCAACAATAATTGGACATCCTGCGGCTTTTGCATGGTCAATTGCTTCTCTTGTTTGTGGCATTATTCCATCGTCTGCAGCAACAATAATAATTACTATATCTGTAATAGATGCTCCACGTGCACGCATTTCAGTAAATGCAGCATGTCCTGGAGTATCTATAAATGTTAATTTCTTATCGTTATATTTTACAGAGTAAGCACCAATTGCTTGAGTAATTCCTCCTGCTTCTCCACTTACTACATCTGTTTTTCTTATTGCATCTAGTAATGAAGTTTTACCATGGTCAACGTGTCCCATGATTGTTACAACTGGAGGACGTTCTACTAAGTCTTCTTCTCTATCTTCAATTTCAAAGTTTTCAAAGTTTGAAATATCAGCAGTTTCTTCTTTCTTTAATGTTTTATTGTAATCTGTAACAATAATTTCAGCTGTATCATAATCAATTGCTTGATTAATATTAGCCATAACTCCAAGTGTCATTAATTTTTTTACTAATTCAACTGGTGCTACTTCTAATAACGCAGCTAATTCAGAAACGTTCATTCCTTCTTTATATAAAATTACATTTTCATCTTGTACTTGTTCGTTACTTTGTAATTTTTCACGATTCTTGTACATTTTCTTTCTTTCTTTTAAGAAATCTTTTTTATTATTGTCTGTTTTCTTTACTACTTTTGGTTTTACTTTTTCAAATGATGAAGAATTATCTAAATCAAATTTTGTATCTAGTGCTAATTCTTCTGCTATATCTTCTACTTCTTCTTCAAGTCTTTGTTCTTCAAGAGCATCTTCATCTCCTGTAGTCACATAATCTTCTTCGTCTTGTTGTTCATTATCAAGTAGGATAATATCTGTTTCATTTAACAATGAGTTCTCATCTTCGTAGTTAATTCCGATCTTATCGCATAATGCTTTAATTTCATCAATCGTCTTGTTTACGTCTAAAGCATAATCTTCTAAAGTCATCATAAAGACTCACCTCACTTTTCTATTTTTCTATTATTTTTCTTATTTCTTCATATACTTCATCTGATATAGTGCATTCTAATCTTTTAGCAAGTAATCCTGTCTTCTTTGCTTTTTCTAGAACTTCAATATCTTTTTTAATATATGCTCCTCTACCATTTAACTTTCCAGTTTCGTCTACTTGAACTTCTCCATATGGAGTTCTAACTATTCTTAAAAGTTCTTGTTTTGGTAGTTGTTCTTTTGTGATAACACATGATCTTAGTGGTACTTTTTTTACTTTCATAAATACCTCCTATTATCTAAAATTGATTCCTGCTTCTCTTGCTTGTTCAGTTGTTTTAATATCTATTTTAAAATGTGTTAACTTAGAAGCTAGACGAGCATTTTGTCCTTTTTTACCAATTGCTAAAGAGAAGTTATCTCCATCTGCAATAACCATTGCTTCTTGTTTCTTTGGATCAGTAATTGCTACTGTTAATTCTCTTGCTGGTGATAAGGCATTTTCAATGAAGATTGCTGGATCTTTATCATATTTAACTACGTCTAATTTTTCTCCATGTAATTCTTCAATGATACGAGCGATTCTTGACCCTTTTTCACCAATACAAGCACCAATTGGGTCAACTTGTGGATTTTCTGAATATACTGCAACTTTACTTCTGTTTCCAGCATCTCTTGCTACTGAATATAACATTACTGTTCCATCATTGATTTCTGGAATTTCAAGTTCAAATAATCTTTTTACAAATCCAAAGTGTGCTCTACTTAATAGGATAAGTAAGTTCTTTCCATTATTGTCTACTTTTGATACATAAACTTTAATTTGAGAACCCATTTCAATTTTTTCTCCAGGAATAATATCTTTCTTTGGTAAGATACCATTTGTACGACCTAAATCGATGAAATAGTTATCAGTATCTTCTAAAGCTACTGTACCAATTAATAATTCATCTTGTTTGTCTCCAAATTCTTCCATGATACTATTTCTTTCAGCTTCTCTAATTTTTTGTACTACTACTTGTTTAGCAGTTGATGCTGCTACACGACCAAAGTCTTTTGGAGTAACTTCTGTATCAATAGTATCTCCAATTTCTAAAGTCTTATCTAATTTCTTAGCATCTGTTAATTTAATTTCAGTTTCAGGATTGAAATAAGAAATTGTTTCTTTTTCTTCTCCTTCTTCTCCTTCTGCTGGAATTTCTTCTTCCTCTTCTTCATCGTCATCAGAATATTGTTCAAATAAGTAATCTTCATATTCTTCTTTAGTCATTTTGTCATCTTCAACTACTGTTAAGAATGAATATACTTTAATTTCTCCTGTTGCACGATCAAATAATACTTTTACATTTGTTTTTGAATTAAAGTTTTTCTTATATGCAGAAGTTAACGCTAATTCCATTGCATTATATACTACTTCTGGATCGATATCTTTTTCTTTAACAATATTATCTAATGCTTTTTTAAATTCTTTACCGTTCATTATTCAATGTCTCCCTTCTCTTTTGAAAAAATGTCTAGTTCATCAGCTTCTTCTAATAGATTAGCATTTTTATCCATAATTTTATTTATTATTCTTGAGGCGTCTGTGATTCTGTTTAAATCAATAATTTCCTCACTATCTAAAACTATATTAAAGATTTTTTTCCCTTCCTCATTTGAGATGTATGCATCATCTACAAATACGTTTAATTCCTTAATAGATTCATTTACAAGTTGTGCTACTTGTTCTTTCATGAATTCACCTCCTAAATAATAAGAGTGGGAAATTTTTGTCTCCCACTCCTTTCTGCTTATATTATAACATATTTTTCTTAAAATACAAGTATTTATTCTACTATATATGGATTTGATACGGTTCCATTTCCTGATATATAATCAGTTCCCGCTTTTAGAGAAACCGCTGGTCTTACACCACGATAATATGAAACTGCACCACTACTATCTAATGTATATGTTGAATCCAGGTAAAAATTATATGCACTATGCATATTAAAAGCATATGGAGATAAAGTCCATTGTGTTTCTCCTGTATTTAAATACGAATTTCCATATTCATCAATACTTCCAGATAGTGTGTATTCATCTGCTGTTAATAAACCAACTGGATATGTTAAGTCTCCATTTCCCTTATTAGGACTAACTGTAAAACTATCATTTGTCGTAGAACATTTAATATTTGGTTCTTTTTTTCTATAGTTTCTTTCATGTGAACCAAATTGAGAAGTTCCTACTCCTGCATTTGTATCTTTACTCTTTAATGATCCACTATATATTGTTCTATCATTACACCACACAGTATCTTCTAATTTATTTGTATATTTTATAAGATTTGTTTTATACCAACTATCTATTGTTGTCTTGATTAGTGAATCTTTTTTATTAGTAAACATATCTTTTTTCACTTCTTCTATATCCTTTCCTTTTGCTAGGTTAATATAATATATTTTAGAAGTGTCACCAAAATATGTAATATAATAAACTATCGGACATTTACCTTCATAATTAAAACATGTGTAATGATATTTTTTTGCTAATGTCTTTCTAACGTTGTTCCAGGCATTACTTTTAGTAGTATCTTTTAATATATAGTTTTCTCCATCCCATTCTACATCATTTCCATATGTGTATATATCATATCTATTTGATGTATTTATGTATTGATGTGAATATTCTAAATTATACATATATCCTACATACGCTGGGGAATCATAATCTTCGTTAAATTTACTTTTATTAGATAATTGACTTGCTGTTCCTGTGTTATTACAACTTCCATTTGATGATGGTACTCCATTGTAAATTAATTTTACTCCTCCAGTTTCTGTTGTTCTTACCATCTTCCAACAGAAGTTCGCAAACTTAACATTATTATTTGTTATTGCTCCTCTGTAATAATAAACTGGATATTCATCATTCTTTGTACTTTCAATAAAGTATTTTCCTGTTATTGGTGTTGTTGAAAAATCTGTATTCTTATCTGTTATGGTGTCTTTTTTTACTTCATCATATAAGTACATAATAAATGTATTTTCACTTTTTGCTTCTTCCGGAATATTTAATGTTTCTTCTTCTACTTCTATTTCATAACATTTTGTAAACATGTGTGATGTATCTTCTGCATTTGAGAAATCTATACTTTCTACATTTGCTTCTGTCATTTCTTCATTTCCCATAAACATTCCTGTAAATGTTTTTGTTTCTTCAAATACTACATTTTCAAGTCCATTTATCTTTTCTACTTTTGGGAATGAGAATAATGCTGTTGAATTTGCTGGGGCATAGATTACTCCACGTGATGCTATATGTAAATCATACATTCCTTCTGCATCACTTTTTACTAAGTATCCTTTTACTCTACTCTTATCTCCTATTGTTAAATCAAATTCTTCAACATAATCTTTTTCAAATTTAGATACACTACTGATATTTACATTTTTAACTTTATCATAGTATTTCCATACATCTTCTGATGTAGAATAATCTATTGTATTATTTGTAACTGTAGTTCCTGATGACTGCATTAAATTTTGTGATGAATAACTTACATTTCCTTCTAATTCTGCAGTTACTACATCATCTGCAAGTACTGATGTTGTTCCGACTAACATTAATGTTATTACAATTATTGATACTTTTACTTTAGTATCCTTTTTATAGCAAACCATAAAGATTAATAAACTAATTAATAAAATTGATACAATTAATTCTACTTTGTTATTTCCTGTAGCTGGATTCTTAATTGAATCACCTAACATAAATCTTAAATTTATATTATCATTTGTATTTCTACCAGCACCTTCAATCTCTAATGTTTTTACAAAGATATTTACTTTTGTAGTTTTACCACTACTTATTTCTTTACCAATTGAACTATCATCTAATACATAATGAATAAAATCTTGTGATGAATTATCTACCTTTAGTTCATTAACAAATAATTTCTTGTCCGTATTATTCTTTAAAGTAACTTCATATTTTACATATTGGTCTAAATCATTGAAATTAACATTCATGTTTTTAGTATCAGTTACGTTAAGATTTTCTGATTGACTAACTAATTTAATTGATTCAACAGAGATAGACTCTTTAGCAAAAACAGGGATTGCCGTAACCATTATTAAAAGTACTATAATTAATTGTGAGATTTTCTTTAACATTATATCACTTCCAAATACTTTCTATTCTATTGAAATTATATCATTTATAACAATAATTAAGCAATTATATATAAGAACAAAAAAACACTTTACAGTGCTCTTTATTACATAAACAAATATGTATAGTAGACTATGAATATTAAGATCATTAATATTCCTTCTTTTTTTGATATTGTTCTTTCACTTCTTGCGAATAGGAATAAATCAAATGATGTTAGGAATACTACTAATATATCTACTATTGAGAAACTCTCTAATAAAATATCTCCATAGATTGCTACTGGAAGACCTAGAACAATACATACATTAAATATATTTGTTCCAACTATATTTCCAATGGTCATATCGAATTCACCTTTTCTAGCAGATGATACTGTAAGCATTAACTCTGGAAGAGATGTTCCTATTACTATTGCGGTCATTGTGATTACTTTTTCACTTATTCCAATTGCTTGAGCAATCTTTGTAGCATTATCAACAATTACATCACTACTCATACAGATCATAACAATTGATAATACTAATAATGTTATTGCGATAAAAATATTATCATATTTTATTTCTACTGATTCTTCTGCTTCTTCTATGGCTCTTCCTCTAAATAATTGAATTAGATAAGCTACAAACATGAAGAATAATAGTATCAAGACAATTCCATCTGCTCTTGAAAAGACATTTGGATTTCTATTATTAAATATGCTATCTAACATCAATACTGAGAATGATGTTGTGACTAATAAAAGTATAGGGATTTCTTTTTTTACTGTGTTGTGTTTAACTTTAATTGGTTTAACTAATGCTGCTAGTCCAATAATTAGAAAGACATTTACTATACAACTTCCGACTACATTAGCAAAGGCCATTGTTCCATTTTTTGCCATTACACTATTAAATGATATTGCTACTTCTGGGGCACATGTACCAAATGAAACAATTGTTAAAGCAATAAGCATTTTAGGAACGTTAAATTTAGTTGCAATTGATGATGCTGCATCTACTAAAACGTCGCTAGCTTTAATAATCATTATGAAACCAATTATTAAAAATATTACTTCTAACATTTAATCACAACCCTATCTTTCTTAGAATATTATACTATATATTTTTTTCAGATTAAAGGTCTATAATACTAATTTTTTTTGTTACTTTACATAAAAAAAGAAATTACATTGGTAATCTCTTTTTTTCTATATTATTCGTATGAATAAGCATAAGTTTTTACTTCTTTTTGTTCTTTAATTTCTTTTTGTGTTGCGAATGTTGGAACTAAAAGTGTATCACTTATTGCTTGTCCATCTTCGAATGCTTCTTCATTTAAAGTATAAATTGAATCTGCTGTTGTATTATATCTTGATGCAAAATCATTTAAACTTGATCCTGGTTGATAGTATGCTGCAACTGTTGCATATCTTAAATCTTCTGCATCAATATTATATGGTATATAAATTGTACTTCCAGCAAATATTGTAGTTGATGATAAACCATTTCTTCTCATAATTTCATTTACTGTTGTATTAGCATCTTCTGCTAATTCTGATAATGTATCACCTTGTTCTACTTTGTATTTTCTATATACTTGATAATTATCTATAGTATTTTCTTCATCTTCTTGATAATATGTTTCTTCTTCATATGTCTTATCATTAGGATTTGGTGTATTTTGAGAATATGATTCTTTATTTCCATCAACTTGTGGAACTTCTCCTTTTCCAAGTCCAGCTCCTGATAATAGTATAACAAAAGCTAAAACTGTTGCTAAAACTGCACGATTTCGAAGAATATATTTTGGAATAGAATCTTCTGTAATGTGAGTTAGTTTTTCTAATTGGAATAAGGTTTCGGCAAAAATGTGTAATGTACCATTTTTCATAGCATATATAATTTCGTCTGCTGTTGTTCCATTCTTTTTATGGAAGTTACGATAAATCTTACCATTTAAAGTTTTATGACGCTTAAAGAAAGGTTGTTTCTTTTCTTCTTGTCTTACCTCTTGCCAAGCTTGCTTAATATCTTGTGCAAATTTTCTCATACTTGGTTCTTCTACTTTTTCTTGTTGTGTTGTCTTTGTATGAGATGTTGTTCTTTGTCTTTGTGAAGAACTTTCTGTTCTTGTTCTTTCACTTCTAAATTGTTCTTCACGTGCTTTACGTCTTCTTTCTTGTCTTTCTTGGTATGCATCATACTTTTTATTGTACTCTGCACGATTATTATTTTTTGATTCATTACCTATTTGTTCATAGGCTTCTTGCACTTCTTTAAACTTTCCTTCATAATATGCCACTTGCTCAGGTGTTTCTCCTTGATGTTTATCTGGATGGTACTCTTTAGCAAGATTTCTATAAGCTTTTTTTATTTCATCTTCGCTAGCAGTTCTACTCACACCTAAGATTACATAATAATCCTTAAAATTTTCCATATTTTCTCCCCCTCAATATGTGGAACATATTATATCATATTTTCTTTATTTTGTAAAGAAAAATAGGTGTTAGACAAAGTTTTTCCATACAGATAAGATGCCATTTTTTTCTTCATATATTCCTAATATTTGGTTGTCTTTATTTTTAAATATTACTTTATCTTTAATATTAAAATCATTATTTATCTTTTGACCTGTTCTTATTTTTTGTTCTAATGATTCATTTACTTCAATTATTTTAATATCTAATACTTGATCAATATTATATATTTTATAATTATTATTTCTTATATCAGATAAAGTATTTGTGTCTTCTAAAGTGATTTTTCCTTGTTTTGTTCTTACTAGAGATGTCATTGTTCCTATTGTATTTAGAGCTATTGTTATATCATTAATCAAACTTCTAATATAACAACCTTTTGATACTAGAGTTTTAAAGGTAAATTCATTACCTTTCTTATTTAATAACTCTATCTCTTTGATAGTTACTTCTTTTTTTGGTAATTCTACTTGTTCATTATTTCTTGCATATTCATATAGTTTTTTTCCATTTACTTTTACTGCTGAATATATTGGAACTTCTTGTAGATAAGTCTTTTTAAATGTGTTTATAATTTCTTCTAAATTATTTATTTCTGGTACTTCTTGTTCTTCTAATATTGTTCCTGTAATATCAAGTGTATCTGTTTTTAAGCCTAATTTTACTGTTGCGATATATTCTTTATATGTAGCAGTTAATAATTCTACTACTTTTGTTGCTTTTCCTATAGCAACTACCAATACTCCTTCTGCTAATGGGTCTAATGTTCCAGTATGTCCCACTCTTTTAATTCCAAACAGATGACTTATTTCATTTACTACATCAAATGATGTCATATTTTTTTCTTTATTAACTAGGATTATTCCACTAAAGTCCTTATGATATTCTTCTAATGTATAATTGTTTTCATAGATGATTTTTGAGACAAATTCTCCTACATAACGAATATGCCATGGTTCATATGGATATCCTGTAATATGTTCTTTTCCTTCTGGATATCTTAAAATAAAACCATAATCTTTTAAATGTTTGTGTAATTCTTTAAAGATTGGTTCTTGATCTTCATGAACCATATCTGCATCTAGATATTCTCCGTTTGCAAATAAAGCTAAATCTATTGCTAGACCAGTGTGATGTTCACTTGTACCAACTGGTGCAACAATCTTATCTGCATATTCTTTACCATACATTTCTATGAATTCATGATAAAGTTCTAATTGTCTTTCTTCGCTTCTATACGCAGAGTCTATTCCTACTTCTATTCCAATTGTTTTTAAGAATTCTTGTAGTTTTAGAAATTGTTTATATGTTTCTTCTTCTATTTGCATATCATTATTTTCTAAATCTTTAATTGTTACAAATTTTACTTTTTTGTAATATGATTCTTTAATTTTATTTTCTTTGTTAATTAGTAATGTATTTGTCATCTTATCACCTCTTTGGCTTCTTAATTATACTACGTTTTTATACTCGTATACAATAAAAAAGGATTATATATAATCCTTTTTACTAGTATTTTAAATAATATGTAAAAACTTTAGTCACACAGTTTCCTGCTGTATCACATACTTTTCCGGTAACTTTAGTTGTACAGTATGCATTAACACATCTTCCACTAGTTCTTTTCCAATTTGGACTTGTGCAGTTTCCTGTATCATCACAGTGTTCCATTGTTCTGCTTGAAATAGAACCTCCACCCCCTGCAGTAAATACATTGTTTGATGTTGTACCACTACAAGATTTTCTTGGTAATTTACCATATGCAGCACACCCTGATTTACTTGTTAAAACTTCTGAGTCACAGTATTTTACTGAAGCATTAGATGCATTACAAGATATAGTTGGTGGAGTCTTATCTATTTTTACTGTTTGATTTGCTTTACAGTTTGTTACGTTCCCTGCATTATCTTTAACACTTCCACCCGATCCATTCCCAACAGCTCCTGCGGTTGTGGTATTAATATCTGATGAATATACTTTTGAGAAGTCTGCTGTTGCACACTTACTTCCACCTGTATCACTACATTTTGCTGTTATTGTTCTACTTCCAGGTGATGAACTTTTGTTTATCCATGATGTACTTCCTCCTGATACATTACATGATGGAGGGTTCTTATCAATTTTTACTGTTTGATTTGCTTTACAATTTGTTACATTTCCTGCTTTATCTTTTACACTTCCACCTGAGCCATTACCAATAGCTCCTGCTGTAGTTGTATTTATATTTGATGAATAAACTTTAGAGAAATCTGCTGTTGCACACTCACTTCCTCCTGTATCACTACATTTTGCTGTTATTGTTCTACTTCCAGGATTTGAATTTTTATTAATCCATGATGAACTTCCTCCTGAAACACTGCATGTTGGAGGGTTCTTATCTATTTTTACTGTTTGATTTGCTGCACATGTTGTTTTATTTCCAGCATTATCTTCTACTATTCCACCGTTGTTATTCCCAGCTGCTCCAGCAGTTTCAGTATCAATATTTGTAGAATATACATGTTCTAATTTTTTTACTTTGCAATCACTTTCATTATCAGTACATGTTGCAGTTATTGTTCTACTTGTCGTTGATGAAGTTTTATTAATCCATGTAGAGTTTCCTCCAGATACTTCACATGTTGGAGGTGTTGTATCTACATATACACTTACATCACAATTAGTTTTATTACCTGCATTATCCATGATTGTTATTTTTCCAATCTCTGTTGTTGTTCTGAATGTTTTTTCATAAACGTCTTTTACACATCCAGTACCATCACCATCTTCACATCCTACTGTTATTTTTCTTGGATCTTTTGTCCAAGTTTTTTTTGATGATGAATTATCTTCAAGTTTAATAATACATGTTGGTTTCTTTGTATCAGCAATATTTCTAATGATTGTTTTAGTACTATTATTTCCATGACTATTTGTAGCGTTTAAAACTATTTTTATATTTCCTGGAGTATAGTTTGTTAAAGGAATTGTTAAAGTTAAATTTTCCTTATTTCCTTTTACAACTACATTACCAGTATTTTTTACTTCTTTTGTACCTTTATAAATTATATAACTATAACTTCTTAGTTTTTCATTCCCTTCAAATGTAATTTTTGCTTCTGCTTTACTATTTTCTTCATCAATAATAAAGTCTGCTTCAATATTTGGTGTTTTTTCTTCAAGTTCTTTTTCATTTGAATAATTAGGGCATTTTAAATATGCAGTGTATGTATATTCATTTTGAGAATATTTATATATTTCAACATATGATTCTGTTAAATTACAATCTTTATTATTGTAATCTGCAATTGGTTGAATATATTTTTTTTCAACAAGAGTTGATAAATATACTTTAGTTTTTTGTCCTACTGCTTTTGGTAGTACCTCTCTATTTGTTTGAGCATAAGTTTGTCCTGCTAGAGTCATACTGTCTTCTGCAGTCTTATAGTGTTCTTGTTTTCCTCTACCAATTATATTAGAAACAGAAACATAAGCAATTCCAGTTATTATTCCTAGAATTGTTATTGCTGCTAGAATTTCTATTAAAGTAAATCCCTTTTTATTTTTTTTCATATTATCACTTCCAGATTTTATACAATATAATTTTATATTCTTTTCTATGTATTTTCAAGGTTTTAAACAAATAAAAAAGTAGATTTACAAATCCACTTTTTATAATCCTTCTTGAGCTTTTGTTATTTTAAAATCTGTTGCATCAATGATACCTGGTACTGGTTGTCCACATTCAAATGTGATACTTCCATTTGCGTCAACTGCTGGTATTAAACATTCAAGGACATCTAATTCCTTTTTACCTTTATAAAACTTGATAGTTACCCTTTTCTTTTCTATTTTCTTATCTGTTGGATTTATTATAATTGCTTGAAGATATGCATCTTTTTCATCTGTATAAATTATAGAGTCTTTTACTTCTAAACCTTCATATGTTCTTGCTTTAGAAATTCTTTCATCTACATTTGTAATTTTTCCATTCATTATTCTTTTTGCAGCCTGTTTAACTTCATCTTCCTTTTTGGATGTAGTACCATCACTAATATTAAGTGCTAATACTATACCAGCTATTAAAATTATTAATCCAACTACTATTGTAATTATTGTAATTTTCTTATTCATAACTACTCCTTAATTTGACTTCCTAATTTTAAAGGGTCATTAGAATCATAAATTTTGTCTTCTTTTGCTTTTGTAATTATGTTTTTTAGCCTTTGAGTTTTATTTTTTTCATATACTACTTCTGTACCTTTTATATTCTTTGTTGAGTATACACCTCTTGCATAGTTCATATAAAACATACAAGAATAACAATCTTTTTTGTCTTTTACATTATATACAATATTTGTTTCTATTGTTTCATCTGGTTTATAATTGTCTAATTGATTATTTAAGATATCCATTGCTTTAATTCTACTCTTATATCTAAAGATTTCATCTTCTGCTGTTTCTTCAAGATTTTCTTTATTAATTTGTTTTAATAAATATTCTTGAATTGTTGTTAAGTCTTTTTCATATAATTCATAATTAAATGGTGTTACTTTTATTTGTTGCATTAGTTGATCTTGTTTTTCTGTATATAATGGTATTCCGACTAATTCATATTTATAAGTTGCTTTTATAAGTTTTTCTAATTTTGTTATATAAACTTTTTGAGCTGTTATATAACTTGCTAATTGATTTTTAACTGTTGATTCAAATATTTCAGTTATTCCGTAACTATGATAAGCTTCTTTTCCTACCATTGGTTGATAAAATTTAGATTCATTATTTGTTAGTTTCCCAAAATCTTTTCTTGTTTTTGTTGGGTCAGTCATATATTCATTTAAACTAACAATATTATCTATTACATATTTTTGATTTTCATCTAAATATTCATATTCAGGAATAGGAGGTTCCTGTTGTTCTTTTTCAGTTTCCTCCTTCTTTCCTGGTTTTTCCATTTGTTGTGTTCCTAAGAAAACTAGAAGCCCAGCTAAGATAACTAATATTAATACTATTATTATTTTACTATTTTTTTTCATATTGACCTCCTAATTTTAATTACGAACTATAGCATGAGTTAGATACATTTCCATTACCAATGGTTTGTCCGGTAGTTCCAACTATTGACCAACGTTTTAAGTACCATTTATAATTTCCATCTTTATAAATACGTCCTGCTCCTGTATTGTAGTTATCTGTTGCAACTCCACTACTCCATGTTTTTGTTGCATAACTTCCAACTTTACAATAATACCAGTGTCCAGATACAGAGTTTGTTGTTGTAAATATATTACTCTTTGTTGCATCTCCATATGTTCCTACTGAACATGTTATTGATGGTGCACATGAATGTGTGTTACATGAGGCACTTCCACGTTCTTCAGAACACCAACGTCCATCATAATTTGAGTACCATTGTCGATATCTATATTTTGTTCCTCCACCACAACTTACTGAACAACCTCCGTAACTTCCCCAGCTTCCTGCATAAGTACTTGAACAACATCCTTGTGCATTACAAGATGAACCGCTATATCTTGTTCTCCATTGATCATCAGAACAATGTTGACCATTATACGTTGATTTAGTATCACAATATCTATATTGATATTGTGTTCCTCCACCACATTTTGCTGTACACGTTGACCAAGTCCATGAAGTACAATTATAGTCCTCTGTACTTGAACAACAACTTTGTGTATTACAATTTTGACTTAATCCAGTTGTTACTAATTTACACGTGTTAGTTCTTGTTTGAGTACCTGTTCCACATGATTTAGAACAACTTCCCCAACCACTATATGAGTTGGCTCCATCACTTGTTGAACCAAGTGATTTTACTGCTGATTTATTTCCTACATTATCAATCGCTACTGCCCAAGCATAATAACTTGTTCCACAAGCTCTTGTGAAGTTTAATGATGTACTTGTTACACTTGATGCTGCAGGTGTTGATGATGAGTTAGTTACCAAATAACGATATCCACTTAATCCTGAGTGAGCATCTGTTGAACCACCAGCTGCTGTTTTAATTGAACCTGTAGTTGATGAACCACTTACTGCTCCAATTGCACCAGATGTTGGTGTTGTAGGTGGGGTTTTATCAACTTTAACTGTTTGATCCGATGGACAAACCTTTGAATTTCCTACATTATCATATACAGTTCCAGGTGATGCTGTTGTTGTGTTTGTTGTTGTAGAATAAGTTTTTGTCACATTACCTGCACATCCACTATGTTCATCAGTACATGTTCCTGTTATAGTTTTATTTGATCCTGTCCATGAAGTACTTCCTCCGCTGCTTGAACAATTTGGTGCTGTTTTATCAATATATACATTTGCTGTTCTTGCAGGACAGTTAGTAACGTTTCCTGCGATATCTTTTATTGTATATGCTTCTACTGTACCTTGTTTTACTGATGTCTCAAATACTTTTGTTCCACCAGAGAATGATGTATTACATCCTGAATGCGAATCACTACATCCATATGTAAGTGTTCTATTATTTTTGATCCATGTTGTTGAGTCTCCACTATTTGTACATGTTGGTGCAGTTTTGTCTACATATACATTTGCTGTTCTTGCTGCACATGTTTTTGTATTCCCAACTTTATCTTTAATTACATATGATGCTATACTTGCAGTTTTAGTTGTTGATGAGAATACCCTTTCTCCTCCATCATTATTTGGATCACATCCAGACTCTTGCTTAGTTGGATCTGTAGGATCTCCATCCTTACATCCATATTCAATTGTCCTATTTTGATTTATCCATTCTGTGGAATCTCCACTATTTGTACATGATGGTTCTTTATTATCGATATATACGCTTACTTTACATATTGTTGGATTTCCTGCTTCATCAGCTATAACAATTTCTCCATCTTTCATAGTTCCTCTGAATGTTTTAGAATATGTCTCTCTTGCACATCCAGAACCATCCGCATCATCACATCCAACAGTTATTTTTCTTGTTCCTGTTTTCCATTCTTTAGCAGATGTTACTTCATCTTCTAATTTAATAATACATGTTGGTGCTTTAGTATCTGCAACAGTTTTTGTTACTGTTAAAGTATCATCATTTCCATAAATGTTTGTTGCAGCAATTACAACTTTTAATTTTCCTGGTGTATAGTCTGTTAATGGTATTTTAAATGATACACTTTCTTTAAATCCTTTTACTGATACACTTCCTGAGTTTTTTACTTCTTTTGATCCTCTATATACAATGTAACTATATGACATAAGTTTATCATTACCTTGAATTGTTACTTGTGCCTCAGCTGAACTATTTTCTTGATCAACTACAATTTGTGCAGTAATTTCAGGGTCATATGTTGTTTCACTATCTTTTGTACCGTCATATACATCTCCGTTAGAACCACATTTTAAAACTGGTACATATGAATAATCATTTTGTGAATACTTAAATACTTGAACATATGAAGCTTCCATATCACAATTATTATCACTATAATCTTTAATTGGTTGAATATAATTTTTTTCTACTAATGTTGATAACTTAATTTTAGTTTTTTGTCCTATTGCTTTTGGTAAATAAGCTCTATTTGTTTGAACATAACTTTGGCCTGCTAATGATAAATTCTTTTCAGCTGTTTCGTAGTGTTCTTTTTTTCCGTTTTCAATTATATTACTTACTGCAACTACTGCTACTCCTGTTAATATTCCTAAAATTGTAATAGCCGCTAAGATTTCTACAAAAGTAAATCCTTTTTTATTTTTTAACATTCTAACACGTCCTTTACTATACTACTCTACTATAGACAATTTTATCTTTTTTTTGCAAATTTATCAAGTGATTTTAATACTAATATAAAAAAAGTATTTCCTTTTTAGAAATACTTTTAGAATAATGATAATTGATTTGATTCTGGTAAATCTTTTAAGATTCCCATTTCTTTCATTTTGTCTATTAGAGTTTGTGATACTTTGCCACGTTTTTGAACATCTTCAATACTTAGGAATGTTCCATTTTCTCTTTCTCTTACGATATTTTGAGCAACGGTATCTCCTAGACCTTCAATTGCATTAAATGGTGGATAAATTTCTGTATCAGATGCAGCTACCCAAACAGTTGCTTCACTTTTGTATAAGTCTACTGGTAAGAATTTTATTCCACGTGCTGTAGCTTCAAGTGCTACTTTTAAACTTTCAGCTTGTCCATTTTCTTTATTTGTAGCTTCATATCCTTTTACAAGAATATCTTCTAGTCTTTGTTTTATTGCATCATATCCTTTAATCATACTTACAACATCAACATCTGTTGCTTTTGACGAATACCACGATGCATAGAAATACACTGGCATATGAACTTTATACCAAGCAATTCTAAAAGCACTCATTACGTATGCTGCGGCATGTGCTTTAGGGAACATGTACTTGATTTTTGCACAAGAATTAATAAACCATTCTGGAATGTTTGCTTCTTTCATTGTCTCGACATGACCCTTCCATGTTTCGGGATCTTTTGATGCTCTTCCTTTACGAACAAACTCCATAATTTTGAATGCTTTGATTGGTGCAACTCCACGATACATTAAGTAAACCATGATATCGTCACGACAACCAATTGTTTCTTTGAATGGAACAATATTATTTTGAATTAATTCTTGGGCATTTCCTAGCCAAACGTCAGTACCATGTGAAAGTCCAGATATTTTAACTAACTCTCCAAATGTAGTTGGTTTAGTATCTTCTACTAGTTTAATTGTGAATGGGGTTCCGAACTCTGGTATACCAAGAGTTCCTGTGTTACACATAATTTGTTCTGTTGTAACCCCTAGTGCTTTTGTTGATGTAAAAATACTCATTGTATCTTTATCATCAAGTGGAACTTTCATTATATCTGTTCCTGATTGATTTTGAATTAATCTTAATTGTGTTGGATCTGAATGTCCTAATATATCAAGTTTTAATAAACATTGGTCAATTGAGTGGTAGTCAAAGTGCGTTGTTCTCCACTCAGCAGTTGCATCTTCTGCAGGGAATTGATATGGAGTAAAATCTGATACTTCTTTGTAGTCAGGTATAACAACTATTCCTCCTGGATGTTGTCCTGTTGTTCTTTTTACTCCTGTACAACCTATTGCTAGACGTTCTATTTCTGCAGTACGCATATCACCTAATTCTTTATCTTCACAATATCCTTTTACAAATCCAAAAGCTGTTTTATCAGCTACTGTACCAATTGTTCCAGCACGGAAGACATTATCTTCTCCGAATAATACTTTTGTATATGCATGTGCTGATGCTTGATTTAAATCTGAGAAGTTAAGGTCGATATCTGGTACTTTATCAGCATTGAATCCTAAGAATGTTGCGAATGGCATGTCTTGTCCATCTTTAATTAATGGAATATTACAGTTAGGACACATTTTATCTGGTAAGTCATACCCTGATGAATATTCTGCTCCGAATGAATTTCCTTCTTCGTCTTCAAAGATACTTATCTTACATTCTGGACATCTATAATGTGCTGACAATGGATTTACTTCTGTAATACCCATCATTGTTGCAACAAATGATGAACCAACAGAACCACGGGAACCAACTAAGTAACCATCATCATTTGAGTGTTTAACTAGACGTTGAGAAATTAAGTAGATTGGGTCGAACCCACCTCCAATAATTCCTCCTAATGATTTTTTAACAGCTTTTTCTAAGGCTTTATCATCTAATTCTTCTTCTGATGTTTTCTTTACGTGTTCTCTTACTAATTCTTTTACTTTATCGAAACCTTCCCAAATAATATCGTGGGTTTGTTTAAATGCTTCTTTTGTTAATTCTTCATCAGATAAATTCTTATCTTTTAAGTTTTCTTTTACTGCTTTTAAAACGATATCTCCATATAGTTCTGTTGCGATACGTTCTTCTATTGAATATGGTAATGGTTCTCCATACCAATCTCTTGCTTTTGTATAAACTAAGTCTGTAACTACACGTGGACAGTCTAGATAACTTTCTCCATCATCACTTTTAATTCTTGGAGAGAATGGTATTCCACCTGTATCTGGTATTACTTCGACTATTTCTACCATATCTGCTACTTTATTTGGATTTTCTATTACTAATCTATGTATTAATTCGTCATCTTCTAGGAATGAGAAATCTTTTAACATTTCATCTGTTGTACGTAGATGGTTAGATGGAATTGATTTAATTCCTGAACGAGCAAGTGGATGTCTTCCTCCACCAGGTACTTTTTGATTAACAATAATTTCTCTAAATATTTTGTCATCTCTTTTTATATGGTGAACGTCACCTGTTGCGACAATAATCTTTCCTGCTTCTTCTGTTACTCTAATTATCTTTTTAAGATGAGCTGCTAATTCAACTTCTGTTGCAAAGTCACCTGATTGAATCATATGGTTATAACATTCTAGTGGTTGAACTTCTACATAATCATAGAATCTAATGATATTTGATAATTCATCTTCACTTTTTGATTTACCTTCAGTGAATACTTCACTTTCGTAGCAACCACTTCCAACCAAAATTCCTTCTCTATGACTTTCAATTACACTTCGTGGAATACGTGGAGTTTTATATAAATACGTTGTATTTGCAAGTGATACTAACTTAAATAGATTTTTTAATCCTACTTTATTTTGAACTAGTAAGTTAATATGATGTGCACGACCATATTTATGTATTTCTTCTTTTGATACTAAGCTATCTAATTGATCCATTGTTTCAATATTACGATTAGATAGTTTTTTTAACATTTTATGGAATACAAGAGCAGTTCCTTCTGCATCGTAATCTGCTCTATGGTGAGCATCTTCATCCCATGGTACTTCATATCTTTTAACAAGTGCAGATAATGAGTGTCTGGCATATGTATTGTCCATTGTACGAGATAATTCTAGTGTATCTACTACTGGATTTGTAAATGTCCCTAAATTATATTTTTTATATGCCATTTCTAGGAATGATACGTCGAATTTAGCATTGTGAGCTACCATTGGACAATCTCCAAACCATTCAATGAATCGCTTGATTGCATTTTCTTCATTATCTTTTCCTTTTAACATTTCATCTGTAATATTTGTTACTTCTGTAATCTTTTGTGGTAATGGTTTTCCTGGATTAATCAATTCATCATACTTATCAATGATTTCACCATTACGTATTTTTACGGCCCCAACTTCAATAATTGAATCTGCACCACCGGCATTAAATCCTGTTGTTTCAAAGTCAAATACAACAAACGTTTCTTCTAACATTACATTTTTATTTGGACGTAAAACTATATTAACTGCATCATCAATCATAACAAGTTCTGCACCATAAATTACTTTAAATGGTTCTTTACCTTCTTCAAGATTTTTATTATAACCTGTTACTAAGTTAAATACATGTGGAAATCCTTGAACACCATTATGATCTGTAATAGCAATTGCTTTATGGCCCCACTTCATTGCTTGTTTTACAATTGCTTCTTCATTAGCAACTCCATCCATTTGACTCATTACTGTATGACAATGAAGTTCTACTCTTTTTTCTTCTGCTAAGTCTTTAATACTTTCTTCTTGTTTTTCTAGTTTTACCATATCTCTAGCATTTAAAACTAGTTCTTTAGCAAATTGGTCATTTTTTGTATAACCTCTAATTTTATACCAGTTACCTGATTTTAATTCTTTACATAGACGGGAATATTCTTCATCATCTCTTACGAAAACTTTGCAATAAATACTATCTGAGAAGTCTGTTACTTTTAGTGTTATAATTTTAAAATCAGATTTAGATGATTCAAAATACTCTGTTCCAAATATTTGAGCTTCAATAACAACATTGTTATCTTCACCCATAATTGTTTTTATTTTTATCGGTTCTTCTTTAATTCCTCTTCCTAATACAGCATTGGGATCTTTAGGGTCTCTTCTATATTGTTTTTCTTTAGGTTTTTCTTCTGGTTTAACTTCTTTTGTTTCTGGATGAGGTGGCGCCGTTACTGTTGTTTCTAATTCTTGTTTTATTTCTTCTAAAATGTTTTCTTCATGTCTTAATTCTATAGATATTTCTTCTTCATATCCAATTTGTTTATAAAATGTTTTTATTTCTTCAGAACATGATTCTAATCTTTCCTTTTCTACATCTGTTGATGTAACAAGTATTAATTTTTCATTTTCTATTTTTAAACAATCTTCATAAATTTCTAATACTTTTAGTTTTTCCTTTAAGTTTCTAAGTAGTGCTGGATAGTAGTTTAAATATGTTTCTATTGATTTATTTTCTACATTATAAATGATCTTTATATCTTTAGCATTTGGATCTAGTTCATATTTTTTTTCTTCTAATTCTTCAAATACTTCTAGAGGTAATAGTTCATTTATATCAATAAAAATATTCCAATTAGTTCCTTGTTTATTAACAACAATTCTGGTTATTTTTGCACTAGAAAAATATTGATAATGGTCTTTATCAATATTTACTTTATTTAATAATATTTCTATTTTACTATCCATAATTATCCCCCTGTGCTATTACTACTTAATTATATATCTTTTATTTCTATAACAAAAATCAATAAACTCTACTATATCCATTTTCTTTAATTCTTTTTCATATGCCATACTGTTTGCTTCAAATGCAATTTTATCTCTTGCCATATATGTAGTGAATTCATCTTTTGGTACTGCTAAATACATTAACCAATATGGATATACATTTCTTTTTATATTTGAAAGTGATGGTTGCCCACTTATATAACAACTCTTTTTAGTAAGAATTGTTGCTAGTTCATTTAATACAGCTAATTCAACTATAGCTGTTCCAATTTCACTTTTATTAGCATCATATTTAATTTCTTCTTTAATGATTGCCATGACCATTTCAACTATTATTTTAGTTGGGTCTTTTTTATCTATTTTTTTACCTACAATTAAGGTTCCTTTTTCTTCGTTTAAATAGTTTGTATCAATAATATCTAATTCTTCATTAACTACTAAAATTGTATATGGTCTAATATCTCTTTTTAAAATATTTTTTACAAAAGCATTTATTAATCTTTTATTGCTATCCCATATCTTCATTAGTTCCATACGATATTTGTCAGCACATTTTTTTAATTTTTCATATTCTCTTGTTGCAACAACAATATTATATACTGTATCATCATTTGGAATAAAGTTTTTAGTATCTCTTAATATTAGATGTTTATCCCTATAAGTGTTATTATATTCATTTTTATAATTTGCCCATAGTTTTTGTTTTAAATTATATATTGGTTCTGATATCGATGCTTGAAATAACAAGTTCCAGATTAATACATAATTATTTACATAGAATTTTACGTCCATTTACCCACATCCTACTTCTCTTATATATCAATATAATAACACAAACAAAAAAAAGTTGGAATAAAATAACCAACTTTTCTTTATTTATTGATTTTTCCAGATAAAATATCCTACTGCTGCAATAATAACTATTACTATTAGGAATATTAATATTTTGATCGCTACTGGTAATTTTTTTTCTTTGAAGTCATCATCTAATTCAAAATCTTCTGCAGATAGATCCATACTTCTAGTATAGAAATCAGTATCAGCACTTGGTAGTTTTTCTGCTACTTTATTTTCTTTTTTCTTATCAGGAACTTCAACTATTTTTATTTCTTCTTCATCGTCTTCAGCTCTTGCAGCTTTATCTTTTTTCTCTGCTAATTTTTTTATATCTTCAATACTTACACTTTCTTCTTTTACAATTGCGATTTTTTCTTCTTCATTATCGTCTTCGACAAATTCATCAGAAGGATCTACTTTATCCATAATACTTGTTGCCATTAAATCTCCTAATAGAGATGAAGCTGCTTTAATATCTCCAGCTAATGTTTTTGATGTTATAGTATCAATTAATTCTCTTAATTCTCCATCGCTTGTATGAGTTTGTTTTTCTTTTCTTTCTTGGCGATATTTTTCTAATTCTTCTGTATTTAGACTAGATAAGATATTATAACTTGTATTTTTTAATTTTCTTTTTTCCTCTAGTTCATCTTTTTCTGTACGATTTTTTCTTGCTTCTTCTAAAACATTATTAATATCATAAACCCTATTTTCTTTATCTCTATATAAACTTTTAAATTCTTCTAATTCTCTTTTTACTCTAGGTGTTGGTACTACTTCTTGGTATTCTTTCATTTGATGATACCCTTCACGAGTATTATAGTTTTTCTTACTACTTATATCAATTGCATTAGCATTTGTTACATCTGAAAAGCTTGTATATCTGGTGTTATTACCAATTGATTCGTATAGATCTTTATTTTGATCACTACGAGTTAGTTTAGGTTCTGTAGATTCATCTTTATAACGATCCATTCTTCGCATACTCTTCACCTTCTTCAGTATAAGTTTATCATAAGTAATATAAAAACAAAAGAAGTTAAATTACACTTTACGTAAAAGGTAAAATTAGCTATAATTAGTTTGAAAGGAAGGTTATTATGAAAGTTAAAGTTAATAAAGACGCTTGCATTGGTTGTGGTGCTTGTGCTGCTATTTGCGATACAGTTTTTGAAATTGATGACGAAGGTCTTTCAGTAGCAAAAAAAGAAGAAGTTACAGAGGAAGAAAAACAAGCTGTTATTGATTCAGCTGAATCTTGTCCTACTGGAGCTATTGAAGTTACAGAATAAAAAAAACTACATTTTGATGTAGTTTTTATTTTTGTTTTAATCCATATACTTTAGCTACTTCTTTTGGAGTTAGTTTTCTAAATTCTCCTGATTGTAAATCTTTTAAATCAAAGAAAGCTTCTTTTTCTCTTTTAAGTTTTGAAACTGGGAAACCCACTGATTCAAACATTCTTTTTACTTGATGATTTTTTCCTTCATGAATTGTAATTTGAACCATACAAGAGTTTGATTTAGGATCAACTTTTTTTAATTTTACACGAGATGGTTTTACTATTTCTCCATCTAGTTCTACGCCTTCTTTTAATTTGTTTATTTGTTCTCCTTTAATGATACCTTCAAGTTTTGCCATATAAACTTTATCAACATTACTTGTTGGATGCATTAGGATATTTGCAAATTCTCCGTCATTTGTTAATAATAAAACTCCTGTTGTATCATAGTCTAATCTTCCAACTGGATAAATTCTTGCTGCTGTTGGAATTAAATCTACAACAGTTCTTCTATTTTTATCATCTTGTGTTGTTGTAACTACTCCACGTGGTTTATTTAATAAATAGTATTCTTTCTTTTCTTTTTCTATGATTTCATTATTTACTTCAATTTGATCTTTTTCTGAAACTTTAGTACCTAATTCAGTTACAACTATACCATTTACTTTTACTTTTCCATCTGTAATTAATTCTTCTGCTTTACGTCGAGAAGCTATACCTGCTTGTGCTATAACTTTTTGTAATCTTTCCATAATGTCACCTCTTCTATTGTATATTCATTTTATCATATTTTTTTATCTTTTAATATATGGTGCAATATATTCTCCAACAAATGGTTCTGTTGATGCCATTGTTTCTAATGAATAATGCGCTCCTTCTTTATAACTTCTGTGATATTTTTTATCAGCTAATCTATATATTATTTCATCATATGTTATTCCAGGAGAATTTAGTTTTTGCAGTGTCATCAAATTATGCATATAGGCATCTACTGATGAGTCAATACTACCATCTCCAACATATATTGAATCTACATAATCATTTAATAAATCTATTGGATGTTCTCCAAGTCTTATATTATCCATGTCGCAAAATTTTGCTTTTTTTGTTCTTCTATTAATTAAAATATTATTTGCTTTTACATCACCATAAGTTATATCTTCTGAAGAAAAATATTTTAGTATTGCACTTGTTTCTTTTAAACATCTTATTAGTTGATGACGAAATAAAAATATTCTTTCTAAAGATATATCATCTTGATCATAAGTCATTTCATATCCTATTAGATCACCATTTAAGCTTATTGTACTTAATGGTTGCACTGCATGTTCTAGTTGTCTTTGATATAATTCTTTTATTTTTTCATGTTTGTTATCAGACATTCCTACTGGTGTTATTGTGTCATATTCAACAAATATTTTATAAAGGCTATTTGGATTTTCCCCTTTACAAATAATTCCTTCTCCACCAAAAGCAATTTTATTTTGCGTTGCTATTTGCTCGTATTCTTCTTGTGTTAATTTGATATTAGGCATTATTTTCATAATATCACCTCTTTTTATTTTCTTTTTATATATTGTATAGCATATTCTCCATTAAAGTTTTGAGGTTCACATAAAGTTGCAAATATTTTTTGAGCTTCTTCAGGGAATTCCACTAATAAAGGATTTGCTGATAATCTATTTAGAATTGCTCTATGTGATAAGTTATTATATTTTAGTTGTTCAAGAGTTAGTAAATTATGCATATAGGCATCTGCTTTTTCATCTATTCTTCTAACTACCTCAAAATATTCTGTTAAACCATGACCCATTATATCTATTGGTAATTCTTGTAATCTAATGTTATCTATGTCACAAAATTTCACTTTACCTGTTCGTCTATTTACTAAGATATTATCGTCTTTTACATCACCATAAGTAACATCTTGTGATGTAAAGTATAGAAGAATATCTTTTGATTCATGAAGGAAATGAGTTCTTTCGCTATCAGACATTATTACATCTAATAAACATTCATCTTCTTCATCATATGTCATTTCATATCCTATTAGTTTTCCTCTATTTGATATTGTAGATAAAGGAAGAACTATCCCTTCTAATGGACTATTGTATAATCTAATGATTTTTCTAAATTTATTATCATCCATTTCTGCTTCAATTTCTGTTCCAGGTATTGTAAATATTTTATATAGTGTATGGGGATTATTATTTCTTAAGACCATTGCTTCTCCACCATAACTGAACTTACTTTCTTCAATTAATATTTCTAACTCTTTATCAGTTAATTCAATATTTGGCATTGTTTTCATAAGAAATTCCCCCTTTCACATATTTGTCGCATATTATAACATAAAATATGTTTTTTCGCAAATAAAAAAGACCATTATTGGTCTTCGTAATTTAATGCTTTTAATTCTTCTGGAATAAATTTTCCATCTTTTCTAATTAGAATATCGTCGAAATAAATTTCTCCTCCACCAAAGTCTTCTCTTTGAATAAGTACCATATCCCAATGAATAGCTGATTTATTACCATTGTCACAGTCAGCATAACATTTTCCCGGAGTAAAATGTAAGCTTCCTAGAATTTTTTCGTCATATAAAATATCTGCCATTGGGTATAGAATTTTTGGGTTGAATCCTAGGGCAAATTCTCCTATATATCTTGATCCCTCATCAGTATCAAATATTTCATTTAATTTATCATTATCTTCATTGCATGTAGCTTTAACTATTTTTCCATTTTCAAAAGTTAATGAAACCTTATTATAGACATTTCCTTGATATGGACTTGGTGTGTTATAAGTAATTGTTCCGTTTACACTTGTCTTAATTGGCGCTGTATATATTTCTCCATCAGGAATATTCATTTCCCCACAGCAAGGGATTGCTGGCATTCCTTTAATTGAAAATGTTATATCTGTACCAGGAGATACAATTCTTACTTTATCAGTTTTTTCCATTAAGTCTTTTAATGGTTTTATATCTTCACTCATTTTTCTGTAGTCTACTGTCATTACATCAAAAGCAAATTCATTAAAATCCTCTGTTGTCATCTTTGCTTTATGTGCATCTAAATAAGTTGGGTAATTTAAAAGTACCCATCTACGTTCATTAATTCTAATATCATCAAGTTCGCTTGTCATAGCACCAAGTTTTTTATTCATTTCTTGTGGTACATTTTTAGCTTCATAGTCGTTGAATGAACCGCGAATTTGAATAAAAGCTTCAAAGTTGTTAACATCAAATTCTCTAATCTTTTTTAAGTGTTCCAGTCTTGCCATTGTATTTCCTTCAGCAAGACGAGCATTTAATCTTGGATTATATAAGTTTAAAGACATTACTACTCCTACTTTTTTTGCTTCTTTGATTAATTCTTCTACTAATGGAGTGGCTTCTTCTGTAAAACTTACTTGAACTCTTTCATTTTCTTTTAGTTTTAGAGAGTAATTAATAATTGTATTAGCAAGTGTCTTTAATTTTTCAGTATTCATTATTTCACCTATTCTTTCTTTTTACATAATTTATTATAAAGGAGTTGAATATATGTATCCTTATAATTATATTATACCAAATAATTCTACTGGTATGTATAGAAATACTAGTGGTTTACAAGGAAATGGTTATTCATATGAGGTATACCAAGACAATGATGATAGATTTTTACTTGCACCACTTGTTGTAGGTGGTTTAGCAGGAACTGCTTTGGGTTTTGGTATTGCTAATAATAATCAACTTAATAATAGACCACCTTGTTGCGGATGGCAAATGATGCCTATGCCATATTATCCGCAAGGATATCCTACTTTTAGTAATACTAATAGTTTTTATTATTAAAGTCTTCGGACTTTTTTTCTTTTGGAAGAACTATTTTTATTTCAGTTCCTTCATTTATTTTTGATTTAATATTTAATGTTCCTTTATGTAATTCTATTACTTCTTTAGAAAATGCAAGTCCTATTCCTGTTCCGTTTTGTTTTGTAGTAAAGAAAACATCTAATACTTTATTTAAGGTTTCTTTATCCATACCTATTCCATTATCTATAACTTTTATTGTTACTTGATTTTTAGTTTCATTTATAATTACTTTTACCTCTAATGATTTATCTTCTTTTTTTGCTTCAATTGTATTTTTTAATAAGTTTATAAATACTTGTTTTAATTTATTATAATCTGCATTTATATATATTTCTTCTTTAGATTGCAAAGTAATTGTAGATTTATTTTGTTTAAACAGTGGTTTTAATAAAGATATGGTATCTTCTAATAAATATGTTATATCTATTTCTTCTTTATTTATAGTTTTTAGTTTTCCGAATGATGAGAATTCATCAATAATTGTTTTTGATCTTTTTATTTCGTTTGTAATTATATTAATATATTTTTGTGATTTTTCTTTATTATTTATATCTAGCATTTCTAAGTATCCATTACATACTGCAATGGGATTTTTTAATTCATGAGTTAGTTTCGAGATTGATGAACGTAGTAATTTTTCTCTGTCTAATTCTTTTTGTAGTTTTGATAAATCAATTACATTATTACCTAGTTTAAAAAAATTAACTATTAAATATAAGTATATTATAAATATTAATATTGTCTGTAGTATGTATGATAAATTGACATTTAATTCTATATTTTGCTTTAAAAATAATAGAACTGTTATTAAAAGGATTGTTATATAATATTTTTTCCTCATGATTGATATTATAATTGGTAAAAGTAAAATTATAATTGAATAAATATTATTAAGTGTATCATACTTTAACATTAACAATAATGATATTATGATTGATAATTCTAATATTATAGAGTTTTCTTTTAATTCTAATGACTTTACATACGTAGAATAGTTAAAGTATATACTTATTGGTAGAAACAAGCATATTCCTAAAAGCAATAATTTATCAATAATCATTATAATCACCAGATATGATTCTATCTTATCTAGTTGTCTTTTTTTGTCGAAAAAAGAAAAATAATGACTTTGTTTGTCATTATTTTATTTCATCAATATATTTCTTTAATTGTTTTGATTCAGAACCTAATATTATTTTTAGTTGATTATCTATTTCAACAATTCCTTTAGCTCCTAATTTTTGAATTCCTTCTTTATTAGCTTTTGTTACATCTTTTAATGTTACTTTGAATCTTGAAAGATTAATTTCTGTAGAGATAATATTATCTTTTCCACCTAAGTATTCAACTAATTTATTAAAATCAAGTCCTGCATCTTTTTTAGTAGCTTTTATAATTGCTAAAGCAACTATTACTAAACCTACTGCTATAATTAAATATTCCATATAATCACCACAATCATTATATAATACTTTTTATTAAAAATAAAGAGTTGTTATACGAGATTTTTACTTCCATCTACATTATCCATTACTAATTCAGCTTTAGATAACTGAACAATTAAATTTGGTTTTTTCAAATTTTTGTCTTCTCCATATCTAGGTGAAACATATATTGTTTCTAATGAATTCATATGATTTACAAAATCAAAATGTTGAACTGTTGTAGAAAGAAGATTTAATGTTTTAACTTTAGTAAATTTGGAAAAACTTGTAGGATTAGAAATGTCGCATCCTTCTAATGTCAGCATTTCTAATGTTTCTTCTGAGGAAATATCACTTATATTTAAATCATCATCATTCTCATTATATGGGAAGAATAATTCTAATGATTTTAATGTTTTTGCAGTAGATAGAGTTTGGTAGTTATTAATAAAACTTCTACTAATTGATAAATTTTCTAAAGCTGATAAACTTGAATAATCAACATCTTCTTCGATTATACATCTTGTAAATGATATAGATTTTAAATTTGGTAATTGACTAAGTACTTCTATATCTTCTTGAGTTATCATAGATGATGCTATTGATAATACTGAAATATTTGGTAATAATAAAACTTCTTCAATTGGAAATACTTGTTCCCCATCTTGTGTAGCTTTAGAAAAATAAATTGTTTCTATTTGTTGTAAGTCTTCTATAGTAATATTTTTTCTATTTTTATTTAGCATTACTTCTAGTGTTTCATTCATAACTTCATTTTTTAGCATTATTATCACCATCCCATCGCTGTTAAATATTGATTTAACCAATCAACATCTAATGTTTCAAGAGCATCTCTTGCACCATTTGTTCTTGTAATACAGTTTGGATTACCTGTATTAATATATTCTCTTAATCCTCTATATCCACTTGAACTATTTCCATATTTATAATTCATTGTATCTACAATTTGTTGGATATTATCATTTTGTCTTGCATAGTAAACATAATTTTGAACATCAGCTGACTCTGTTGTTAAAATCATATTTCTAGCATCATTTGTTCTTGTAATTACGTTAGCATCTCCTGTTGATACATATTGTTCTAATCTTGATAATGCTTCTTGTCTACTTCCATATTTTTGTTCTAGAGTTGATACAACATTATCTAATTTTGTACCAGCAGGTTCAAAATTATATTTTGAAACCATATTAGAGTAATCTCTGCATACTTCATCTACATCTGCAAAGTGCTTTAAACTAAATTGTTCGCTTGCACCAAACCAATTGTTTGCTCCATTGCTGCATGCATTCCATGTTACATCTACTGGTATATCTCCTACTTCAGTATGTACTACATTCCAAGCATGATTGCTACTTGCATTTCCTTTAAGTGGATCCGATATTGTACTACCTCTAACATAGTCACATGGTATTCCTGCTCTCTCACATAATTCCTTATATGCTGAAGAATATCCCGCACAAACAAGACCTTCTTTACCTGCTGAGTTAACAGGTGTCAAACCTCGTAAACTAGCAGATATTTCATGACCGTTAGGTATTACATTATAATCATGCATTACCGGTACTTCTGAACCTAAGATATCATATATTTGTTTTGCTCTTTGTGATGGGGGTAAAGACATATCAATCTTTGATTGTAAATATTCCAACTTATTAACAATTGCATTCATTTCGTGACCTGAATAAGTTACTCTTTGCATATATTTTGGATGCTGGTATTTTGCTTTTAATGCTCCAGCCCCATCACCTAATCCATCTAATAGTTGAATATCTACTTGGGATAAGTCATCTATTTTCGATAACATTTCAGATGATATTTCTGTTGTACTATTAAACGTTGCAGTTACTCTATTACCCATTCTTGTATTGTAATTTATATAATCTACCCATTGTTGTTGTAATTCTGTCATAGCAGGTCGTGATGACATTACATCTCCAATATTATCAGTTCTTCTAAAGAAACTTTTTACTCCATTACTATTGAAGATTGAAGTTTCTTCTATATATTCTGCCATTGCGGTAGTTTGTTTTACTCCACCAGGATATACTACTACATTATCTACTTTATTAAGTGCTGATGAAAAGTCGTCTGCACTACTTTTGAAAATTGATGCCACTTTTGTTTTTGCTTTTGAAATCGAAGCTGCTGCACTTCCGATTACCTCTTGAACTTCTTTAACTCTCATTAATTTATTTATACCATATCCCATTACGGCTTCTCCTGCTGCAGCTACCACTCCTGTCTTTACTCCTTGAGCAAAGGCTTGGTTATATGTTTTTCCTTCTTGAAGTCCTGCTTGTGTTCCTGCTCCAATTCCTGTTATTCCGGCAAGTCCTGCTTCTACACCTAGTTCTACTGCTAATGAGGAACCACCTGTTACCAAACTTATAGCTACATATCCGGCTGCCACACCAAATCCTTTAAAAACATTTGCCCCTGTTGATTCATGTGACATCGCACTATATTTATTTACATTTTTTAACCAACCATCAGTATATGCATTTGCAAAGGCATCTCCTACTATGTCCTTCTTAATTGCTTCACCACAAGCATCTTTAAAATCACTACTAAAAATGCCTCCAACAAATCCTGTTATGGCAATTACACCATCACCGATATTTTCTACAAATGTTCCTAAACCTTCAATTAATTTTAATGCTGATAATCCAATTGTTGAGAATACTTTTTTGTACCATGGAGCATTTTGATATTCTTCTATTTCTTGTGCTTTACGTCTTAATTCGTTAGTCATGGCATCAATATATTCTACTACTTGTGTATGATAATTAGTGATTTGACTAAAATCTATATCCATTACTTCTGCACCATTAGCATACATAATCATTTCTATTCCTTTTTCTACAGTTTCATCTGTAGTTTCTAATGAATCTACAGCGGCATGTAGAGTATCAATTGTATTTTGTACTAATACTGCATTATATACATACCTTGCCATAACTACTCCTCCGTATTATTACTATACTACTATACTTTTTATTATAGTTTAATTGCAAAAAAAAAGAAAGTTTATTCACTTTCTTTTTCATATTTTTGTTTATAAATTTCATATCCTCCGTTAAGGATTGTTGATAGTTCTTTTTGTTGGTCTGTTTCATATCCCATATGACAAATTTTATCAATTTGACTATGGTCAAATGCACATACCATATTGCTATCTAAAATTCCTTCTGGATAAATGCATCCTCCATACTCATACATTTTCTTTGTTGCTTTTACTTCTTGTCCTTCTTTGTATTCAGTATTATTTGGGAAGATACAATAACTTGTTATCATTACTTCCTTTTTACCATTT